>PKQY01000015.1 GCA_017577895.1 Bacillota bacterium
TAATCCGGCGGCAAGCGAGGTGAGGGGATGGAGCGGGAGGCAATCCTTGCGGCGGTTCGGAACATGTTGACCGAACACCGCTTCCGTCACACTTTGGGGGTGGCGGAGACGGCGAAACAGTTGGCGGTCCGTTTCGGGGCTGATGTGGAGAAGGCGGAACTGGCTGGTATCCTGCACGATTGCGCCAAGTACTGGCCGGAGGACGAGATGAAGGCCATCATCCGCCAAGAACCGGAACTGCCCGATGATTTGCTGGACTATGACAAAGAACTGTGGCATGCGCCGGTCGGTTCCATTCTCATTCAACGGGAGTTCGGCATTCAAGACCCGGACATCATTGCGGCGGTCCGTTACCATACGTCCGGCCGCGTCGGCATGACGGTGTTGGAGAAAGTGATATGTCTGGCCGACTACATTGAGCCGAATCGGAACTTTCCCGGCGTGGAAGACATTCGGGCATTGGCAGAACAAGACTTGGATCAGGCTTTGGCCACGGCCTTGGGAGGCACGATTCGATTTTTGATTCAACAGCACAAGCGGGTGTACCCGCTGACGTTGTTGGCCTATAACGATTTGCTGGCGCCGCAGAACGGTCAAAAGGAACCGTAAAATACGTTGACGGGAGGGTGTTATGGCGCATACAGTAGAAGCAGTGTTACAAACAGTCGTACAGGCGGCGCACAAGAAAAAGGCGCTGGATATCCGGGTACTGGATGTGCGCGGCTTGAGCATGGTGACCGATTATTTCGTCATCTGTTCCGGCAATTCCCGCACGCAAGTGGAAGCCATCGCCGATGCCATCCAGGAAGATCTAGAACCGTTAGGCATCACGATTTTCAGCTTAGAAGGGAAAAAGGAAGGGCGATGGGTGCTGATGGATTTGGGGGATATCGTCGTTCACATATTCCATCGGGACGACCGCGAATTTTACCAACTGGAGCGGTTGTGGGGCGATGCGCCGCTGGTGAATATGCCGGTAGAGATGATGGAAACCATGAATGAGAGAGGGAGCATGGCATAACATGGACCATCTAATTTTAGAAGTCGGCACGGCGTGTGTACTAGTGGCTATCGTCTCCCTCATCGCCTATAAGCTGAAACAGTCCATCATTCCTTTTTTGATCGTGTTGGGAATGTTGTTGGGCCCCCATGCGCCCGCCATCGGCATTTTCGATCTGTCATTCATTGAAAGTCAGGAAGTCATTTCCTTTTTAGGGCGCATTGGCGTTTTGTTCCTCCTGTTTTATTTAGGTTTGGAGTTTTCCGTCCAGAAATTGATCAACTCGGGGGCCAACATCGTCGCCGGTGGAAGCGCCTACGTGACCGCCAATTTTTTGGCCGGTTTGGCCTACGGGTATTTTATCGGCTTGCCGCTGTATGAGACGTTGATCGTTGCCGGCATGATGTCCGTTTCATCGACGGCCATTGTGGCGAAAACGCTGGTCGATTTGAAGCGGACCGGTAACCCGGAGACCGAATTGATTTTGGGTATGGTTTTGTTCGACGACATTTTCTTGGCGCTCTTTTTGTCCGTCATGTCCGGGTTGTTGTTGTCCGGTGCGACCTCGGTGGGGAACATAGCCCTTTCTTTGGCCGTCTCCATCGGATACATGGTGCTGTTCCTTTTGATCGGCCGGTTTGGCCCCCCGGTTTTGAACCGGGTGTTGCGGATTACGTCCAATGAAATTTTCGTCATTGTCGTTTTTGCCGGATTGTTTTTCGTGGCTGGTTTTTCTGAAACCATCCATGTGGCGGAAGCCATCGGCGCCATGTTGTTTGGGTTGGCGCTGTCCGAGACGGAACACAGCAAGCGGATCGAACAGATGGTGGTCCCGTTTCGCGATTTTTTTGGTGCCATCTTCTTTTTCAGCTTCGGTTTGAGCATCGATCCGTTCACGTTGGCGGATGCCGTTTGGTTGGCGGCGGGTGCGGCTTTCTTGACCATTGTGGCCAACTTCGTGGCCGGCATGTTTGCAGGACGGAACGCCGGTTTGACCCATAAAGCGTCGCTCAATATCGGGTTGACCATGATCGCCCGGGGAGAATTTACGATCATCATTGCCAACCTCGGTGTCAGCGCCGGTTTGATGCCCGTCTTGCAGCCCGCATCAGCCCTGTATGTGTTGATCATGGCCATCCTCGGTCCGATGATGGCAAAAGAATCGAAACGCGTATATAATGGGCTCAACAAAATCTTTAAGTGGGAAAAGCCGAAGCGGAAAAAGGTCGGCGAGGCGAATTAGTGGAGCGGAGGTCAGAAATTGCATGGCAACCATTCGTGAGTCGGAACTTCCCGGTATTGGGAAGAAGTTCCAAATCGAAGCCAAATCTGGCGATAAACTCGTCATCGTCATTCACGATGACGGACGAAGAGAGCTGTATCAATTTGACAGCGACAACCAGGACGAAGTGGTGTCCGTCGTCACGTTGGATGACACGGAGGCCCGGCAAGTGGCGGCGATTATCGGGGGGATGGTCTACAAACCGCAAGCGTTGGAGACAGTGGAGGTCACGCTGGAAGATTTGGTGATCGAATGGGTGAAAATTGAACCCAACTTTAAGTGCATTGGCAAATCCATTTTTGATCTGGACGTTCGGCAGCGGACCGGTGCCACCGTTTTGGCCATGGTCGAGAAAAACCGGCAAAAAATTAATCCGGGTCCTGACGATCCGATCAAGCCGAATATGACGCTGGTGGTGGCCGGTGAACGCAAGCAGATTAAGCAGTTGAAAGAACTGCTGATCAACGGGTGACAGCCTGAAAAAAGGATTGTCGCCGGGGAAAAACATTGACTTACGTATTGTTGATCCATATAATAGAAGCCATACGATGCATAAACATGGGTTCAGGACAGTTGAAAGACGGCAAAGCGAAGAAGAGGAGTAGTAGCCTGCCCCTTCCATGCCAGAGAGTCGGTGGTTGGTGAAAACCGATATGGAAAGCAGGTGAACTCGCCTCGGAGCTGTGATGGGGAACGTACGAGTACCCACACCGTCCCCCGCGTTAAGGGACAATGAGTGGGCAGGCTTGGCCTGTCAATTAGGGTGGTACCGCGGGAATGTCTGACAGAAGAACCTCTCGCCCCTAGCGTTCGGGGTGAGCGGTTTTTTTTATACCGGTTAAGCGGGACACCAAGGATGCTGAAGGAGGTTGACGATGAGCACATTGGCGACAAAGACGTACAATCCGCAAGAAATTGAACCGAAATGGCAAAAAGTGTGGGAAGAACAACAGATTTATCGGACAGAAGACGAAGAGGAAGGGAAACCGCGTTTTTACGCCTTGGAAATGTTTCCGTACCCGTCGGGACGCCTCCACATGGGACATATGCGGGTGTACTCCATCGGTGACGTCATCTCCCGGTTTAAACGGATGAACGGCTATCAAGTGTTGCATCCGATGGGCTGGGATGCGTTCGGGTTGCCGGCGGAAAACGCCGCCATTCAGCGGGGCATTCATCCGCGGAAATGGACGCTGGAAAACATCCAGCACATGAAAGAACAACAGAAACGGTTGGGTGTCAGTTACGACTGGGAACGCGAAATCGCCACTTGCTTGCCCGATTATTACAAGTTCACGCAAGAGTTGTTTCTGTTGTTTTATGAGCGGGGATTGGCGTACCGGAAAAAGGCGGCGGTCAACTGGTGTCCGAGCTGCACGACGGTGTTGGCCAACGAACAGGTGGAAGACGGCAAATGCTGGCGCTGCGATTCGGAAGTGACCAAAAAAGAACTGGAACAGTGGTTCTTTAAAATTACCGATTACGCCGAACGATTGCTCCAGGACTTGGAGAAGCTGGACGGCTGGCCCGAACGGGTGAAGACGATGCAGCGCAACTGGATCGGCAAGAGCACGGGGGCCGAAGTCGTCTTTGCCATTCCGGAAATCGGCGAAACCGTGTCGGTGTTTACGACGCGGCCGGACACGCTGTACGGTGTGACTTGTTTGGTGCTGGCGCCGGAACATCCGTTGGTGCCCCGGCTGGTGAAAGGCAAAGACACGGAAGCCGAGGTGCTGGCTTTTGTGGAGCAAATGCGCCGGGAAAGCGAAATCGCCCGGACGAGCGCCGATGCGGAAAAAGTGGGGATGTTTACCGGGGCGTACGCCGAACATCCGCTGACCGGCGAACGCATTCCGATTTGGATTGCCAATTACGTGTTGGTCGATTACGGGACCGGCGCGGTGATGGTCGTTCCGGCCCACGATGAGCGGGACTTCCAGTTTGCGAAAAAGTATCAGTTACCCATCAAAGTGGTCATTCAAAATCCGGAGCGGACGCTCGTGGCGGAAGAAATGGCCGAGGCGTACGTGGACGACGGCGTGATGGTCAACTCGGGGCCCTTTGACGGGCTGAGCAGCCGCGAAGGGATCAAGGCCGTCAGTCAACACTTGGCGGAATTGGGCAAAGGCGGTCCGGCGGTGTCCTATCGCATCCGCGACTGGCTTATTTCCCGCCAGCGGTACTGGGGTTGTCCCATACCCATCGTCTACTGTGACCGTTGCGGCATCGTGCCGGTGCCGAAGGAACAATTGCCCGTACTGTTGCCGGATGACGTCGTGTTTGACGGCAAGAGCAATCCGTTGACCACGTCCGAGTTGTTTGTCCATACGACATGCCCCCGTTGCCAAGGTCCGGCGCGGCGCGAGACGGACACCATGGACACGTTCATCGATTCGTCGTGGTATTTTTACCGGTATACGAGCGCCAAAGACACGGAACGGCCCTTCGATCCGGAAAAGGTGAAAAAGTGGCTGCCGGTCGATAAATACATCGGCGGCATCGAACATGCCGTCTTGCATCTGCTCTATGCCCGGTTTTTCACGAAAGTGCTGTACGATGCCGGTTTGGTGGACCATACCGAACCGTTCAAAAGTTTGTTGACCCAGGGGATGGTCATCAAAGACGGCGCCAAAATGTCCAAATCCAAAGGCAACGTCGTGAGCCCCGACGAGATCGTCGAAAAATACGGTGCCGATACCGGACGGCTGTTTATTCTGTTTGCGGCACCGCCGGATCGGGATTTGGAATGGAGCGACTCGGGCGTGGAAGGCTGCCATCGCTTTTTGAATCGGGTTTGGCGTTTGGTGGAAGAGCACGTCCACCTTTTTGGGGCCGAGCGGCCTGCGCCTCAAGTACAGGATGAAGCCAGCAAAGCCCTTTACCGGCTGACCCATGCGACCATCAAAAAAGTGACCGACGACATCGAGTTGCGGTATCACTTCAACACGGCCATCAGCGCCATCATGGAACTGGTCAACGGCATCCAGGAGAGGAAGGCGGTGGCCGACAGTGGGACGTTGGCTTTCGCCATTGAAACGCTGCTCCTGTTGCTGGCTCCCTTTGCGCCGCACATCACCGAAGAGCTGTGGCATCGCATTGGCCATCAAGAGAGCATCCACCGGCAATCGTGGCCGAAATACGATCCGGCGGCGCTCGAGGTGGATGAAGTGGAAATTGCGGTCCAAATCAACGGCAAGTTGCGGACGAAGTTGACCGTGCCGGCCAAGGCCGACAAAGGGGAAGTGGAGCAGTTGGTGTTGGCCGATGACCGGGTTCGCACATATATCGAAGGCAAGACGGTACGGAAAGTGATCGTCGTACCGGGCAAACTCGTCAACGTGGTCGTCGGCTGACGTCGTCAGCGGAAAGGGACCCATCCGGTGGAGAATATGGCCGGCCGCTTACCGGTCGTCAAAGGCCGCTTGGATTTTCTCGACATCTTCCGCATATTTGGCATGGGTCGTTTGAAAGAGCCGGTGAAAGACGCCGGCCAGTTGATCCGATAGCCAACTTAAGCCTTGCTGTGTGATGCCGCCGGGGACGGCGATGCGCTGTTGGATTTCTTGCAGGCTCAAGCCTTCTTGCATCAAGAGCCTGGCTGTGCCGTCCAACATGTGCACCACGAGGGCTTCGGCCAAACAACGGGGCAGGCCGGCTTCTTCCACGGCGGCATCGGCCATTTGCGACAAGATGTGACTGAGAAACGCGGGGCCACAGCTGCTCAAATCCGAAGCGATGCGGGTATGGGCTTCGGAAATTTCCACCGGCGTTCCGATGGCCGAAAACAACTGTTTCCACTGTTCTCGTTCATCCCCGGGGATGCGTTCATGAAACGTCAAAAGACAAGCACCGGCATGGGACAAGTTGGTCAAACTGGGGATGAATTTGATCAATTTGCTCGGGAGTTGTTCAGCCAGATGTTGCAGTAAGACAGGACTGGCGATGGCGACGACCGTTTGGGAAGGGGTCACATGCGGTGCGATCTCTTTCAGGACGGTTTGAAAATCCAACGGTTTGACGCACAGAAAGAGCAACTGGGTTTTCTGTGCGACAGCCGCATTGGACGAAGCGATGGTCATGCCGGGATATTTTTGTGCCATCATGTGGGCCTTTTGTGGCGTACGGTTATGAATGAACACCTGTTCCGGTCGAAACGTACCGGCCCGTAAGAAGGCGTCAATGAGCATGCCGCCCATGGTCCCGATACCGATAAAGCCGACCGGGTTGTCGAAGCCTGTGGCCATTTTTTCCTCCTCCCCTTGCGCAAAACGAAAACCATCGTTGTACCATAGTATGCGGGACCGTTCGCGGTTATGCTCCCCCGACCGCCGGCTCCTGGGCCAGGCCATCGCCTTTTCCGGTTCCTCATTCGAACAAGGACCTGATTGCCAATAGGGAGTTGTTCGTATGCGCTGGAGTGAACGGGAAAAACGGTTGGGAATCCTCTTGGCGCTGAGCGGCGTCGTCCTGGTCAGTCTCGTGTGTTACATCATCTTTGAGCAGGAACAGGGGCCGGTGGCGACGTTTCCCCCCTACGAAGAGCCAAAGGCCGACATCGAAATGGCAACACCGGATGCGACCCGCCAGGCGGAGACCGTGCAAACCGAAGTGGTGGTCGACGTCAAGGGCGCCGTCCAACACCCGGGCGTGTACGCCTTGCCCGCCGGGGCCCGGGTGATCGATGCGGTGGAACGGGCCGGGGGTTTTTTGCCGGAGGCTGACCCGGATCGCATCAACTTGGCCCAACCGCTCACCGACGGCATGGCTTTTCGCGTGCCTTTTCAAGGTGAAGAAGCGGGTGCCGGCGGCCTGGCCGATGTTTCGTCTACTTTGATCAGTAGTCCGGTCGGCAATTCCGGGTCGGGAAAAGTGAATATCAACACGGCGACAGCCAGTGAGTTGGACACCCTTCCCGGCATTGGCCCGGCCAAGGCCGAGGCGATTATTCAGTATCGGACCGAGCACGGTCCTTTCCAGCACGTAGACCAATTGCTGGAAGTGCCGGGAATTGGGGAAAAGACGTTGCAAAATTTGCGGGATTTCATTACGGTACATTAAAATATTTAGGGAGAACATCAACGGGAGAATTACAACCGTTTCCATCTGTGGAAAGGAGGCAATCGGGATGGCCAAATCGTTTGTACCGTCCGATGAACGGATGCGGCAAGTGTTGGAAGATGCCAAACGCATTGCAGTCGTCGGCTTGTCCAATAAACCGGATCGGCCCAGCTATCAAGTTGCGGCCTATTTGCAAGCGCAAGGGTATGAAATCATTCCGGTCAATCCGATGGTGGACGAAGTGTTGGGGCAAAAAGCAGTCGCGTCGTTAAAAGACGTGGAAGGAGAGATCGACATCGTCGACGTCTTCCGGCGCAGCGAAGAAGTGCCGGCGGTGGTGGATGAAGCCATTGCCGTTGGAGCAAAAGCCTTGTGGCTGCAGTTGGGTGTCATCCACGAAGAGGCGGCTCAAAAGGCGGCCGATCACGGCATGGACGTGATCATGGATCGCTGCATCAAAGTGGAGCATGCCCGTTTGTTTTCGTAAAACGACAGACGATGGATTGGAGTAAAGGGAGAGGACGATGATACTCAACGATCGTCAAATCATCGAGCTAGCCAAACAAGGAATGATCGAGCCCTTTGTTCCCCGAAACGTTCGCCAATTGGACGATAACGGGAAACGGGTCATTTCCTACGGCGTGTCTTCTTTTGGGTACGATTTGCGGGTCGGGCGGCATTTCAAGATATTCAGTAACGTACACAACGCCATTATCGATCCGAAAAATGTCAACGAACGCGCATTTGTGGACGTCGAAGCAGAAGACGGATACATCCTCATTCCTCCCAACAGCTTTGCCTTGGCCCATTCCATCGAGTATTTCCGGATTCCGCGAGACATTATGGCCATTTGTGTGGGTAAATCCACCTACGCCCGCTGTGGCATTATTACGAACGTGACGCCTTTTGAGCCGGGTTTTGAAGGGCAAATCACGCTGGAAATCAGCAATACGACTCCGTTGCCGGCGAAAATTTATGCCGAAGAAGGACTTTGTCAAGTGTTGTTTTTACGCGGCGAACCGTGTGAAGTCAGTTATGCCGATCGGAACGGGAAGTATCAAGGCCAGCGGGGGATCGTCACGGCCCGCATTTAGCCGTGAAGGATTCTTTTCGGCGCTTGTCGAAAGTACCACACATCGGAAGGTGTGTGGTTTTTCGTGCAATTGCGAATATGGCTGTCCCTCGCCTTTTTGACCGGACTCGTCATCGCCTACCCGCCCAACCGGACGTGGAGTGTCTGGTGTTTGGTCACGGTCGTGTTGTGCGTCTCCCTATGGACGTTGAGCAAAACTCGATGGACGTGGGCCCTCGGTTTTCTCCTGGCCTTTGGGGCCGGGTTGTTGTACATGGGCTGGGTCGAGGGGATGAATCGCTCGGCCATCGCCGAACTTTTGCCGACGGAGAAGCAGGCTTCGTTTACGGTCGACACCCGGGGCACCCTCATCACGGCACCACACATCGATGGGGACCGGGTGCGATTTGTTTTCCTGGTACAGGAGTTGACGTGGCAAGGAAAGACATTTGCCGTCCGGGAAAAAGTGCAAGTAACGTTGCGGTTGCAGACGGCGGCGGAAGTGCCGCCCGTTTCCCGCTGGCGTCCGGGGGACCAACTGTCCATGCCCCTGCGCTTGAGCGTGCCGGATGGCGCCAGGAATCCGGGCGCATTCGACTATCGCCGGTATTTGCACGAACAGCGCATCCATTGGTTAGGGGAAGGACGGGGGCTGTCGGCGGTATCCTGGGAATCGTCGTCCACGGTCCGGGGGATGGCGCACGACGTTCGCCAGCAACTGGCTCGGGTGTTGGATGAACTGTATACCGGGGATACGGCCGGATTGCTCAAGGGCTTGCTTTTGGGGCAACGGGATGCCGTGCCGCTGCCCTTGGAAGAAGCGTATTCTTCATTGGGAATGGCCCATATTTTGGCCATTTCCGGCGGACATGTGGCCATTGTGGTGGCGTTAGGTTTTTTCTTTTTCCAATTATTGGGCATCTCCCGGGAGCGGGCCATCGGTTGGTTGCTGTTGGTATTGCCGGTTTACGCATGGATGACAGGGCTCGAGGTGCCGGTCATCCGGGCGGCCGTCATGGCCGCCATGGCGTTGTGGGCGTTATGGTTGAATCGCCCGGCAGATCATGTCCAATCCCTCTTTCTCACAGCAGGATGGATGGCGATTTGGAATCCGTACTGGCTGTTTCAAGCCAGCTTTCAACTGTCTTTTTTCATCACGTTCGGGCTTATCCTTTGGACGGATCGCCTGGCGCAGACGTTGCAGCGATGGCTGGGCTTCAAAAAATGGTGGACACCATTCAGCCACTTGCTTGCGTTGAATGTGGTGGCGCAATGGGTGTCTTTTCCTCTCGTGATCGCGTATTTCCATGAGTATTCCTTGTTGTCCACCGTGGCCAATTTGACGGTGGTGTCCATCCTCAGTCTTTTCGTCATCCCTCTTGGATATGTGACCTTGCTCCTCGGATGGATTCATCCCGGCGCGGCCTATATGTTGGCGCAACTGAACCAACGGTGTTGCGAATGGTTGTGGGCGTTGACGGCCCAAATGGCCGAGTGGCGGTTTTTGGTTACCGTTTGGCCGACGCCGTCCTTGGTGTGGATTGTCGTCTTCTATGTATTCGGTGCGTGGTGGATGTCTACCTTGTCGACGGCGTCGCCATTGCCGGGGGTGGAAAGCCGGCGAGCCCGCCGGCAGACAGCCGGGTGGCGTAAGTGGTTTTCCGATTTTTCCTTGCGGCGGGTGCCCGCACGACTGATCCTACTGTTCATGGCGGGCTGGCTATGGGTGGGGTATTTGCCCCATGCGACGTGGGAACGGGGAGTTCGAGTGACGTTTTTGGATGTCGGACAAGGCGACGCCGTGGTGGTCGAAACGCCCCGGGAAGTGTGGCTCATCGACAGCGGCGGCCGCATGCCTTGGCAGCCGGAGCCGTGGCAGCAGCGGGAAGACATGTTTGATGTCGGGGAGGACGTGGTGCTGCCGTATTTGCAGCATCGAGGCATCCGCCGTCTCGACGGGATCGTCTTGACCCATGGCGATGCGGACCACGTCCAAGGATTTTTGGCGGTGGTGCGACGGCTGCAGGTTCGGATGGCGATCGTCAACGGCGGGCCTTCGACACCGGTGCAAGAAGAAGTGTTGGCGTTGTTGCGCGAACGAGGAGTGCCGGTCTACCGAGCAGAGGCCGGTCAGCGTTGGTCGACCGAAAAAGGCATTCAATGGGAAGTGTTACATCCGTCGACGGCACCGGCAGTGAACGACAACCGGCATTCGGTCGTCCTGAGGCTGAACGCATACGGCCGGGAGGTGTTGTTGACCGGCGATGTGGACGTGCAAGGGGAAATGGACATCTTAGCGTCTGGCCGCCTGCGCCCGGCCGACGTGTTGAAAGTGGCCCATCACGGTTCCAAAACGTCCACATCGGATGCTTGGCTGTCGGCGGTACAACCGGAATTGGCAGTCATATCGGTCGGAAAAAACAACCTTTACGGCCATCCGTCCCCAGCAGTACTCAAGCGCCTGGCGGCATCGGACATCCCGGTCGTCAGAACCGACCGGGACGGCGCGGTCACGCTGCGGTTTTATCCCGACGGCCAATGGCAAGTGTGGACGCAATTGTCGGGTTCGACGGGGCTTCAAGAATGGTAAAGTGAGGCGATGGGATTGCTGCGGTTGTTGGCGTTGGACATTGACGGCACGATTTTGCGCGACGACGGGACCATCAGCCCGTTGATGATCGACGTGTTGCGGAAGATTCAGGAAGAAAAAGGGGTCCTGGTGACCCTTGCCTCCGGCCGGTTGTTTCAATCCATGAAGGGATTGGCCCAGACGTTAAACATTCAAGTGCCCATGATTTCTTCCAATGGTGCCGCCATCGTAGACCCCAACACCGGTCAAAAACTGTTTTACCGGCCCATTCCGCTGCCGACGGCCAAATCGGTGTTAGCTTATTTAGAAGATCATTTGCCCCGGGACTTGTTGGTCAATCACGAAAACGGATTTTTTATCAACCGACACAATTCGTTGCTGCGCATTCCCGATCCTTCGCCGTGGGTGCGGGAACGGCTGGCCCGGTGTACGGTGGTGGACCGTTTGGCCGACGGCGTGCATTTTGAACCGTTGAAAATTTCCATACTCGAAGAAACGGCCCGCATTCCTGAAACCGTGGCCCAATTGCAGAAAGGATTTGGTTCGGTGCTGAACATTTATGCGTCATCCGAATTCAGTATTGATTTGAACGCCTCCCGAGTTTCGAAAGGGCAGACCTTGGCCCGGCTGGCGGCCCGGTTAGGGATTCGGCGGGAAGAAATTCTGGCCGCCGGCAATGCGGAGAACGATCTGGACATGATTCAGTTTGCCGGTGTCGGGATTGCCATGGGCAATGCGCCGCCACGGGTGCGCCATGCGGCGGATTTCGTGGTCGGGGACAACAATGAAGACGGCCTGGCCGTTTTTTTGAAAGAGTATTTCGGGGTGTGAATGCCGTGCGGGAATGGCGTCAAGCGCTGCAAGATGTCAAACAGGGGAAGCGGCACGGGGTGTATGTGCTGTACGGGGAAGAGCCATGGCTGATGGACGAATTTGTGCGGCAGGTGACCGCGCATCTCGTGCCGGAGGAAGTGCGCGATTTGAATGTCGATGCGCGGGATCTGACCGAATCCCCGCTGGATGAACTGCTGGACCAGGCCGAAACCCTTCCCTTCATGGCGGATTGCCGCGTTTTGGTGGGCAAAAACGCGTTGTTTTTGACGTCGACCAACCGCAGCAAAGTGGAGCACGATCTGGACCGGTTCCAATCGTATTTGCAAAACCCCTCTTCCCATGCGGTACTTTTGTTGCTCGTTCCGGCCGGCAAGCTGGACGAACGGAAAAAAATCGTCAAGCAAGTGAAACAGCAAGCGGTGGTCATTCCGTGCCAACCGTTGGACAAAGATGCACTGGGGCGCTGGGTGCAACGGCGGGCGCAAGCGCGGGGGTTGGCGCTGACGGCACCCTTGTTGGAGTTGCTCGTGGAACGGGTAGGACGTCAGCTGTCGCGGTTGGAGCAGGAAGTGGAAAAACTGGCCCAGTATGCCGGAAAGGGACCGTTGACCCGGGAAGACGTGGAACGGTTGGTGCCCCGGACGTTGGAGGAAGACGTCTTTACGATGGTCGACGGGTTGTTGGAAGGACGCTCCGAACAAGTGATGCGGACGTATTACGACTTGTTGGAAAAAAAGGAAGAACCGTTGAAAATGTTGGGGCTGCTAGCTTACCAATTCCGTCTGCTCCTGCAGGTCGATTACTATTGGCGCCGCGGATATACGGAAGCGCACATTGCCAAAGTGTTGGGCGCCCATCCGTATCCGGTGAAGCGGGCGTGTCGGCTGCTGCAAAAAAAAGACAGCGCTTTTGCCGACGTGTTGCGCGATTTGTTGCAACAGCTGGCCCAATTGGACCGGGCGATGAAAACCGGCCGGACCCAAGAGGAGCGGGTGGCCGACTTGGAAGTGTTTCTCCTTTTGGCCAGCCACCGATTGAAAGGAAAAAGGGCAGTCGCGCCGAGATGACGGCGGACTGCCCTTGTTTTGTCTATGAATTAGGCGTTGGAGGCTTTGGCGGCGTTGAATTTTTTCATCAAAGCCGATTTGTGGCGGGCGGCTTTGTTTTTGTGAATGACGCCTTTGGTGACCGCTTTATCCAGTTTTCGGACAACCAATTTCAATTCTTCTTCGGCTTTGCTCAAATCCCCCGACGCCAAGGCCGCTTCGTACCGTTTCATATAGGTGCGCAACGCGGAGCGGATGGACACGTTGCGGATGCGATTCCGTTCGGCAATTTTAATCCGCTTTTTGGAAGACTTGATGTTTGCCACCGTTTCACCCCCCTTTCGTGTTCGCCCACAAGAAGACGTACTGATTCTATCAAAATTCCCTTTGCTTGGCAAGGAACCGAATCGCCCGTCGCATAAATCGGTAAACGTTGGGAAAAGAAGAAAAGAGAACTGTCAAGAAAGGGTGATGACATGGCGGAATTGGATTTGTCTCCGTATGCGGTGCAAACCGACTTGGCGCTGGAGGCCCGGCAACTGGCGCTGGATCAAGATCCGGTGTTGGAAGGCGTCGAAGTAGAGGAAGTAAAAGAAGCGGGCGTGACCATCACCCGAATTCGGGTGCTCAACGAACAAGGGGCGCAACGCATCGGCAAGCAACCGGGGCATTATGTGACGTTAGAAGCGCCGGGGTTGCGGACGAAAGATACGGCCTTGCAACAACGCTTAACCGGACTGTTGGCGGCCGAATTGGAACAGTTTTTGAACCGGTTGGGCATCGGGCGCCAAGATCCGGTGCTGGTCGTCGGTTTGGGCAATTGGAACGTCACCCCGGACGCGTTGGGGCCGGTGGTGGCGGGAAAAATTTTGGTGACCCGACATTTGTTTGAACTCATGCCGGAACGGGTGGAAGAGGGGTATCGTCCGGTCAGTGCCATGTCGCCCGGCGTGTTGGGCATCACCGGCATCGAGACGAGCGAAATCATTTACGGTGTGGTGGAAAAGACGAAACCGGATTTGATCATCGCAGTGGATGCGTTGGCGTCCCGATCCTTGGAACGGGTCAACACGACGATTCAAATTGCCGATACCGGCATTCATCCTGGTTCCGGTGTGGGCAACAAACGCAAGCCGATTACGAAAGAGGCGTTGGGCGTTCCCGTCGTGGCCATCGGCGTGCCCACGGTGGTCGATGCCGTCTCCATCGTCAGTGACACTATCGATTTGCTTTTGGCCCACTTGGGACGGCAATGGAAGTCGAGTCAACAGGCAAATCGGCCGTCCAGCATCTTAAGGCCTGAAGGTTTCGAATGGCCGGATCTGGCGCGTCCCTATACGGAAAAAGACTTGCCGGAGCCCAAAGTGCGCGAAGTGTTGATGGGGTTGTTGGGGGGGCTGTCTCCGGCCGAAAAGCGGCAGTTGATTCACGAAGTGTTGACGCCGACCGGCCACAACATGGTCGTCACCCCCAAGGAAGTCGATACGTTTATTGAAGATATCGGCCAACTCATCGCCGGCGGTTTGAATGCCGCATTGCACGAGGCGGTCCGGTTGGACAACTGGAGTGCCTACACCCATTGAAAAATTGGACAAGTAGGTCTATCCCCTCCCTCTCTTACATACATTGAAACAACAAGACTTCGTGGCTCGTCGGAAAAACCAACGGGGAGGGGAGTTCATTGTTCAAAAATCGTCGTATTCGTTGGCGCACGCATTTTCGCTTCAACCTCCGGCCTTGGGTGACGGGCTTTGCACTGGTGTTGGTCGGCACGTTTTGTTCTGTACTGCTTGATGGTTGGTCCCGTTCCATGAGCGCCCAAGTTTCCACAGCGGTTGCGGGGCTGCCGGACGAAGCGGTGACCGCCATCATGGAAACCGAATTGCCGAGACGTGCGGATCAGGAGTCAAACCGTGCCGTTGTCCGTTGGATGGCGCATGTGTTTCCAATCCGATGGGACGATCCGACGACGTGGGTGCAGACGACCTTGCCGTCACGGGCGCACGATACGAACGAAAGGAAAGCAGCGGCGATGATCGATGACAAGACCTCCACAGAGGCACCGCCTCCGGATGGGTTGGTGCGGGCCGCAGCACCCGAGGAAGATGCGCTTCCCGCCGTCCAAGTTCCATCCGGTTTGTCGACCAGGGGAAAGAAAGTCGTTTTCATTTATCATACCCACAATCGGGAAGCGTACTTGCCGGATTTGAAAGGCACGAACACCGGACAGGCCTATGATGAAAAGACCAACATCACTTTGGTGGGCCGACGGCTGGCAGAAGAATTGGAAAAGCGAGGGATCGGAGCGGAAGTATCCACGGAAGATTATTGGCCGAAGCTGAATGGGAAGTATCATTTGTCGTATGCCTTCTCCCGCAAAACAGTGGAAGCGGCGGTGACCAACAATCGGGATTTGAAATACATCTTGGACATTCATCGGGATGCCATGCCGCGGGCGAAAACGACCCGCACCATCGGAGGTGTCGATTATGCGGCCATTCTTTTTGTCGTCGGCAAAGCCAATCAAAACTGGCGACAAAATGAACAGTTTGCCCTTCAACTCCATCACGCGCTGGAGAAATTGTACCCCGGGCTTTCTAAGGGTGTGACGGGAAAAAGCACGGAAGGCGGGCGCAGCAACGGGGAATACAATCAGTCGGTGCATCCCAACAGCATTTTGGTGGAAATCGGGGGACACGAAAATACGCTGGAAGAGGCGTACCGGTCTGTGATCGCCTTGGCCGATGCCTTGGCAATGGTGTATTGGGAGGCCGAGGCAGTGGATGGACCGGTGACGGACAGCGGAAGCGAGTAGGAGCGTGAGGGGCCGATGCGGACGTTTTTTGTATCTTTTGTTCTCCTGTTTTTTTTGTTTCTCGGCATCTTCATTGGCATCCAATACGCAGAAGAAGGCATTCGGGAAGTGCAAGGCAAGGATGTTTCGCCGAGCAACCCAGCGGTGGCGGCGGACGGCGAGCCGGTGGATTTGTCCTTGTTGGGAAAAACGTTCGAAAATCAGGGATCGGCTTACGGCTTGGGCGATACACGAGATTCGGCGACCTTTGAAGAGGAGCGGCTTTCCAACAATGTGTATGCCGACATCGGGGCAGCCATCGGCGCTTGGGTCCAGCAAGGCGTACGCGGCTTGACCGAGTGGGTTTTGGGATGGCTGGACGATTGGCTGTAGGCGATCGGAAGCGTGTCTCTTCTGTCATCAGAGGAAGGAATTTGCTATAATAAAGAAGCTAAAGTCAAGGATGACGGCCGATATTGTCCAGTCAGGAGGAGAACATGGGAGACTCCCGAGAAAGACAAAAACGGATTCGCAACTTTTCCATCATTGCCCATATCGACCACGGCAAATCGACCTTGGCCGACCGCCTGCTGGAATATACGGGTACCATCAGCGAGCGGGAAATGACCGAGCAAGTGTTGGATCAGATGGATTTGGAACGGGAGCGGGGGATCACCATCAAATTGACGGCCGTACGGCTCAACTATACGGCCAAAGATGGCCAGGAGTACGTGATTAACCTCATCGACACTCCTGGCCATGTCGATTTTTCCTACGAAGTTTCCCGCAGCCTCGCCGCCTGCGAAGGGGCGTTGCTGGTGGTGGATGCGGCGCAAGGCATTGAAGCCCAGACGTTGGTGAACGTCTATTTGGCGTTGGAAAACGATCTGGAAATCATCCCGGTCATCAACAAAATCGACTTGCCCAGCGCCGATCCGGAACGGGTGCGGCAAGAGATCGAGGAGATCATCGGCTTGGATGCCAGTGATGCCGTGTTGGCGTCGGCAAAGACGGGCGTGGGCATCGAAGAAATTTTGGAAAAGGTGGTGCACCGCATTCCGCCGCCGGACGGGGACCCGGATGCACCGCTGCAAGCGCTCATTTTCGATTCCTTGTACGATTCGTACAAGGGCGTCATCGCTTACGTCCGGGTGGTCAACGGACGAATCGTGCCTGGAATGAAAATCAAAATGATGTCGACGGGCAAAACGTTTGAAGTGACGGAAATCGGCGTTTTCCGGCCGAAGATGACACCGGTGGACGAATTGTCCGTCGGCGAAGTCGGGTATGTGGTGGCCGGCATCAAAAACGTGCGCGATACGCGGGTCGGCGACACCATTACCGGCGCCGAACGGCCGGCAGCGGAGCCGTTGCCCGGTTACCGGAAAGTCAATCCCATGGTGTTCTGCGGCATGTATCCGGTGGACAGCAGCGATTACGAACGGCTGCGGGAGGCGTTGGAGAAACTGGAGTTGAACGACGCGTCGTTGCGCTATGAACCGGAAACGTCTTCGGCGTTGGGGTTCGGTTTTCGATGCGGATTTTTAGGGCTGCTCCATATGGAAATCATTCAGGAGCGCATCGAACGGGAATTTCAAATTCCGCTCATCACCACCGCACCGAGCGTCGTCTACCGGGTGTATAAGACCGACGGCACGATGGTCGAGATCGACAACCCGACCAAAATGCCCGAGACGGGCAAAATCGACCACATTGAAGAACCGTACGTCAAAGCGACCATTCTGGTGCCCAACGAGTATGTGGGGACCGTTATGGAACTGTGCCAGAACAAGCGGGGAATTTTCCAGGACATGCAGTACTTGGATACTCGTCGGGTGTCGCTCGTGTATGAAATGCCGCTGTCGGAAATCGTTTATGACTTTTTTGACCAGTTGAAATCGGGGACGAAAGGGTATGCGTCGCTCGATTATGAATTCAGCGGATATCGGGCTTCCAATTTGGTCAAAATGGACATTTTGCTGAACGGGGAGCCGGTGGACGCCCTTTCGTTCATCGTCCATCGGGACAAGGCGTACCAGCGGGGGCGGCAAGTGGTGGAAAAGCTGAAGGAACTGATTCCCCGGCAAATGTTTGAAGTCCCGATTCAAGCCGCCATCGGCAGCCGGGTTATTGCCCGGGAAACGATCAAGGCGTTGCGCAAAAACGTGTTGGCCAAATGTTACGGCGGCGATGTGACGCGCAAACGGAAGCTGCTGGAGAAACAAAAAGAAGGGAAGAAGCGGATGAAGGCCGTCGGCAAAGTGGACGTGCCTCAGGAAGCGTTTATGGCGGTTTTGAAGTTGGACAACTGAGGAGGAGAAAGTTTGGGTGCGGGGGCAGTGTATGTGCACATTCCGTTTTGCACCAACAAATGTTATTACTGCGACTTCAATTCGTATGTGCACCACGGTCAGCCCGTCGATGATTACTTAGCGGCGCTGGAACAGGAAATGGCCATGACCGTGGCCGCCGAACCTCCGGGACCGATTGGCTCGGTGTTCATCGGCGGCGGGACGCCCACCGTTTTGTCGCCGGAACAATTGAAACGTTTGTTGACGGCGATTCGCACCCATTTTCCCGACTGGGAAAACGATTGTGAAGTGACGGTGGAAGCCAATCCTGGCACGGTAGATGCAGCGAAGTTGGCGGCGCTCCGGGAAGGCGGTGTCAACCGGTTGAGCTTCGGTGCCCAAAGTTTTGATGCTGCGTTGTTGAAAAGGTTGGGCCGCATCCATCGGCCGGAAGACACCATCGCCAGTGTGGAAGCAGCGCGGAAGGCCGGTTTTGACAATGTGAGCATCGATTTGATGTTCGGACTGCCGGGACAGACGTTGGCATCGTTTCAAGAGACGCTGCGGATGGCGTTGGCCCTGGATTTGCCCCATTATTCGGTGTATAGTTTGATCCTTGAAGAAAACACGCCGTTTTACACGTGGTACCAGCAAGGCCGACTCGCCTTGCCGGATGAAGACGAAGAGGTGGCCATGTACGAGCTGGCCATCGAGGAAATGGAAAAGGCCGGTTATCAACAGTATGAAATCAGCAACTTCAGCCGCCCGGGGTGGGCTTCCCGACACAACCTCACCTATTGGTACAATGAAGAGTATTATGGCATCGGGGCCGGTGCCCACGGTTATGTACGGGATAACCGTTATGAAAACGTGCGGGGCATCCGCGATTACATCGAGCGGGTGCGGCGGGGTGAGCGTCCCATTGCCGCGCAACATGCGGTCAGTCGGCAAGAAGCCATGGAAAATTTCATGATCCTGGGCTTGCGTTTGCGCCAGGGCGTCGAATGGGAACGGTTCCGGCGACAATTCGGCCTTTCGATACAGGAAGCGTTTCCCGGCGTGTTGTCCCGTTTGACGGAACAAGGGCTTGTGGAAATGGATGGGCGCGGTTTGCGGCTAACCCGTCGCGGATTGTTGCTGGGCAATGACGTGTTTGTTGCTTTTCTCGCTTAAGAAATAAGGATTGACAACTGCCGTCATGTTTTGCTACGTTTGGATTAACAATTTAGCACTCGGTTGAGCAGAGTGCTAATAAAGGGGGTGGGAGAGATGTTGACCGAGCGACAACAGCAAATTTTGCAGATCGTGGTGGAACACTATATTTCGGAGGCGGAACCGGTCGGTTCGCGCATGGTTTCCAAACGGGGCGGGATGCCGTACAGCCCGGCCACCATTCGGAATGAAATGGCCGACCTCGAAGAGATGGGTTATTTGGAACAGCCCCATACGTCGGCAGGGCGGATTCCATCGGAAAAAGGGTACCGCTATTATGTGGATCGGTTGGTGCAGCCGACACCGATTTCCTGGCAAAAGGTCCGGGAACTGAAACAATTGCTGTCGGAGAAAATGGTTCATACCGAACAAAGCATGCAGCAGACGGCGGAAATTTTGTCGAATGTAACCAACTACACGACGTTTGTGCTGGGACCGGAGGCGTATCATGCCTCACTGAAAAGTTTGCAGCTCATCCCGATTACGGACGAGACCGCCGTCGTCATTATCGTGACCAATACCGGACATGTGGAGCACCACAAAATTACCATCCCCGACGGCATTCCACGGAACGAAATGGAGCGTCTCGTCAATTTGCTGAATGCCAAATTGTACCAAGTGCCGTTGGTCCAGCTGAAAAGCCGTCTGCGCCAGGAAATCGCAGACGAAATCCGTCGGCATTTGACCGCCTATGAAGCGTGGATGAACTTTTTGGAGTCGCTGTTGGCCGTCCGCAAGTCGGCGGAACGGGTTTATTTGAGCGGAACGGCAAAAATCTTATCCCACCCCGAATTTCAGGATGTCAACAAAGTCCGAGCGTTGTTTGAATGGCTGGAAAACCAAGAAGCACTGGTCAGCTTGTTGGAAGATAGCCGTGCCGGCATTCAAGTTCACATCGGCCAGGAAAATAAAGTGGAAGCCATGAACGAATGCAGCCTGATCACGTTCTCCCATATCGTCAACGGCACGCTCTTTGGAACCATCGGCATCCTGGGTCCGACCCGGATGCATTACAATAAAGTGATCGGCTTGTTAACGACGTTATCCGGCGACCTGACCAACTTGTTCCAACGTTGGTATCAGGCCGGTGCTTAGGAGGGTGTTTCATTGACGGAGCAGGAAGACTTGCGTCTTGAACCGGATGAGCAACGGGAACAGCCAGCGGATGAGGCTACCCTTGCGCAGAGCGACGAGGCAGCCAAAAACGATGTTGGCAATGCGGAAGGGGAAACGCCTCCGTCTTCTTCTGAAACGGCCACGGAAGAGTCGGCAGGAGAAACCTCCGGGGAAAACCCCTTGGAACAAGAAGTTCAGCAATTGCGGCAGCAATTGGAAGCTGCCCGCGCCGAGGCGGAAGCCAACTATCAGCGGTTTTTGCGGGCTCAGGCCGACTTCGAGAATTTCCGCCGGAGAACCCGGCAGGAAAAAGAAGAGTGGCTCAAGTATGCCAGTGTGCCATTGATCGAAGCGCTGTTACCGGTGTTGGACAACTTTGAGCGGGCCATCGAGGCTGGGCGGGCGGCGGATCCCGCCTCTTCCTTGTTGCAAGGCATCGAAATGGTCTACAAGCAGTTCAAAGACGCGCTGGCCGCCCAAGGACTGGAAGAAATTGAATGCCTCGGTCAGCCCTTTGATCCGTTTCAGCACGAAGCGGTCATGCGTGAGCCGTCGGAGGAACATCCGGAAGGCACGGTCATCGGCGTATTGCAAAAAGGGTATCGTGTCAAAGACCGGGTGATTCGTCCGGCGATGGTCAAAGTGAGTGGGTAGACTGACATTAGAACACGCAGTGGAGGGAATCGCATGGGTAAAGTGTTGGGAATTGACCTGGGTACGACCAACTCTTGTATGGCGGTGATGGAAGGCGGCGAAGTCGTCATCATTCCCAACGCCGAAGGTGGACGGACGACGCCCTCGGTCGTGGCGTTTACCAAGGACGGGCAACGGCTCGTCGGTGAGGCCGCCAAGCGGCAAGCCATCACCAACCCGGAACGGACGATTATTTCCATTAAACGACACATGGGCACCAACTATAAAGTGGACATCGACGGCAAGGAATACACACCGCAAGAAATTTCTGCGATGATCTTGCAAAAATTAAAAGCCGATGCGGAAAGTTTCTTGGGTGAGCCCGTCACGCAGGCGGTCATCACGGTTCCTGCGTATTTTAACGATGCCCAGCGGCAAGCGACGAAAGATGCAGGAAGAATCGCAGGACTGGAAGTGCTGCGGATTATCAACGAGCCCACGGCGGCGTCGTTGGCGTACGGATTGGACAAAGAAGAAGACCAGACGATTCTCGTGTACGACTTGGGCGGCGGTACTTTCGACGTCTCCATTTTAGAGTTGGGGGACGGCTTTTTTGAGGTGAAAGCCACCAGCGGGGACAACCACCTGGGCGGCGATGATTTTGACCAACGCATTATCGATTATTTGGTGGAGACGTTTAAAGCGCAAACCGGCATCGACCTGCGGAATGACAAAATGGCGATGCAACGGCTGAAAGAGGCGGCGGAAAAGGCGAAAAAAGACTTGTCCAGCATGTTGACGACGACGATTTCGTTGCCGTTTATTGCCGCTGACGCCACCGGCCCCAAACATTTGGAGCTGGATTTGACCCGGGCAAAATTCGAAGATATGACCCGGGATTTGGTGGAACGGACGTTGGGGCCCACGCGGCAAGCGCTGAGTGATGCGGGTTTGAGCCCCAGCGATATCGACAAAGTGGTGTTGGTGGGCGGTTCCACCCGAATTCCGGCGGTGCAGGAAGCCATCAAAAACTTGATCGGCAAGGAGCCGCATAAAGGGGTTAACCCCGATGAAGTGGTGGCCATGGGCGCGGCCATCCAAGGCGCCGTCTTGAAGGGTGAAGTGAAAGACGTCGTGTTGCTGGACGTGACGCCGTTGTCGCTCGGGATTGAGACGTTGGGCGGCGTGTTCACCAAGCTCATCGAGCGGAATACGACGATTCCCACCAGCAAGTCGCAAATTTTTACCACGGCGGCGGACAACCAGACGTCTGTGGAAATCCACGTCTTGCAAGGGGAACGGCCGATGGCGGCCGACAACAAAACGTTGGGCCGCTTTACGTTGACGGATATCCCGCCGGCGCCGCGGGGTGTGCCGCAAATTGAAGTGACGTTTGACATTGACGCCAACGGCATCGTCAATGTGTCGGCCAAAGACTTGGGCACCGGTAAAAGTCAAAAAATCACCATCACCGGCGGCAGCGGCTTGAGCGAAGAAGAAATCCAACGGATGATCAAAGAAGCGGAAATGTATGCGGAAGAAGACCGGAAACGGCGTGAAGCCGCCGAGTTGCGGAACCAGGCGGACCACTTGATTTTCACGACGGAAAAAACGTTGAAAGACTTGGGCGACAAAGTGGCTCAAGCCGACGTGCAAAAAATCAACGATGCCAAGGAAGAACTGAAAAAAGCGCTGGAGGGCAATGATCAGCAGGCCATCAAAACGGCCATGGATAAGCTGAGCCAAGTGGTGCAAGAAATGTCCGTCAAGCTGTATCAACAAGCGGCGCAGAACCAATCGGCCCAAAGCGCGGCCAATAGCGCGAATGCGGCAGGCAACAAAGAAAACGTCGTGGATGCCGAATATGAAGTGATGGACGACGACAAGAAAAACTGAAGCGGAACAAAAGGACAGGCACTCGAACATGGGTGCCTGTTTTTTTTGAAGACAAATGCCGATTGAATCGTCGGATATTTTGTATTAAAATAAAAAATTACAACAAACAAAATCGACGGGCATATCTCTTTTGAAACGGGGTGTTCGGACGATGGCCAAACTGACTTCGGAACAAATTGCGGTGTACATGCGCTATCTTTCGCAATGGGAAGAGAAGGATGAGGCGCTGGAAAAGACGTTCCGTTTTCAGAACGATGAAGACGCCGTTCGATTTGTTCAGCTGCTTTGCGAAAAAGTGCGTGAGAACCAACACATGCCGGAACTCCATCTGAAAAAAGGCCAAGTCCATGTGAAATTGTATTCGGTCGATGACGATGGGGTTGGCATTACGGGAAGAGATTTTGCGCTGGCCATGGCGGCGGATCAAATTTTTCGCCAGTTTGCCTAGTCCCAAGAATTGTAATAAAATAACAGTGGAAAGTAGAGCGCTTTCTTGCAACGAAGGTGGTGATGGTCATGATGCCGGCGATGGTTCCTTATTTGTTGCATGTCGGGCCATGGACGTATCAGGAAGCCCAGCTGTTATGGAAAGAAGCCATGCGGGTCGTCGATCGGGTGGAAATGGTGCCTGCAGGAAGACGGGTTTCCACCGACTTTCATCCGTTTCATACGACCCATCGGGAGACGGGCCAGGATAGAGCCTACGGGACCCATCGGCCACGGAACGATGTGTTTCGAAAATGGCTGGAAAGGCAGTTGTATCCTCATCTCGGTCAGCAGGTTGATGCGTATGTTTAACATTTGATAAAATACTTGGGTATTGAATGAGACAGGATGCCCATAGGCTGACGAGGAGGAATGGAGTTTTGGCACATCGTTCCTACAAATGGCCGATTTTTTTTGCCGTTGTCATCTTGACATTGGTGTTGACGGCCTGTCAGGCGCAGGATCGGGAAATCGTCGCCAAAGTGAATGGGGACGTCATTACCAAGGATGAATTTTATCATGAGTTGCTGAAGGCCGGTGGGAAGCAACTGTTGGACCGGCTCATCGAACAAAAATTGATTCAACAGGCCGCCAAGGAAAAGGGCGTGACGGTGTCCGAACAACAAGTGGAAGAACAGGTGAAAGAAATGAAGCAGCAGTTCGGTGGTGAAAGTTCATTCCAGATGTACATGGACCAATTTGGCATTACGGAGGACATGTTGAAAGACGACATTCGCCACCAACTACTGATGGAAGAAATTTTGGGACCGGAAATTGAAGTCACCGAAGAAGAAATCAAAGAGTATTTCGAGGAGAATAAAGAATTTTTAGGGGAACCGGAACAGGTGAAGGCTCGCCATATTTTGGTGGAAACGGAGGAACAAGCCCACGAAATCTTGGCCAAACTGAAACAGGGCGAATCGTTTGAAGACTTGGCGAAACAGTATTCCACCGATGAAGCCAGCAAGGACAACGGCGGCGATTTAGGTTATTTTGGGCGGGGCGAAATGGTGGCGGAATTTGAAGAAGTAGCGTTTTCTTTAAAACCGGGAGAAACGAGTAAACCGGTGAAAACGCAATTCGGTTACCACATCATTAAAGTGGAAGATCACAAAGAAGCGCGGCCGGCTGTTTTTGAGGAGAAAAAGGAAGAAATTGAGACGATCCTCCGGCAACAAAAAATCAACGAAAAAAAAGACGCGTGGTTGAATGAACTGCGGGAAAAGGCGGATGTGGTCAATTACTTGAAATGAATCGGGTATAAACGCGGTCAGCCTGGATAAAATAACCTTCGTCGCAACGATTTTCTTGCGCGAAGGAGTGGAAGCCAATGAACCGCCTTGTCATGGTTTGCATGGCGGCCGTCTTCGGATTGGGCATTGTCTTTTCGGCGCCGGGTACCGTGGCGGCAGCAACGGAGCCTCCGGCAGCGCCGGAAGCACATCCGGCCGACACATGGCACGATGATGGTCATCAGGCGAACGACGTCTCGGCAGTGCCCTTGACGGAAAAACAAAAGAAACGGCTGGCCAAGTTGCATGAGCGTCTGTTTAAGGATCACAAGGCGCTTATCGAGTTGTATGCGGAATACGGCTTGATCACCGAGGAGCAGAAAGCGCGAAAACTGGAATGGCTCAAAAAGCACCATGAACAAATCAAGGCCAATGATTACCGGCCTTTTTCCGGAAAGAAAAAGCATCCGCATCACGCAGAATCCCATCATCCCGAATTTCGGTCGACGGAACCCAACCCGCCATCAGAACAAGACATGTAAGCGGTCGAGTCGTACAAACGTGAGGGACTGCCCCCATCCGAGCATGGGGCCAGTCCCTTTTTACCATATAAACCGTTTGATGAGGGGTTTAATGCTGTCGATGGCAATGGCAAAGCCGATGCTTTGAGACGGTTGTGCCACCGCGACGTTGACGCCGATGACTTCGCCGTGGATGTTGATGAGCGGTCCGCCGCTGTTGCCCGGGTTGATGGCAGCGTCAGTCTGCATGACGTTCGGGTAATACCGTTCGGCCGTTTTAAGCGGACGATTTTTGGCGCTGATGACGCCGACGGTCACCGTATGGTCAAAACCGAGGGGGTTGCCGATGGCGATGACCCACTCGCCGGTTTTGGTTTCGGCCGAAGAGCCGAGTTTGAGCGGTTTCAGCATTTTGGGGTGATGGATGCGCAGCACGGCCAGATCCCGTTCGTGGTTCGTCCATACGATGTCGGCCGCAGTTTGCTGCGTATTCCATAACTTGACGTACACTTGTTCCGCTTGGTGGATGACGTGTTGGTTGGTCAAAATGTAGCCGCGGGGATGAATGATAAAACCGGTGCCAAAGCTCGTCGTCCGGGGCTTTTGCAGTTCGGGAAACAAATACCGGAAAAAACTGTCGTCCAAATACCGATTGTTCGCTCGATCCCGGGTTTCGATGGAGACGACTCCTTCTTTGACGGCGTCCACGACTTGAACAAACGTGTTGAATGGATGACTGGCGGCCGGTGAGACGGGAGATGAGGACAGCTTGTTTTTGCGTCCGGTGCGGCGGTAGCGGATCATGCGGATCACCCCTCTGGTGGAACTGTATTTAACATATGCGGCATGTGAAAAAGCGGTGTCAGGGCATTTCATCCCGGGGACGCTGTGTTACAATAAGGCCCAAAGGGGGAGTTTCAGTGGAAACGTCGGCGTTACATACAGACTTTTATCAATTGACGATGATGCAAGGCTATTTTAAAGAGGGGAAAGCGCAACAACGGGTCGTGTTCGACTTGTATTACCGGCAAAATCCGTGCGGAAACGGTTTTGCCATTGCCGCCGGTTTGGAACAAGCCATTACGTATATCCAGAACATGCACTTTTCGAAAGAGGATATCGATTACTTGCGGAGCTTGAACATGTTCGACGAGGATTTTTTGGCCGCATTGCGGGATTTTCGCTTCCGAGGCGATTTGTATGCGGTGCCGGAAGGAACGGTGGTCTTTCCAAATGAGCCGTTGATCCGGGTGGAAGCCAGCATTTTTGAGGCCCAATTGCTGGAAACGGCTTTGTTAAACATCATCAACCATCAAACCCTCATCGCCACGAAGGCGGCCCGCATCGTGAAGGCGGCCGGCGGAAAACCGGTGTTGGAATTCGGTTCCCGCCGGGCGCAAGGCATGGATGCGGCGTTATACGGCGCGCGGGCGGCCATCATCGGAGGATGCGAAGCCACTTCCAACACGCTGGCAGGGAAGCGTTTCGGCATTCCAGTCCGGGGAACCCATGCCCACAGTTGGGTGCTCAGTTTCCCGTCGGAATTGGAAGCGTTCCGGGCTTACGCCCGTGCGTTTCCCGATGCGTGTCTCTTGTTGGTGGATACGTATGACACGCTTCGCAGCGGTTTGCCCAATGCCATCCAAGTGGCCAAAGAACTCAAGGCACAAGGGCATCGCTTTTTGGGCATCCGTTTGGATTCGGGGGACTTGGCCTACTTGTCCAAAATGGCGCGCAAAATGTTGGACGAGGCCGGCTTTCCCGATGCCATTATTGTCGCCTCCAGCGATTTGAACGAAGAAGTGATTGCCGACTTGCGTTTGCAAGGGGCCAAAATCGATGTGTACGGCGTCGGCACCAGTTTGATCACATCCGAGGATTGCCCGTCCCTCGGCGGTGTGTACAAATTGGTGGCGGAAGAACGGCAAGGGAAAATGGTTCCGAAGATCAAAATTTCCGAAAACACGATGAAGATCACGACGCCCGGCGTCAAACAAGTGACGCGCATTTACTTGCCGTCGGGGATGGCTACAGCGGATTTAATCCATCTGGTGGACGAACAGGTGGATGAGTCGAAACCGTTGGAGTTGTTTGACCCGGTGGACACGTGGAAGCGGAAGACCGTGCGCCGCTTTACGGCCCGGCCGCTGTTGGTGCCGGTGTTTAAAAACGGGGAATTGGTTTATGAATCGCCGTCGGTGATGGAGATCCAGGCATACGCCAAACAGGAACTGGCCACGTTCCCGGAGGAGATCAAACGGTTGATCAATCCCCATACATACCACGTGGATTTGTCACAGACGCTGTGGGAGTTGAAAAATCGTTTGATTCACGAACGAAGGACCCACTTGCCGCCGGCCGAATTGAACGGGGAAGAATGAGCGTGAAGATGGTCTGTTTTTCGTGTAAAATGGTATAAAACCGGCTCCACCAGAGCAAGGAGGGAGGAACATGTCCGGAATGAAAGTGCGCCTACGCGACAGCGAATATTATGCCGAGCGATTGAAAGTGGCGGCGCCGGTTGGTCTTTTTGTGTTGATTGGATTGCTGATGGTGCTGATTCCGCGGTTGTTTTAAATCTAACGTTTGTGCGGCGGGGAATGGTCCCGCCGTTTTTTGTTTTTTCATTGCTGGAGGATGGCCAAGAGGACAAAGAGCCATAAAGTGAAAAACAGCACGTATTTGACGTTCGTTTTCCCGCTCATGGCACCCACTCCTTTTTCCAGTCTAGCTTATGCCATGGCCGATGCTGGCGGCTGGGCGCCCCCTATTTTTTAAGGGATTTTCGTTACAAATATTTTTCATATACTAAAAATAAAGGATATTGTAAGCGCATTCATCCAAATGCCAACACGGCAAGGAGGGGAGCCTGTGTCGATTCAAACCGATGTGTTGACGTTTCCGCTCTTCATCAACGGACAGTGGACGCCTTCCCGCAGCGGCCAAATGTTCGATGTGGTGAATCCCGCCACCGGAGCCGTGGTGGCCAAAGTGGCCAAAGGCTGTGAGGAGGATGTGGATCTGGCCGTTCAGGCGGCGCGGAGCGCCTTTGATTCCGGTGTGTGGGGCGGCCGTTCACCGAAAGAGCGAAGCGAGGCCATGTTTCAAATTGCCCAGCTGTTGGCCAGTCATGCACAAGAGCTGGTGTACTTAGAAGTCATCAGTTCCGGCGGCACCATGCGTCGCGTATCTTCGACGGACGTGGCTTTGATTGTCGATTTGTTCCAGACGATGGGGCGGTTCATTTTAGAGTATCCGTATTCCGAGGTGTTGCCCATTGCCAATTACCCCGGTCCGTCGCACAACACGGTTTGGCGGGAACCCATCGGGGTGTGTGCGGCCATCACGCCATGGAATATGCCGATGGTCTTGGCCGCCTGGAAGATTGCGCCGGCATTGGCCATGGGGAACACGATTGTCATCAAGCCTGCCAGCTACACGCCGCTGTCGACGTTGAAAATGGCGGAAATTATTTCGCAGGTTGTGCCGCCGGGTGTCATCAACGTGGTGACCGGAGCTGGCAGCGCCGTCGGCGAGCGGTTGGTCAGCCACCCTGGGGTGGACAAAGTGGCTTTTACCGGTTCCACGGAAGTCGGCCGCCGGATCATGCAGTTGGCTTCCGGCACCATCAAGCGGACGACGCTGGAATTGGGCGGGAAGTCGCCTAACATCTTGCTGGAAGATGCGGATTTGGAGATCGCCTTACCGGGAAGTTTGTTCGGCGTTTTCTTGCACGCCGGTCAAATTTGCGAGTCGGGGACGCGATTGTTTGTCCCGGAGAAAATTTATGACGACGTGGTTGAAGGGCTGGTCCGCCAAACCTCCAAATTGCGACTGGGGAATCCCATGGACATGGCGACGGATATCGGTCCGGTCATTTCCAAGCAACAGAAGGAGACGATTCTTTCGTACATCGAGTCCGGTTTGGCATCCGGCGCCAAGGTGGTGTACGGCGGCAAAGAAGCCCGCGTGCCAGGGTGCGAAAACGGGAACTTTATCGAACCGACCATTTTCGTCGACGTGACCAATGACATGAAAATTGCCCAGGAAGAAATTTTCGGGCCCGTGTTGTCCGTCATCCGTTACAAAGATCTCGACGACGCCATTCGTATGGCCAACGATACGATTTACGGATTGGCGGCCGGTGTCTGGACCCGCGACGTCAACAAGGCGTACGAAGTGGCCAAACGCCTCCGGGCCGGGACGGTTTGGATCAATGACTGGCACCGCTTCCGCAACGATGCACCTTTCGGCGGATACAAACAGAGCGGCATCGGCAGGGAATTGGGCCACTACTCGCTGGATGAGTATACGCAAATAAAACATGTCCATGCCACCCTGGTTCCTGAATTGACGAAACGCACCTGGTATAAAGTGCTCTTTTCCGATCCGACGGTGATGTCGGGATGATCCGGTTTACGGAGGAGGCCTGGGAAATGATCCGGCGCATTCGGGAATCGGTCCCCGAGGCGTTGATCATGGTGGTGGGCAGCGGGTGTTGTGACGGCCTCGTCCCGCAATTGTACCCCGCTTCCCAGGTGCCGGTTCGAGGGACGGAAGTATACCGTGAAGAAGGGTTGACGGTCACGTTTCATGA
Source organism: Bacillota bacterium (assembly GCA_017577895.1). GTDB lineage: Bacteria > Bacillota > Bacilli > ZCTH02-B2 > ZCTH02-B2 > Bacillus_BB. Next base: position 29,661 of record PKQY01000015.1, read on the forward strand.
ACCGGTACGGCCGCAGGAAGGATTTGTCTACATCATTGATCTGGAACGGGATGTCGTGAACGACGGTTTTTCGTTGGAGGGCCGATACGATGCCCGGTTTGTCCTCCGGGCGGTGCAACAATCATGAGGAGAGGTGAGAGTGATGCCGACGACGTTTTCGCAATTTTCCCAACGAACAGCCATTTACAGCGGTGCCGGCGCCCGGAGTCTCATTCCCGACTTGTTTCGCGGTTTCGGTGCCCGCCGAGTCGTGTTGTTCAGCGACCGGGGGCTGGAGCAAGCGGGTGTTGTGGACATGGTGGCGGAACTTTTCGGGCGGACGACCAACGGCGCAGGTCCGGAACTGGTCGGCATTTACTTGGATATCGACCAAGATGCCACCAGCAGCAGTGTGAACCAGGCGTTGCGCTACGCCCGTGAAATGGGCGCCGACAGTTTGTTGGCGGTTGGCGGCGGCAGTGTGCTGGATACGGTCAAAGGGGTGAAGTATGCGTTACATTTGGGCATCCATGACATTCGAGAAGCCATACCGAGCGGCTTGAACCTCGTTTCTTGGCCGCATGCGTCTTACATTCCGATCCCCCACATTGCGGTGCCGACGACGGCCGGCACCGGTTCGGAAGTGTCGCCCATCGCGGTGTTTTTCAACGAATCGATGCGCATCAAAGCCAATTTGATTCACCCGTTCATCAACGCCGACATGGCCGTGCTCGATCCAGAACTGACGGTCGGCCTCCCGCCGAGAATTACGGCGTTTACCGGTTTTGACGCATTGACCCATGCCATTGAAGCGCTGGCGTCACCGCGGGCCACGCCGTTTACAGACTCGTACGCGTTGCACGCCATTCGCCTCATCACGAAGTATTTGCCGGAGGCGGTGGCCAACGGGAGCAATTTGGAGGCGCGGATGCGGATGCTTCAGGCCAGCACCATGGCCATCGTTGCCTTTGGCATGTCCTTGTCGTTGGTGCCCATCCACAACTTTGCTCACGCGTACGGTGCGCTGTTCCGCATCCCTCACGGGTTGGCCAATGCCGTGTTTTTGCCGGTCGTTATGGAAAGTTTGCCCCATTTGTATTTGCCGCGCATCGTCGAATATGCCCAGGCTTTCGGATTGGAAACCGGCCATCGGGATCCGCAGAAACTGTTGGACGACGTCATTCAGACAATTCGTCAGATGCAGCAGGAAGTCGGTCTACCATCCACCTTTACGGAATACAATATCACGGCTGATGATTTGCCCAAAATCGTCGCTGCTGTAGTCAGCGATCCGACGGCCGTGTTTTTCCGTCTGCCACCGGAGCTGATTACTGCTGTGGGGCAAAAGGTGGCTGGTTTGACAGCGGCTTCGGCCGAACATTCGGCATAACATCGGTAAACCTTGCCGGGTGCAAACACCATATTCTGAATGGAGGGGATGATCATGCACATTCGTCAATGGGGAGAAGCGCGGGAAGGGTTTCAGTCGGTGACGATCCGACGCATCAACTGGAATTCGCCCGCCTATCGCCTTTATGAAAAGGCGAAAAAATACGGCACCTGGGATCCGAAAGAATTGGACTTCAGTCAAGACGCCGAAGACTGGAAGAAATTGAACGACCAAGAAAAAGAGTATGTATTGAATCTGGTGTCGTTGTTCATCAGCGGTGAAGAAGCGGTTACCTTGGATTTGGTGCCGTTGTTGTCGGCCATCGGCCGCCGGGGAGAACTGGAAGACGAAATGTATTTGACCACGTTCGTGTTTGAAGAAGCGAAACACGTGGAATTTTTTGCCCGCTGGTTGGATGCCGTCGGTGTGACGGAGGATTTGACCCGTTTTCACGGCGAAAACTACAAAAAAATCTTTTATGAAGAGTTGCCAAAAATGATGGATCGGCTGATCACCGACGCGTCCGACGAGGCGCTCATCCGGGCTTCGACGACTTACAACATGGTGGCCGAAGGGACCTTGGCGGAGACGGGTTACTATGCATTTCGCGCCGCTTTGAAAAAGAACGGTTTGATGCCGGGGCTTTTGAAAGGAATTGATTATACGAATCGGGATGAAGGTCGGCACATCGGTTACGGGACGTATTTGATTTCCCGTCTCGTCAACAAAAACCCCAAGAACTATGAAGTGTTTGTGGATCAGATGAACAAATTGTTGCCGTACGCCATCGGTCTGACGACGGAGCGAGCCGAAGAAAATGCCGGTGTCTTTGGTTTGCCGTTAGGATTTACGACGGAATATGCGCAAAAGCAGTTTTCCATCCGCATGAGTAAAATCGAACGGGCGATGAAGCAAAGCGCGGAAGAGTTGGAAAAAGAGACGAATCAGGAATTTGACGCCCTCGACGAGCAGTTTGACGCCGAAATGAACACCGCTTCTTGAGGCGACATACCGGACGCCGCCTTCACAAGCCGTAGCTTGTGAAGGCGTTTTTTTAGGAGGTGAGTGCTTAAGAGATGAGCCCCATGCGCAGCGCAATGGCGACGGCCTGGGTCCGATTGGCGGCCTTCAGTTTGCGCACGGCCGAAAGGACGTAGTCCCGGACGGTAAATTCACTGATGGACAGCACTTGTGCGGCTTCGCTCATGGAAAGCCCGTCGGCCATCAATTGAAGGGCATCTTTTTCCCGGGGGGAAAGTTGGACGTTTGGCGGCGTGATGCCGAGCAGTTGCCCGTTTTTCCAATATTTGCTTAAAGAATGGGCTGAAAATTTACAAAACTTTAGCAGTGTTGTCAACGTATCGGCGGACAGTTCAAATGGTTTGCCGGCTCCCTGATCCAGCACCGCCGCCCCGAGCACGGTGTTGTCCTCCGCCAAAAACAGCGGTGCGATGACCATCGATTGAAGTTGAAACTGTTTGACGTATTGGGAGGGAATGCCGCGGGCGGCATCGGGAACGAAGATCGGTTGATGCGTTCGTTTCCGCTCTTGATACACCGGAATATCGGGAATGTGTTGCCGAATTTTTCTCACGGCGTGATCGTTGTAACGGTACCCGTACATCCCGATGCCGGCATCTTCGGCCGGCGAATAAGCGAAGATGGCCACGCGTTCAAAGGGCAAATATTGCACAAAACCGGCGGCAATTCGTTCCAATGTCTCTTGCAAGTTTTTGGCTCGGGTCACTGACTGCCCGAACATTATCAGTGAGTCTTTGAAATCGTGGTACAGAGAAAGCCGCTGGTGCTGCAGCGTGTTCAGGCGATGGACAAACACGAGAAACGTTTTTAAATAAGGGGCTGCCGTAATGTCAGTTGCAATCAGCCACGTTTCCTGTTTCAATGAATAGGGGATGACAGTCAGATCGGCCGTTGGTTCGCCTTTGCCCAATGCCGTTTTGAGCATTCCGGCCAGCTGGTCGATGGTTTCGGCGCTGTAACCGATGACATGGGCGGATGCGGCTCTCGATTTTGCAAGACGGCTGGGGAACATGAGTTCTTTTAATGTGTAGCGGCCTTGATGGCGATAAAGCCGGGCCGACCAATAAATGGGGATGGGAAGTCCGTCCAACAGTTCCCGCAAATCGGCTTGCCCGTCGGAATTATCGGAGACGGTTGACCATATGGCTTGATAGAGATGGAAAAACCAGTAATGGAGCGCTTGATGTTGTTGCGGGTGGCCGACGGCATGGAGCGCTTGAAAGACGAGGTTTTCCAAGACGGACATGCATAAAATGCGTTCATGGAGAGACCAGTCGTCGACATATCGGGACTGCCAGTGTTCGTGTACGTTTTTGCCGAAGGATCGGCGGTCCATTTGGGCCAAAGACGGGATGGCTTCTAAAAACCAGTGGATCATCTGAATGGATTTTTGGCGAAACAGCGGATCGTTCCATGGAGGAATCGGATCGTCGGATAGCCGGTTTAACCAGTTGCTCAAATGATGGTATAGTAAAAACCGGTTGTCGGCCAAAAAGCTGGCGCCGACTGACCAAAGGAGATCGAGGCGCTGCTGCAATGTTGTATTCATGATGTTCTCCTCCCGAAAATTTGTCAGGATAGAATGATAAATTTTTAAAATATAATTTTTTATACAATTTACACCAAAAAGATATCCAAGTACAATCGTATTGTCAATAACAAGCGGTTTTTGCCATCAAGCAGAAAGAAAAAGGGGGAGCAGATTGAATTACCGTTTGATTGCCATTGACATCGACGGAACCTTGTTGAACGACCAGTACGAAATTCCGGAGCGCACCGTGGAGGCTATCAATCAGGCGATGGACCATTGTCACTTGGTGTTGTGCACGGGACGGGCGCTTTTTTCCACGAAGCCGCTGTTGGAACATTTCCACCGGCCACTGCCGTTGGTGACGGACAACGGAGGGACCATTTGGTTTCCGGATCGGGGCATTGTTGAGCAATATACGCTTTCCCGTTCGGTGGCGGAGGAATTGCTTTTGTTTAGTCGCCGTCATCGGTTACATATCGATTTTACGACCGGCGATGGCATTTATGTGGAACGGTTGGACGACGCGTTGGAGGCTGTGTATCGGAAATATTTTGCCGTTCCGAAACAGTTAGACGACTTGCTCCAGTTGGAACAGCTGCCGGTGAAAGTCACCATCAGCGGCAGGCCGGACCAAATCGATCAGGCTTATCCGGCCGTGCAAGAACAATTTACGGGGAAAGTGCAATTTTTCCGCAGTGGTCCTCATTTCATCGATTTTATCGCTTTTGGTGTCAACAAAGGGACGGCTTTGCAGAAACTGGCTTCCGAATTAGGGGTGGCGAGGGAGCAAACGATTGCCATTGGCAACTATTACAACGATCTGGAAATGATCCGCATGAGCGGATTGGGGGTGGCGGTGGCCAACGCTCCGGAAGAAGTGAAGCGCCAAGCCGATTTGGTGACCGACAGCAACAACGAAGAAGGCGTACGCAAAATTTTGGAAACCTTCGTCTTAGCATCCATGAAAAAAGGAGAGAGCGGTCAGCATGCAAGAAGCGCGCAGTGATTTGACGGTCAAAGAGATGCAGCGCATCGTCGACGAATACATTGGCCAGTTCAAGGTAGGCTATTTCAGCCCCCTGGCCATGATGGCCCGCATGAGTGAAGAAGTGGGGGAACTAGCGCGGGAAGTCAATCACCGATTCGGAGAAAAACCGAAGAAGCCCGATGAACCGGAAAACTCGCTGGAAATGGAACTTGCCGATTGTCTGTTCATTATCATCTGTTTTGCCAATTCTTTGGGCATCGATTTAGAAACGGCGTTTTACAAGATGATGGACAAGTTTCGGGTCCGGGATGCCAACCGTTGGGAGTTAAAAGAATCGAATTGAAATAATTTGGTTAAAAATGAAAAATCATGTTCTTGTCAATTCGAAAGCTTTGAATAGAATAATAGGTGTGGATTTTTGTCCGCTAAATTGAAAGCGGTTCCATTTTAGAAACGATTTTTATGGTTTAAACTATTCTTTTGGAGGGTTGCGTTCATGCTAGTGCCGTTGACGCCGTTGGATTGGTTGCGTCGTGCCGTCAAGTATTACCCGGAAAAAGTGGCGGTGATTGATGAGGACAAACGGTTTACGTACCGGCAGTTTGCCGAACGGGTCAACCGCTTGTCCAATGCTTTGCGTCAGGCGGGCATCGGTCCAGGGGATCACGTGGCAGTGATGATGCCCAATACGCACCAAATGTTGGAGTGCTTTTACGGCATTGCTCAGCTCGGGGCCGTCATGGTGCCGCTGAATTACCGGTTGAACGCCGACGATTTTGCGTATATCCTCAACCACAGCGACAGCAAACTGTTTATTTTGGATGCGGAATTTGCCAAGCCCATCGAAACGATTCAAGATCAGTTGCCGAACATTCAACAATATGTCGTCGTGTCGGTCGAAGGCCACACGACCAGTTTGCCCCATGTTGATTATGAAGCGTTTTTGGAGAATGCCAGTCCAGAGAAGCCGCCTCATATAGACATCGATGAGAATCAAATGATCACGTTAAACTACACGAGCGGAACGACGTCGCGGCCAAAGGGAGTCATGTTGACCCATCGGGGCAATTATCTGAATGCAGCGGATTTTTTGTATCATCTGCGGGTCCGGCATGACGATGTGTACTTGCACACGTTGCCCATGTTTCATTGCAATGGTTGGGGTGGCGTATGGGCCATCACGGCGGCGGGGGCGACGCATGTCTGCCTCCGGAAAATCATCCCGGAAAAAATTTTGCGCATGTTTGACGAGCTCAACATCACGCTGTTGTGCGGTGCTCCGACCGTCGTCAACATGTTGGTGAATGCCGAAGGGGTGGAAAAAGTATCCAAATCGGTCAAGCGCCGCATGGCGACAGCCGGTTCGCCGCCGCCGGCAGCGGTCATCGCCAAAGCGCAGGAGTTGCTCGGTTTAGAGATGATTCACGTGTACGGGTTGACCGAAACGTCGCCGTTCATCCTTTATTGCGAGTGGAAGAAGGAATTCGACGCGCTACCGGCCGATGAACAGGCGGCCATCAAAGCGCGGCAAGGCATTGAACTGGTGTTCAACGGCGAGACGAAGGTGGTGCGTCCTGACGATCCGACGCAGGAAGTGGCCTGGAACGGAAAAGAGCTGGGCGAAATTGTGACCCGGGGCAATGTGGTGATGGCCGGTTACTATAAACAACCGGAGGAGACGGCCAAGGCGATTCGGGACGGCTGGTTTTTCACCGGCGATTTGGCGGTGGTGCATCCGGACGGCTACGTGGAAATCATGGACCGGAGCAAAGACATGATTATTTCCGGCGGGGAAAACATCTCGTCGACCGAGGTGGAGGGGGTCATTTACAAACATCCCGACGTGTTGGAAGTGGCGGTCATTGCCGTGCCCGATGAGAAGTGGGGCGAGGTGCCGAAAGCGTTGGTCGTGCGCAAAGAAGGGGCCACTGTGACGGAAGAGGAATTGATCCAGTTTTGCCGAGACCGGATGGCCCATTTCAAAGCGCCGAAATCGGTGGAATTTGTCGACAGTTTGCCGCGGACGGCCACCGGCAAATTGCAAAAATACAAACTGCGGGAAAAGTATTGGGCCGGCCGACAAAAACGGGTGCATTAAAGATGGCGCGAAACATTGCTTCTGCCATGTCGCTAGATTATAATGAATATCAGTTTGATGAGGCAATAGCCTCTTTTTTTATGGATACATTTAGAGATGCGAAATATTGTCCGCATTTGTAGGAGTGCGTTGCATGGAGCTGTGGAAACGGAACTTGTTGATACTTTGGATTGCATCCTTTTTCTTTATGTCTTCCATGAGCATGGTCATTCCGTTTTTGCCTTTGTACGTGCAAGAATTGGGCGTGGACGATCCGGATCAAGTGATGAGCTGGGCTGGATTGATCGTCGGCGCCAATTTTTTGTCCGCATTTTTATTTGCGCCGCTGTGGGGCGCGTTAGGCGACCGGTTTGGAAGAAAGTTGATGGTCCTGCGGTCGGGATTCGGCATGGCCATTACTGTCTCGTTGATGGGGTTTGCGACGTCTCCGCTGCAATTGTTGCTGCTCCGTTTTCTGAATGGGATGATCTCCGGATTTATTCCGGCAGCCACATCGCTCATTGCCGTGACGACGCCGAAAGAAAAAGTCGGTCAAGCGTTGGGGATTTTCCAGTCGGGGCATGTGGCCGGGACGATTATGGGGCCATTTCTCGGCGGCCTGTTGGCGGAATGGATCGGGTTTCGGGAAATTTTTCATTACACCGGCATCGTCATCTTGCTCATGACGTTGTTAGTTTGGCTCGCTGTGCGGGAACAGTTTAAGAAGCCGACGGAAAAACAGAAGAAGGCGATGAAAGGCGCGTTTTCGACCATCATTCGGACGCAGCCGCTCCTGCCGTTGTTTACCGTCGGCTTTTTAATTCAGTTTTCCATCATGAGCGCCCAACCGTTGTTGCCGTTATTTGTCCAAGAAGTGCATCCGACGAGCGAGTATGTGGCCTTTTTCGCCGGCTTGGTCCCCGCCGTGACCGGATTGGCCAATATGGTGGCGGCGCCTTTTTTGGGGCGGTTGGGCGATCGGAAGGGGACCCAGTATGTCTTGTTTTATTCTTTGCTGGGAGCGGCGTGTTTTTCGGTGCCGCAAGCGTTTGTCCACTCCATCGGCGCGTTGTTGGTCGTCCGTTTTTTGTTAGGGTTGTGCATCGGTGGCCTGACGCCGTCGGTCAACGCCTTGATTCGCAAGTTTGCGCCGGCGGGGCAAGAAAGCACGACGTTTGGTTATGCCAACAGCGCCTTGTTTATGGGGAATATGCTGGGCCCCATCCTGGGCGGCTTGTTGGCCGGCTTCATCGGCATTCGCGGTGTGTTTTTGCTAGGCGCCGTCTTGTTTGCCGTCAATTTACTGTGGGTGAAGTACGTGTTCGAGCATCGAGTGGACGAATCGCAGCGGCTGCGCTTGAGCAAATACTGGCTGCCGCAATAGCACCGGGCCAAAATGGCGGGCAATGTCATATGGTTCAACTGTGAAAGTGGACTTCGGCTTTGATGTTGTATTTTTTCATTTTCTGGTAAAGCGTCGCCCGGCTGATGCCAAGCAACTGGGCCGCTTCGCTGCGGTTGCCCTTACATTGCATCAGCGCTTCCAAAATGACTTGTTTTTCCACCTGATCCAGCATGGCCTTATGTCGGCCGGGCGTTCGACTCTCCACCGTCTCCGAAGAAGGGGAATGGACAGCGTTATGTTCCTCTGAAGATGTGGCTGACGCCGAGTTCTCGACCGCCGATGGGTTTGTCTTGGCGGTGGAGGCGGTTTGTTGCATTTCTTCCGGCAAATGTTGCGGTTCAATCCACACCCCGGTGGCCAAATGCATGGCCCGTTCCAGGACGTTTTCTAATTCCCGTACGTTGCCCGGCCAGTGGTGGCGTTGCAGCAGTTCCAATGTTTCCGGCGTGACGCCGATAACGTGTTTGTTCATTTTTTGATTCAGTTTTTTAATCAAATGTTCGGTCAACAGCGGGATGTCTCGCAGGCGATGCCGTAACGGAGGAATGTGGATGTGAATGACGTTGATGCGGTAGAACAAGTCCTCGCGGAATGTCCCCTCCCGGATCATTTGCCGCAAATCTTTGTTGGTGGCGGCAATGATGCGGACGTCCACCTGCCTCGTCTTCGTATCTCCGACCCGTTCGAATTTTTGCTCTTGCAGCACCCGCAGCAGCTTAGCCTGCAACGCCAGCGGCATGTCGCCGATCTCATCGAGAAACAAGGTTCCCCGATCGGCCAGTTCAAATTTCCCCGGTTTTCCGCCCTTACGGGCGCCGGTGAAGGCGCCATCGGCATAGCCGAAAAATTCCGATTCCAACAGTTCTGCTGGAATGGCGGCGCAGTTGACCTTGACGAAGTTGCCGGGACGACCGGATTCTTCGTGGATCGCTTCGGCAAACAATTCTTTACCGGTGCCGCTTTCACCGGTGATGAGCACCGATGCGACGCCTTGGGCGGCGAGAAACGCTTCGTTTTTGATTTTTTCAACGGCCGGGTCGTTGGAGATGATGCGGTCAAAGGCGTTTTGCCGGGATATGCGTTGCAATTGGCCGCGGTAATACGTCAATTCGCTTTCCAACTGTTCCAACCGCCGGAAAATATCTTTCCACTGGTCCAATTGGTGGAAGATGATTTTGGCGATGGCCCCCTCGCATGCCCCCCCTCGGATGATGGGATGCAGCGTGACGACGCATTTTTTTCCCCGGATTTCACGAATTTCCCCTTCGATGGGCCGTTTGTGGATCAACGTGTCCCGGACGGGCAGTTCCGGGACGATGGTCTCGGCCGGTTTTCCGATGACATCGTTGTAATCGATTTCACAGATGTCCAAAAAGGCAGGGTTGACTTTGGTGATTTTGCCGTGTTCGTCGGTGATCATCACCCCGTCATACGACATTTCCAGAGCGCTGTCGAGTGTGCGCTCCAATTTTTTTGTCGTCTCCAGCTCTTTGGCCACTTGTTCGTAGGAGGTGATATTTTTCAGCACCGCCACAGCCCCGGAAATCTTTCCCCAGTCATAAAGGGGGACAAACGACCCGATGACCGTGGCGGTCGCCAGGCGAATGCGGCAAGGTTCCCGCCGCCCGCCGGTTTCCAGGGCGAGCAGGAAATGTTCGTACAGCTCAGGAAAGACGGCGTCAACCGGCTGCCCCAGCACGTGGTCTCGAGGGTGGCCGAACAGCGCTTCCGCCGCTTGGTTATACGTGACGATTTTGTAGTGGACGTCCACGGAAATGACAGCATCTTGCAGTTGTTCCACTAGCGACTGGGTCTGGTTCAACAACAGCTCCGTCTCCCGGAGGAATCCCCGGATGATTCCTGCTTGGCCGAGGACGCCGACGACCCGGTCTTCATGATCCAAGACGACCCCATGAGCGACGTTGTGTTTCAGGAACGTGTTTTTGGCGTGCTCCAACGAATCGTCCAGACGAAAGCAGACGACATCGCGACGAATGGCCGGTCCAATAGGGGCTTCTAGGGACTTTTCCGACAACAACAGGCGGTACAACGTGTACTTTGTGACGATGCCGACGAGGCGTCCAGCCTGGTCGGTCACGCAGGCGATGCCTAAGCGGTACTTCAAAAATTGCTCCAGACAATGGCCGATGGTGTGCTCCGGAGTGATGGCGATGAATTCGCGGGTGGCAAATTCCCGGACGAGCACGTGTCTTCCTCCTGTATCAAAAAATAGACTACTGTTTAAAAAATATTTATTTGTATATATTTATTTGTATATTATACAGTTTTACATCAACATTTCAAAATCTTTGTTGTTTTTAGGTGAGGTGAAGTTATAGTCCCAAGTAGTGGTGTAAAAACGATGGGAAGCACTTGACAAAATGAAAGCCATCGTGTGGATTCTGCTATAGAGAAATATCAATCACCACAGCAGGAGGTCTCACACGATGGCTTCT
>PKQY01000016.1 GCA_017577895.1 Bacillota bacterium
TTTCCAGCGGACAAGGGATGCGGGAGCTGTTTCATTTAACCGAAGAGAAGTTGAACCACTTTCTCACCCAATTCATGCAGCTCAGGACGTATGCCGATTATTTGCTGATCGACTTAGGTGCCGGTCTATCGACCCACAGCTTGAAACTGATTCAGGCCGCCGATGAATTGATTTTGCTCACCACACCCGAGCCGACGTCCATGACTGACGCGTATGCTTTGTTGAAATTGCTGGTCCTGGAAGAGCGTCTGTTGCCGGTGCATCTCGTCATTAACCGGGCGAAAAACGAACGGGAAGGCGTGGCGGTCCAGAAACGGATGGCTGCGGTGGCGGAACGGTTTCTTTCGCTGCAGCTGAATCTGTTGGGGGTATTGCTCGATGACCAACATGTCGAGCAGGCGGTGGTGCGGCAACAGCCGTACATGCTAGCCTTTCCGAAAAGCCCGATATCCCGCCGAACGAGGGAGCTGGCCCAGCGGTTCATCGATGGCCAACCTTCGTCTTCGACGTCAACCCGCCCCATGACCAGGGCCAGCTTCTGGGGCCGTTTCCGTGAGATCTTCCATTCCGTTTCCCCCATATCGCATGGAAAGAGGTGAGGCATGTGGATCAATATTTGGACATGTTCCTCAACGAGTCGTACGAACACTTGGAAACGTTGAACCAACTTTTGCTCCAGCTGGAACAAAATCCGGAAGAAATCAACGTGGTCCACGAAATGTTTCGCGCCGCCCACACGTTAAAAGGGATGGCCGCCACCATGGGATTTGAGCGCATGGCGGAATTGACGCACCAGATGGAAAACGTCATGGACTTGTTGAGAAACCGCCAGTTGCCCGTAACCACGCCCATTTTGGATACATTGTTTGCCTGTGCGACGGCTTTGGAGAACATGGTGCAGTCCATTGAGGCGGGGGGCAGCGACGATGTGGACACCACTGCATTAGTGGCCCAATTGCAGGCGGCCATGTCCGGTCAGCCGACGGCGGGACAAGCCCCGCAAGTCCCTCAAGAAACGCCGGCGGCGCCTGCAGAAGAGATGGGGCCGCAACCGGAAGAAGCGGCGGTCAGCGTCATGCGCGAGGCCTTGGAACAAGGCTTGTTTGCGTATCAAATCCGGGTCGAATTGGATATTAAGGCGGCTTTGAAATCGGTGCGGGCATATATGATCTTCCGCAACCTGGAAGAAATGGGGACCATTGTCGGCAGTTATCCGGCGGCCGACGACATCGAGCAGGAGAAGTTCGACAATTGGTTTGTCGTATGGTTCGTCTCCCGCCACAGCGAAGAAGAAATCCGGGACGAAATCATGGACGTGTTGGATGTCACCAACGTATCGGTCCAGCCGTATCATCCGAAACAACAAGCGGCGCCATCCGTTGAACAACAAGTGTCGGCCACGGCCGAGGCACCAGCGGCAGAACCGGCTGCCAGCGGCACGGTGAAGGCGGAAACACAGCCAGCCATGGCAGCAGCTTCCCAGCCGGCGAAAGCATCGGCACCGGGAGGTGGCGCCAAAGGCGCCAAAACAGCCGGGAAACCTTCGCCCCGGAACCAGACGTTGCGGGTCGACATCAGCCGCATCGACCGGCTCATGAACATGATCAGCGAAGTGGTCATCGACCGGAGCCGACTGTCGCTCATTTCATCCCGTATCAACGATCCGGAACTGACGGAGACGGTGGATCACTTGCATCGGTTGGTCGGCGAGTTGCAGGACATCGTCCTGAAGTTGCGGATGGTTCCCATCGAAAACATGTTTAACCGTTTTCCCCGGATGATTCGGGATTTGACGAAAGAACTGAACAAGCAAGTGGAACTGGAAATGCGGGGTTGGGAAACGGAACTGGACCGAACGATCATGGACGAAATTTCCGATTTGATGGTTCACCTTATTCGCAACTCGTTGGACCACGGGTTAGAGCCGCCGGAAGAACGGCGGAAGTTAGGCAAACCCGAAACCGGCAAGTTGGTCATTGCTGCTTATCAGCGGGGCAACTCGGTCATGATTGAAGTGTCCGACGACGGGCGCGGCATCAACCGGGAAGCGGTGTTGAAAAAAGCGATTGAAAAAGGGTTGACGACGCCGGAAGAAGCCCAGTTGCTCACGGATGCCCAAGTGTATCAATTCCTTTTCCTGGCCGGGTTTAGCACGGCCAAGCAAGTGTCCGACATTTCCGGCCGAGGGGTCGGTTTGGACGCCGTGAAGACGAAAATCGAATCCTTGGGCGGCAGCGTCTACGTCCATTCCACACCTGGAAAGGGCACGACGTTTACCATCGAATTGCCGCTGACCATGTCCATCATTCAAGCCTTGCTGGTCAAAGTCGGCGGTGAAACGTACGCCTTGCCGTTGACCAACGTCATCGAAATCGCCCAAGTGCCCGCCGCTTCGGTCAAACAAGTCCATCACGTGGAGATGGTGCCGTTTCGCGGCGATTGGATCCCGCTGTTCCGGCTGCACCACTTCCTGGAATTGGAGTTGACGCCCCAGGAAGATGTTGTGTACATCGTCATTCAACGGGAAAACAAATATTTGGCTTTGCAGGTGGACGAGACGCTGGGGGAAGAAGAAATTGTCGTCAAGTCGCTGGGTAACTACCTCGGGTCCCGGTTCGGGTTGGCCGGCGCCACGATCATGGGCGACGGCAATGTGGCCCTGATTCTCGATGGGACGCAGTTTGTGCAAGTCTAAATTTTGGTTGCGAGGGAGGCAGAGAAGATGGCCGCGGAAGAAAAGGTGACCCAGGAGCAACAATATGTGCTCTTCGAGTTGGCAGGGCAAGAGTATGGAGTCAACGTGCAACAAGTGTTGTCTATTGAACGCATTCCGGAAATTACCCGGGTGCCCCGGACACCGGATTTCGTCGTCGGCGTCATGAATTTGCGCGGTGAAGTGTTGCCGGTCATCGATTTGCGCAAACGGTTTGCGCTGGATTCGTTTCAAAATGTCGACGTGCAGCGGGAGCAGCAACGGATTATCGTGGTCAAATTGGAAGACATCACCGTGGGCATGATCGTCGACATGGTGCGGGATGTGCTGAGCATTGCCGTCGATCAGATCGAGCCTCCTCCCTCTTTGGTCGGCGGGATTCAAGCCGAGTATTTGGACGGGATGGCCAAAATGGGCGACCGGGTCATGGTGTTGTTAAACCTGGAAAAAACGTTGAATCAGAAAGAGATGGCCGAACTGGATGAATTCAGGGGGACCATATCATGACGATTGCGGATCAGGAATCTTTCCGCATGGATGTGTTAAAGGAACTGGGAAACATCGGTTCCGGACGGGCCGCAACGGCCCTATCCCAGTTGCTCAATCGGCGGATCGAGATGAAAGTGCCGAAGGTGCAGGTCATGACGTTCGCCGAATTGCTCGACTCCCGCGGCGGACCCGACGTGCCCATGCTTACTGTCGTCATCGACGTGCATGGGGATGTGGAAGGACGGATGTTTTTCATGTTGGACCTCCGTTCCGTAGAACGCATCGTGGAGGTCGTGCTGGGTGAACGCAACGGCATCGAGAACTTGTCGGAAATGGCGTACTCTTTTCTGTTTGAGATGGGCAATATTCTCGTCTCATCCTATTTTTCCTCGTTGGCCGATTTGACGGGATTGAACATGTCCGTCTCGGTCCCCCGTTTGTCCATCGACATGTTGGGCGCCATCATGGGTGAAGGTCTGGCGGAAATGGAACAAATCGAAAACAAGGCCATTGTCATCGATGCGGAAATTATGGAGGGACAAGACCGCATCGAAGGGGCTTTTTGCTTTATCCCGCTTCCTTCATCCATGGGTGCGCTGTTTCGGGCACTGGGAGTGTGAGCATGGAAAACATCGTTTTAGTCAGAATGGCCGACATGGCGGTCGGACAAGGTCAGGACATTCTCCGAACCATCGGTTTGGGCTCGTGTGTCGGCGTCATCCTCTTTACCACTCACTCATCGGTGGCGGGTATGGCGCATGTGATGTTACCGAGCACCGACATGCCGGTGCCGGCCCACATGATTGCGAAGTATGCGACGACGGCGATCCCGGCGCTCATAGACATGCTGGAGCAGCACGGCGTCTCCCCCGCTCAGTTGCGGGCCAAATTGGTCGGCGGTGCGCAAATGTTTCGGACGCTCGGCAAGCGGCCGGATGCGCTCAACATCGGTCAGCGCAATGTGGAGAAATGCCGGGAGATTCTTCACCAATATCGGATTCCCATTGTTGCGGAAGATGTTGGCGGCAACTACGGACGTACGGTGGAACACTTTTGCGAGACCGGCAAAACGTTTGTCAAAACGGTGTTTAAAGGGGAAAGTTGGCTATGAAGGTCGCGGGCGGTCGTCGTTGGGCATTTTTGTTGGCGGTTTTCGGGATCAGTGGCGTCATTTTGTGCATCAACTTGTGGGTGAATCCGTGGTGGATTGCGGTGTGGCGGTTCGTTCAGTCCTTGGTGCTGTTTTCCTTGCTGCTGTTGGCCGGGGTCAGGTTCATTCCTTGGCTTCTGTCGCCATTGTCGCAAGAGGCAGGGGATGGGTCGGATGCAGGCGTGCCGTCCGCTGAGGCGGTGGGCCAACACGTTGATTTGGTCGCCGATGACCGTCGGGATGAGGAACTGAACGCATAAGCCAATAACGGGGTGAGGGCTGTGGAGCAGGAACAGTGGCTGCGGTTGTGGGGTCAATGGAAGGCGACAAAAGACCCAGCGGTGCGGGAGGAGCTGGTTCGTGCATGCGCGCCCTTGGTTAAACGGCAGGTCAGTTCCTTTTTTTCGACGACGATCTTGGATGAAGACGATTTGTTCAACATCGGCATGCTCGGTGTTTGGGACGCGTTGGAGAAATACGATCCGTCCCGCGGCGTGCAGTTTGAAACGTTTGCGGCGTGGCGGGTGCGGGGGGCCATCCTGGACGAGTTGCGAAAAATGGACTGGCTTCCCCGGGGACAGCGGGAGCAAATGCGGGAAACGGCGCGGGCCGTGGAAAAATTGCAGCAGGAAAAAATGCGGCACGTCACCGATGAAGAAGTGGCCGAATATCTCGGCGTCCGGCTGGAAGAGCTCCATCGGCAGATGGTTCGGTCCGAACAAGCCAAGTGGTTGCCCATTGAACAGGAAGACGATGAACAATTGCCGTTGTTTGAACGGCTGCCGGACGAAAATGCGCCGGAGCTGGACCACCTTGTTCACCAGCAACGGGTTCAGGAGTTGCTCGCGGATTGCATCGCCCGCCTGCCGGAAAAAGAACGGCTCGTGCTGACGCTGTATTATTACGAAGAGCTGACGGTGCAAGAAATTGCCCAAGTGATGAATTTGTCCGCCGCCCGCATTTCCCAGTTGCACAAAAAAGCCATCTACCGGTTGCGCGGCATGTTGGGGAAAAGAAAGGCGTTCATTTACGGTCACGGATAAATGGGCTGCCGACGAGGGAAAGGGTTGGGAGAATGATCGCAGCAGTGGCGCTCCTCGTTTCGTTGTTGGCACTTTCAATCGCTTTGTGGGCGTGGCGAAAAGCGCATCGGGTGGCACACGAGTATGAGGAACAGATGGCCGCCTCTTTAACGGCACTGTTGGATGAGTGGGAAAATGAAAACCGCCGGTTCGTGGAAGAACTGGAGCGGCTGCAGCGGCAGTGGGTGCGTTCAGTTGAAGCGGCCTCACCGCCTGCAGCGGAGACGGTTAGGCCGACACCGGCGGACAACCGGGCGGAAGCGGAACCGGCGGGGGAGGAGCCACCGGCATCCCCGTTTCAGAAATTGTTGGAAGAGGTGCTGGAACTGAAAAAGGCCGGCAAAACGGATGCGGAAATCGCCCGACAAATGAACCGCGGGGTCGGAGAAATCCAGTTTATCTTGCAGTCGGCGGCGTTTCAGCAAAAGAAACGGCCCTAAGATTGTCTTTTTTTTTTGTATCGGAACGACGATTGCTTTACCGCGTTTTTTTGTGCTATCATGATGCGTGTGCAAAAACACACGTGGCGGATTCTTCCAGAGGTGCTTGTGAACAAGTCCTGGAAGGAGACGAAGCCACGGAGGAAACAACCAAACTGAGGGAGGATCAACATGTCCATCATTTCGATGAAGCAGTTGTTGGAAGCAGGGGTTCACTTTGGCCATCAAACGCGCCGTTGGAACCCGAAAATGGCCAAGTACATTTTTGCGGAACGGAACGGCATTTACATCATTGACCTGCAAAAAACGGTCAAAATGCTGGAAGAAGCGTATCAGTTCGTCCGCAATTTGGCAGCCGACGGCGGAAAAATTCTCTTTGTCGGCACAAAAAAACAAGCGCAAGATTCCATTCGGGACGAAGCTGAGCGGTGCGGCATGTATTACATTAATCACCGCTGGCTCGGCGGCACGTTGACCAACTTCGCGACCATCAAAAAACGGATCGAGCGGCTGCATCAGCTGGAAGAAATGGAATCGGACGGCACGTTTGACGTGTTGCCGAAAAAAGAAGTCATTTTGCTGCGGAAAGAAAAGGACCGCCTGACCAAATTTTTGGGCGGGATTAAAGATATGAAACAATTGCCCGATGCGGTCTTCATTGTCGACCCGCGGAAAGAACGGATCGCCATTGCCGAGGCGCGGAAGTTGGAAATTCCTGTTATCGCCATTGTCGACACGAACTGCGATCCCGACGAAGTGGACTATGTCATTCCGGGCAACGACGACGCCATTCGGGCTGTCAAGCTCATTACGTCGAAAATTGCCGATGCGGTGTTGGAAGGAAAACAAGGCGAGGTTGAACAAGCCGACAGCGCATCGTAAACCGACAGGACGTTTGTAAGGTGCAGCTCCTCCGGCAAATGCCGGAGGAGCGAGGAGGAAGAGGGGTGGCATAGGATGGGGGAGGCCATTCTTGCCACTTTTTTGCTGAATGTTTCCGGTGATTCGCGATGTGATGACGTTGAAGGGGGTATGCGGGGATGCAAATTTCTGCAGCCATGGTAAAAGAACTGCGGGAGAAAACCGGCGCCGGCATGATGGACTGTAAAAAAGCGTTGACCGAAGCCGGCGGTAACATGGAACGGGCGATTGAAATTTTGCGCGAAAAAGGGTTGGCGCAGGCGGCGAAAAAAGCCGGGCGCATCGCGGCGGAAGGACTGGTCGAGTCCTACATTCACGCCGGCGGCCGCATCGGCGTGTTGGTCGAAGTCAACTGTGAGACCGATTTTGTGGCCAAGACCGAGGAGTTCAAAAACTTTGTCAAAGATATTGCCATGCAAATCGCTGCCGCCAAACCTTTGTATGTTCGGAGAGAGGACGTGCCTGCCGAAGAAGTCGAAAAAGAGCGCAGCATTTTGCGGGCACAGGCTTTGAACGAAGGTAAACCGGAACACATTGTCGACAAGATGGTCGCCGGCCGGCTGGAAAAATATTATAAGGAAGTCTGCTTGTTGGAACAGCCGTTCATCAAAGATCCCGACAAATCCATTGACCAACTGGTGAAAGAGACGATTGCCAAGATCGGCGAAAACATTTCCATCCGCCGTTTTGCCCGCTTTGAATTGGGCGAAGGCTTGGAGAAAAAACAAGACAATTTTGCCGAAGAGGTCATGGCCCAAGTGAAAAAAGACTGAGAAGGAGGCACAGGTGTGTCTCCTTTTCCACAGTTTCTTTCAGTTTCAACCGACACGGGGGGAAGATAGTGTGGCGCAACCGGTGTATCGACGGGTCGTATTGAAATTGAGCGGGGAGGCGTTGTCCGGCAAACGGGAAGCGGGCATTGACCCCGGAATGATTCAGTCTATTGCCTCGGTGATTCGGGAAATTGTCGAAATGGGCGTACAAATGGCGGTGGTCGTCGGCGGCGGCAACATATGGCGGGGAGTCTCCGGCAGTGCGCAAGGGATGGATCGGGCCACCGCCGATTACATGGGCATGTTGGCAACCGTCATCAACGCCTTGGCGCTTCAAGACGCCCTGGAACAGCAAGGCGTGCCAACCCGGGTGCAAACGTCCATCGAGATGCGGCAAGTGGCAGAACCGTACATTCGTCGCAAAGCCATTCGGCATTTGGAAAAAGGCCGCGTCGTCATTTTTGCTGCCGGAACCGGAAACCCGTTTTTCTCCACCGATACGACGGCGGCCCTGCGGGCGGCAGAAATCGAAGCCGAGGTCATTTTGATGGCCAAAAACAAAGTGGACGGGATTTACTCGGCCGATCCGAAAACAGTGGCCAACGCCAAAAAGTACGATTCCTTGACCTACTTGGATGTTCTGAATCAGGGCCTCGGCGTGATGGATTCGACTGCTTCGTCCCTGTGCATGGACAACAACATTCCCCTCGTGGTATTCTCAATAGAAGATGTGAGAAATATCAAACGGGTGATTCTCGGTGAAAAGATCGGCACCATTGTGAGGGGGAGTTTTTGATGACATCGCCAATTCGCGAGAAAATGGCGAAGACCATTGAAACGTTAAAACGGGAACTGCAAAGTGTTCGGGCGGGTCGAGCGACGCCAGCCCTTTTGGACCGGATCACGGTGGATTATTATGGCACGCCGACGCCGGTCAACCAGCTGGCCACGGTGAGCGTTCCGGAACCGCGGATGTTGGTCATTCAGCCCTGGGATAAAGGGGTCATCCAAGAAATTGAAAAAGCGATTCAAAAGTCGGATCTCGGTTTGAACCCGATGAACGACGGTTCGGTCATTCGCATCATCATTCCCCCGATGACGGAAGAACGGCGCATGGAACTGGTGAAAGTGGTGCGCAAAATGGGCGAAGATGCCAAAGTGGCCATTCGCAACATCCGTCGGGATGCCAATGACGAGATTCGGAAAAAAGAAAAGAACGGCGAGTTGTCCACCGATGAGTCGCATCGGCAGCAAGAGCTAATTCAAAAAGTAACGGACCAGTTCATTCAAGAGGTGGATTCGCTCATCCGCGACAAGGAAAAAGAAATCATGGAGGTCTAGTGCCCGGGTTTTCGGTCGTATGATATTATAGATATTATAGTCCGATGAAGGAAGAGTACGTAAATGGGGGAAAGGCGATGGAACACCCGTCTGAGATGAATAGTGCGGTCATTCCACAACATGTGGCGATCATCATGGATGGGAATGGACGTTGGGCAAAAAAAAGAGGCCTTCCCCGCGTAGCTGGACATCGGGCCGGAATGGAACGGGTGAAAGAAATTACGCAAGCGTGCGACGAAATCGGAGTTCGTTACCTCACGCTGTATGCTTTTTCCACGGAGAATTGGAAGCGTCCGCCAGAAGAAGTCAATTTTCTCATGCGGTTGCCGGAGGAGTTTTTGCGCCGCGAGTTAGGTGAACTGGTCAAAAAAAACGTCCGGTTACAGTTGCTGGGCGATGAGCGGGATCTGCCCGAGCACACCCGCCGGGCGATTCAAGAAGGCATTGACGCCACCCGGGAGAATACCGGTCTCGTGTTGAGCTTTGCGGTCAATTACGGGGGGCGGGCCGAGTTGCTCAAGGCCGTCTCCCAAATGCTCCAGGAGGTCAAGGCGGGCACCCTCGATGTGACTGAGGTGACCGAAGAGGACATCCAAAAAAGACTGTACACGGCGTGTTTACCCGATCCAGATTTGCTCATTCGAACGAGTGGCGAATTGCGCATCAGCAACTTCTTATTATGGCAAATTGCGTATACGGAACTGTACTTTACCAATGTCTGTTGGCCGGATTTTACACGGGAAGATTTGCTGGAAGCCATTGCCTCTTATCAAAGACGGGTTCGTCGGTACGGGATGGTCAAATAGAATGAGGTGTCATGTTTGAAAGAGCGGATTTGGACTGGGGTCATAGGCGGCACCTTTTTTGTGGCCGTGTTGGCATTGGGCGGAATTTGGTATGCCCTTTTATTGATGGCACTGGCCGTGTTTGCGTTTGATGAGTGGACGCGTTTGCGCCGGATCCCCCGCTGGAACGTTCTGTACATATTGGGGATCTTTTTTTTGCTCTCGTTCTTCGTCAAGGTGGACGGTTCGCGGCTCGATAGCCCGGCCTTTTTTGCTTTGTTCGTGTGGGGTTTGCTGGCGTTGCCCGTCTTGACGAAAAATCGCATCAATGTGGAGGACATCGCCCACGTGCTTCTCGGCGTGGCCTACCTTGGATTTGGTTTTTCGGCTTTTCTTTTAACCCGTGGGCTGGAAGAGGGCCTGCTCATCAGCTTGTGGTTGTTGTTTGCAACCTGGGCGAACGACACTATGGCCTTCTTCATCGGCAGACAATGGGGACATAAAAAGTTGTGGCCTGCCATCAGCCCCAACAAGACGGTGGCCGGTGCGTTGGCGGGTGTTTTGGCAGCTGTGTTGGTCAGCATCGTGTTTTCTCCTTACTTGTCTGCATCGTGGCTGAAGATGGCCGCGCTGGGATTGTTGATCGGCCTGGCGGGACAACTGGGTGATTTGATGGAATCGGCCGTGAAACGTTCTTTTCATGTCAAAGATGCAGGATGGATTTTTCCCGGTCATGGCGGCGTGCTGGACCGCTTCGACAGCTTGTTGGTCGTATTTCCTGTCATATTTTACCTGTTCTTGTCTTGATGGTGTCGCAGTTTGCAACGGAGGAAATCGATGATGAAAAATGTGGCCATCTTAGGTTCGACCGGTTCCATTGGACGTCAGGCGTTGGAAGTCATCGCCCATTATCCGGAACAGTTTCGGGTGTGTGCGCTGGCGGCGGGCCGACAAGTCGATTTACTCATTGCCCAAGCCCAACAGTTCAAGCCCCAGGTCGTTTCGGTGGCGACGCGCGAACTGGCGCAGGAGGTCCGCCAACATCTGCCGTCGAACATCCGCGTTTGTTATGGTGAAGAAGGACTGCTGGAAGTGGCGACTCATCCCGAGTGCCATTTTTTATTGAGCGGCATTTTGGGCAGTGTGGGACTCAAACCGACCTTGGCGGCCATTCAGGCGGGCATTCCCATCGGTTTGGCCAACAAAGAAACATTGGTGAGTGCGGGTCACTTAGTCATGCGGGAAGCCCGACGGCGCGGGGTTCCCATCTTGCCGGTGGACAGTGAGCATTCGGCCATTTTTCAGGCGCTGCAAGGGCATTCGCTCAACCACGTCCACCGTTTGATCCTCACGGCTTCCGGCGGGGCATTGCGCCATTTGAAGCGCCATGAATTGACGCAGGTGACGGTGCAAGATGTGTTGCGTCATCCGACCTGGTCCATGGGGGCAAAAATTACGGTCGACTCGGCGACCATGATGAACAAAGGGTTGGAAGTCATCGAGGCCCACTGGTTGTTTGGGGTTCCGTTTGATAAAATAAAAGTACTGATTCATCCGGAGAGCATCATTCATTCCATGGTCGAATTCATCGATGGCGCCCTCCTGGCTCAACTGGGCATGCCCGACATGCGCATACCCATCCAATATGCCCTGACGTATCCCGAACGACTTCCCCACATACAGCGACAGTTTTTATCCTTTGAACAAGTCGTGAAGCTCCATTTGGAGGACATCGATGTGCAACGATATCCGGCTTTGTCGCTGGCTTATGAAGCCGGCCGCGCCGGGGGCGTATTTCCAGCCGTATTGAATGCAGCCAACGAGGAAGCAGTACAGGCGTTTTTGACAGGGAAGTTGCCCTTTCATCGCATTGAACAAGTGATTGAACGGGTGCTCCAGCAGTGTTCGTCAGAACCGGAGCCGTCGTTGGACGCGGTGTTGGAAGCGGACCGATGGGCGAGGAGAGCCGCCCATGAAGCGATGCATGCGTGGATGAACGCCTGACAGGCGTTGGTTGAATCCAGCGAAAGGAAGTGCGGCATTCTTGCAGACAGCTATCACGATTATCCTGGTCCTCTCGGTGTTGATTTTTTTTCACGAATTAGGCCACTTGATCATGGCCAAACGGGCCGGCATTTTGTGCCGTGAGTTTGCCCTCGGTTTCGGGCCGAAACTGTTTTCTTTTAAATGGGGCGAGACGAGATACTCCATCCGCCTATTTCCGTTGGGCGGGTACGTCCGGATGGCCGGTGAAGATCCGGAAATCATTGATATTCAACTGGGGCAATCCCTCGGCATTCGCTTGAACGACCGCGGAGAAGTGACGCACCTGTTGGTGAAAGAAGCGCTGGCCCGCGCCGAGAAGACCGGAACGGTGAGACACATTGACCTGGAAGAGGCGTTGACGGTCACGTTGGAGGATGAAGCCGGAGAACGGACCCGTTATGCCGTCCATCCGCGGGCTATGATCGTCGATGGACAGGATGAAGTCCAAATCGCGCCGTTGAATCGGCAATTTGCCGGTAAAACCATCGGCCAACGGTTTTGGACGATTTTTGCCGGACCGGCCATGAATCTCGTGCTGGCCGTCGTGTTCTTTATTATGGCGGCGTACGTGTACGGCGTGCCGTCCGAAGAGCCCGTCGTCGGCGGCGTGGAGCCTGGTACGCCCGCGGACGTATCGGGTCTGAAGGAAGGGGATCGCATTGTCGCCATAGACGGCACGCCGGTGGCCGACTGGGACGACCTGGTGAGCAAAATTTCCGCATCGCCCAACGAATTGTTGCAACTGACTATCCAGCGGAACGGCGACACGCTGACCTTGCCGGTGACGCCGGCATCTGACGGCGGGCGGGGGAAACTGGGGATTTATCCGGAAATGGAACGCACCGCCGGGAAAGTGGTGTCATACGGCTTTGCCCAGTTTTGGCTGTTTACGAAAGCGACTTTCCAGGGGTTTGCCATGTTGGTGACCGGCGGCGCCTCATTGAACGATCTGGCGGGACCGGTCGGCATTTTCAAAATGACCGGTGATATGGCCGCACAAGGGTTCGGCACTTTGCTCATCTGGACCGGGCTGTTGAGCATCAACTTGGCCGTGTTCAACATTTTGCCCATTCCGGCTCTGGACGGCGGACGGCTCGTGTTCCTCTTGATTGAAGCGTTGCGCGGCAAGCCCATCGACCCGCACAAAGAAAGCATGGTTCACTTGATCGGTTTTGCGCTGTTGATGTTGTTGATGATCGCCGTCACGTACAACGACGTGTTGCGGTTTTTCGGTTGAGCAAACGGGAATGGGGGATGGGTGTGTACACGCGGGAGCAGACAAAACCGGTGTTTGTCGGCGGGGTCCAAATCGGGGGACAGCCCCAGGTCGTCATTCAGTCCATGACCTCTACCGATACCGCCGACGTCCGTGCGACACTGGCGCAAATTGAACGGTTGGCCGAGGCGGGCTGTCAAATCGTCCGCCTTTCGGTGCTCAATGAGAAACAGGCGGAAGCGATTCGGGAAATCAAAAAGCATTCGCCTCTGCCGCTGGTGGCCGACATTCACTTTGATTATCGTCTGGCGTTGAAAGCGTTGGAGGGCGGGGTTGACAAGATTCGCATCAACCCGGGCAATATCGGCTCCCGGGAACGGGTAAAGATGGTGGTGGAAGCTTGCCGGGAGCGGGGCGTGCCCATCCGCATCGGCGTCAATTCCGGTTCCGTGGAAAAGCCGCTGTTGGAAAAGTACGGCTATCCGACGGCGGAAGCGATGGTGGAAAGTGCACTGCGGCACGTGGAAATGTTGGAGGAATTGGATTTTACCGACATTGTCATCTCCCTAAAATCGTCCAACGTGAAAACGATGCTCGAGACGTATGAACGAATGGCCGCGTTGCGGCCTTATCCGTTGCACGTCGGGGTGACAGAAGCGGGAACTGCCTTTGCCGGCAGCATCAAATCGGCGGTGGGCATCGGCAACGTGCTCGCCAAAGGGATCGGCGACACGATTCGGGTCAGTTTGAGCGCCGATCCGGTAGAAGAGATCAAGGTGGCCAAGGAAATTCTCAAAAGTCTCGAATTGAAGACCGATGAACCGCAAGTCATCGCCTGTCCGACGTGCGGCCGTTGTCGCATCGATTTGATCGATTTGGCCAATCGGGTGGAAGAGTCGGTCAAAGGGTTGAAGATGCCGTTGAAAATCGCGGTCATGGGTTGTGCTGTCAACGGTCCCGGAGAAGCGCGGGAAGCCGATGTGGGCGTCGCCGGTGGAGACGGCGAAGGGTTGATTTTCCGGCAAGGGAAAATCGTCCGCAAAGTGAAAGAAGACGAGCTGTACGACGAGTTGATGAAAGAAATCGACGCCATGGTCAAAGCGGCGAATGCGCAATCTACGTCTAGTAGCGGAGGATGAGGGATTGATGAAGCAGTCGACGATGCTCATCCCAACCATGCGGGAAGTGCCGGCCGAGGCAGAGATGGTCAGTCACCGTCTCATGTTGCGGGCCGGGCTCATCCGCATGTTGGTGTCCGGTGTGTATATGTTTTTGCCTTTAGGCATGCGGGTCTTGCAAAAAGTGGAACAAATTGTCCGGGAAGAGATGAACCGGGCCGGGGCCCAGGAAGTGCTGCTGTCGGCGTTGCAACCGGCGGAATTGTGGATGAAAAGCGGCCGTTGGGATACGTATGGCCCGGAATTGATTCGCCTGCAAGATCGCCATGGGCGCCCCATGGTGTTGGGTCCGACCCACGAAGAAGTGATCACGGCGCTGGTCGCCGCAGAAGTCAATTCGTACCGCCGCCTGCCGCAAATTTTGTACCAGATTCAGACCAAGTTCCGGGATGAACGGCGTCCCCGTTCCGGCCTGTTGCGGGGGCGGGAATTTGTCATGAAAGACGCCTATTCTTTTGATGTCGACGAAGCGGGCCTGGCGGAAAGTTACCGTCGGATGTACGAAGCCTACTGCCGTATTTTTGAACGGATGGGCTTGGACTTCCGGGCAGTGGAAGCCGACGCCGGGGCCATTGGCGGCTCCAAAACCCACGAATTCATCGTCCTTTCGGAAGCCGGAGAAGACACCATTGTTTCTTGTCGCCAATGTGAGTATGCCGCCAATGTGGAGAAAGCGGAAATTCGGCTCCCGCAAGCGGACGAGCAAGCCGTGGTTGCTGCCCGTCAGCAGGTCGGACCGATGGAAAAAGTACATACGCCGGGGATGAAAACCATCGAAGAAGTAAGTGCCTTTTTGTCCGTTTCCCCGGATCGCATGGTGAAAACGCTGCTCTATGAGGCCGACGATCGTGTCGTGGCGGTCCTCATTCGCGGCGACCACGAATTGAACGAAGTGAAACTGAAATCCCACTTAGGTGTGGACAAGCTGGCGCTTGCCGACGAAGAGACGGTGCGGAAAGTGACCGGGGCTGAAGTCGGTTTTGCCGGTCCTGTCGGTCTTTCGGTGGACATTGTGGCGGACCAAGCGGTGGCGATGATGACCGAGGCCGTCGTCGGGGCCAACGAGACCGATGCCCATTATGTGCACGCCGTGCCGGGCCGGGATTTTTCAGTGATGGCCTATTTGGATTTGCGGATGGTGCAGGAAGGGGATACGTGTCCCCGTTGCGGCGGCGACATCCAGTTTGCCCGCGGCATTGAAGTGGGCCACATTTTCCAATTGGGCACCCGTTATTCGGAAAAATTGGGGGCGTACTACTTGGATGAAAACGGGCAACGCCGCCCGATGATCATGGGTTGCTACGGTATCGGGATTACCCGGCTCATTCCGGCGGTCATCGAACAGTCCCACGATGAGCACGGGATCATTTGGCCCCGCAGCATCGCGCCGTTTGACGTTCATTTGGTTCCGGTCAACTGGCAGGACGAGGTGCAGCGCAGGGTGGCGGAAGACTTGTATCAACGGCTGCAGGAGCGGGGCGTCGAGGTGCTGTTGGACGACCGTCCGGAGCGGGTTGGCGTCAAGCTGAACGATGCCGATCTCATCGGCATTCCGTGGCGGATTTTGGTCGGGAAAAAGGCGGCGGAAGGCCGGGTCGAATTGAAAAACCGCCGCACCGGAGAAGTGGTGGAATGGGAAGCGACGGCGCTGGTCGAGCGCTTGGATGAATGGCTGGTCGATTGACGAGAAGATGACGAAAGGACATGGGAGAGTGGGAGCATGACAGGCGGGGAAGCGGCAACGCCGTTGATGCGGTTGTTACAAAGGGCGGACATTCCGGCGGCACAGCAGCAATATTTTGCCCGCGGAACCATCGAAAAAGTGGAAGTATACCCGGAGCAACGGGCATGGCGGATTTTTATCCGGCTGCCGGAACCGCCTCCCGCCGACGTCTTTGTTCAGGTGACGGAGCAAGTGGCCCGTCACCTGCATCCGTTGGTACGGGTATTTTTTCATGTTTCCTACGATCGGCTGGAGATAGCAGACTTTTTGCAGTCGTATTGGCCCGTGTTGTTGCAGCGGATGGACCTTCAAGACCACGTCCGCCAGTGGTTGCAGTCAACGTCATGGACGTTGACGGAAAACACATTATGTTTGCACGTGAAGCAGCCGCTGTTGGCAGAATGGTTGGAAAAGAAACATTTGTTGAACGATTTGAAGGAACTCATTGCTTCCCTGAGCGGTCAATCGCTGCGCATCCGGTGCGAATATGTCGACGACGCTGAACGTCGGCAACAGTGGGAAGCGCAAAAGCGCGAAGAAGAAGCCTCCCTTGTGCGGCAGGCCCAGGAAGCCTGGGAAGAAAGCCAACAGCCGGCCGCCCCGACTCCGGAGGCGGAGCAAACGTTGTCTTTGGGCAAACCGATTGACGTGGATCCGGTCCCGTTAGAGCGGGTGGTCGAGGAAGAGAGCAACGTGACGATTCAAGGCGAAGTGTTTGCCCGGGAGTGGGTTGAAACGAAAAACGGCCGCCGGTTTTTGCTGTTGTCAGTAACCGATTATACCGATTCCATCCAGGTGAAAGTGTTTGCCCGGGACAAAGAAGAAGAGGCGCTGGTGGATCGGATTGCGCCGGGGATGTGGCTAAAAGTGCGGGGCAACGCGCAAATCGACTTTTTCTCCCGGGAATTGACGTTGTTGGCCTCCGACGTGCAGGAAGTGCCGGCTCCAGTGCGGCACGACGAGTCGCCGGAAAAACGGGTGGAATTGCATGCCCATACGGCCATGAGCGCCATGGACGGCGTTGTCGACGTGGCGGACCTGGTCAAACAGGCGGCCCAATGGGGGCATCCGGCCGTTGCCGTCACCGATCACGGCGTCGTGCAAAGTTTTCCAAGCGCTTATGAAGCCGGAAAAAAACACGGCGTCAAGATCATTTACGGCATGGAAGCGTATGTGGTGGACGACGGTGTGCCCATCGTCTGGCAACCGCAAGATGTGCCGTTGAACGAGGCGACGTATGTCGTCTTTGACACCGAGACGACGGGGCTTTCGGCCAATTATCACGAAATCATCGAGATCGGGGCAGTCAAGTTTCATCAAGGTCAAGTGGTCGGCCGGTACCAGACGTTTGTGCGGCCCAAGCGCGCCATTTCGCCGGGCATTACGCAGCTGACGGGCATCACCAACGAAATGGTGCAAGATGCACCGGACTTGCAAACGGCGTTGAAAGGGTTTTTGGAGTTTTGCGACGGGGCTGTGTTGGCGGCCCACAACGCCCGTTTCGACATGGGCTTTATCAACGCCGCTTGCCAACAGTTCGGTTGGCCGACACTGTCTCAGCCGGTCATTGACACGCTGGAATTGGCCCGTTTATTGTATCCGCGGATGAAAAACCACCGTTTAAACACATTATGTGAAGCGTTTCAAATCCCGTTGTCACACCATCACCGGGCATCGTATGACGCCGAGGCCACCGGCCATTTGTTGTGGCGCATGATTCAAGATTTGGCTCAAAAAGACATCCGCTCGTTGATGCAGTTGAACGAGCAGGGGGACGAAAACGGCTGGAAACAGTCGCGGCCGTTTCACGTCACGTTGTTGGTGAAAAACCAGACCGGGTTAAAAAATTTATACCGCCTCGTCTCCCTCTCCCATCTACAATATTTCCACCGGGTGCCTCGCATCCCGAAACGGTTGTTGCTGCAAATGCGGGAGGGGCTGCTCATCGGTTCGGCGTGCCAGCGGGGGGAACTGTTTGAAACGTTGCTGCAAAAACCGTTGGAAGATGTGGAAGAATTGGCCCGGTTTTACGATTTTTTGGAGATTCAGCCGCTGGATCAGCTGTTGCCGTTAGTGCAGCGGGGAATCGTCCAAAGCGAAGAAAACCTGCGGGATTTGCACCGCAAGACTGTGGAGTTGGGACGACGGTTGGGTATTCCGGTGGTGGCCACCGGCGATGTCCATTATTTGCACCCCCACGAGGCGATCTTCCGGCAAATTTTGACATCCGGAAAGTTGCCCGCCGACGAATTGGTGCCGGCCCATTTTCGGACGACAGAAGAAATGTTGGAAGCGTTCGCCCATTTGGGGGAAGAGACGGCAAAAGCGGTGGTCATCGACAATCCGAACCGGGTTGCTGCCATGGTGGAAGAGGTCAAGCCGTTCCCTGATGACTTGCACACGCCGGTCATCGAAGGTGCCGAAGAGGCGATTCGCCAGATGAGTTATGAAAAGGCGAAGCGCATTTACGGCGATCCGTTGCCGGAGATCGTCGAGCAGCGCTTGGAAAGGGAATTGGAGAGCATCATCGGCAACGGTTTTGCGGTCATTTACTACATCGCCCACAAGTTGGTGACCCGCTCTTTGGAAGACGGTTACTTGGTCGGTTCCCGGGGTTCTGTCGGTTCGTCCTTGGTCGCCACGATGACCGACATCACCGAAGTCAATCCGCTGCCGCCCCATTATGTGTGTCTTTCGTGCCACTGGCATCAATTTTTCAACGACGGTTCCGTCGGTTCCGGATTTGATTTGCCTGATAAACCTTGCCCGCGGTGTGGGGAACCGTTGTATAAAGACGGCCACGACATTCCCTTCGAGACGTTTATGGGCTTTGAAGGTGACAAGGTGCCGGATATCGACTTGAACTTTTCCGGTGAATACCAACCCCGGGCCCATAAATATACGGAAGAGTTGTTTGGCCGCGATTACGTCTTTCGGGCCGGCACCATTTCGACGGTGGCGGAAAAGACGGCTTACGGCATCGTTCGCAAGTTTTTAGAAGAAAACGGCTGGAACAAGCGCAGCGTGGAGGTGGAGCGGCTTGTCCGGGGCTGTACCGGCATCAAGCGGACGACGGGCCAACACCCGGGCGGGCTCATGGTCATTCCGCAGTACATGGAGGTGTACGATTTCACGCCCATCCAACGGCCGGCCGACGACGTGGAGTCGGGCACGGTGACGACCCATTTCGATTACCACGCCATCAGCGGCCGCCTGTTGAAGTTGGATATTCTTGGCCATGACGATCCGACGGTCATCCGCATGTTGCAAGATTTGACCGGCGTGGATCCGAAAAAGATTCCCGTCAGCGATCCAAAAGTGCTGTCGCTGTTTTCCAGCACCGAAGCCTTGGGCGTGACGCCGGAGCAGATTCGTTCCAACACCGGGACATTGGGCATTCCGGAATTTGGCACCCGCTTCGTCCGCCAAATGCTGGAGGAGACAAAACCGACGACATTTGCCGAACTGGTGCGCATTTCGGGCCTTTCCCACGGCACGGACGTCTGGATCAACAACGCGCAAGAAATCATCCGTTCGGGCAAAGCGAAATTGTCCGAAGTCATTTCCACCCGCGACGACATCATGGTGTATTTGATTCACCGCGGGTTGCCGCCGGCGCAGGCGTTTAAAATCATGGAACGGGTGCGCAAAGGGAAAGGATTGACCGAAGAAGACATCCAATTGATGAAGGAACACGACGTCCCCGACTGGTACATCGAGTCGTGTCAGAAGATCAAGTACATGTTCCCGAAGGCCCACGCCGTTGCCTACGTCATGATGGCATTGCGCATTGCCTGGTTTAAAGTGTATCGGCCCATCGAATATTATGCGACGTATTTTACGGTCCGGGCCGACGACTTCGACCTGGGGCTGGCCTTGCAAGGGCCGGAAGCCATCATGATGAAAATGGACGAAATCCAGACCAAGGGCAACCAGGCGACGCCGAAAGAAAAGTCGCTGTTGGTCGTCATGGAGTCGGCGCTGGAAATGTTGCAGCGGGGTTTTCGTTTTCAAAAGGTCGACTTGTACCGCTCCGATGCGGTCCGTTTCCTCATCGACGGCGATTCGCTTTTGGCGCCTTTCCGGGCACTTTCCGGCATCGGCGAAAGTGCGGCGCGGAGCATCGTCCGGGCGAGAGAAGAACGGCCGTTCCTTTCGGTGGAAGATTTTCAGGAACGGACGCGGGTGTCCAAAACCGTCACCGAACAGTTGGCCGAGTTAGGTTGTTTTGACGAGTTGCCGGAATCGAACCAACTGTCGCTCTTCTGATGTTTCCGGGCTTGGCCGGTCATTGCCCTCCCCCATCCGTTATGTTATAATGCTCACGGGAAATACTGAGGATACTGTTGTAAGAAGAGTGGGGCCTCCCCACTCTTTCCATTTAATACAACACTTTTACGGATTGGTGCTTGAGAACGGATTTGGACGACGGTCATTTGAGGTGAAATGATGGGTTCAAAAGTGGCGCGTCTTGTGGAACAACTGGTCACGCCCATTTTGGAGCGGGAAGGGTTGGAGTTGGTTGAGGTCGAGTATGTCAAAGAAGGGGGCAACTGGTTTTTGCGCGTCTACATCGATCGGGAAGGCGGCGTCGATTTGGACGCGTGCAGCCGGGTGAACGAACAATTGAGCCAATTGCTGGACGAAAAAGATCCGATTGACGGACCGTATATTTTGGAAGTGTCATCGCCCGGTGCGGAACGGCCGTTGAAGACCGACCGGGATATGTTGCGTTCCATCGGCAAGTCGGTGGCCGTCACGTTATACGAACCGCTGGAAGGCAGCAAAAAACACGTCGGCCGTTTGGAGGCGGTGGATGAGAAAAGCGTGACGGTCGTCCGCCAGGACGGTCTCAGTTTGACGATTCCCCGCGAAAAAATGGCCCACATCCGACTCACCCTCGAAGGAGTCGGTTGAATGTGAGGGGGTATTTAGAGGAGGTCGCAGGAATTGAATAAAGAGTTTATCAGTGCCCTGGAGCAGTTGGCGACGGAAAAAGGCATCGGTTACGATGTGCTGTTGGAAGCTATCGAAGCGGCGCTGATTTCGGCGTACAAAAGAAATTTCAACACCGCCCAAAACGTGCGGGTGGACATTAACCGCGAGACCGGCGCTTTTAAAGTGTACGCCCGCAAAACCGTGGTGGAAGAAGTGCTGGATCCGCGGCTGGAAATCAGCCTCGAGGCGGCCCGGCAAATCAACCCGCAATATCAGTTGGGCGATGTGGTCGAACTGGAGGTCACGCCGAAAGATTTCGGCCGCATTGCGGCCCAGACAGCCAAGCAAGTAGTGACGCAACGCATCCGGGAAGCGGAACGGGGCGTCATTTACGAAATGTTCGTCGACCGGGAAGAGGACATTATTACCGGCATCGTGCAACGGCAGGACCACCGTTTTGTCTACGTGGATTTGGGGAAAACGGAAGCGTTGTTGCCGTTGAACGAAGTCATGCCGACGGAGCGGCTGCAACCAGGGGAGCGGATCAAGGCGTACATCACGAAAGTGGAGAAGACGACAAAGGGGCCGCAAATTTTTCTTTCCCGCAATCATCCTGGTTTGTTGAAACGGCTGTTTGAACTGGAAGTGCCGGAAATTTACGAGGGCATTGTCGAAATCAAATCGGTGGCTCGTGAAGCGGGCACCCGCTCGAAAATCGCCGTCTACTCCCATGTGCCGGAAGTGGACCCGGTAGGGGCGTGTGTGGGGCAAAAAGGATCGCGGGTGCAAAATGTCGTCAATGAATTGAAAGATGAAAAAATCGACATCGTCCGTTGGTCCGACGATCCGCAGGAGTTCGTGGCCAACGCGTTGAGTCCGTCCAAAGTGGTGAGCGTCACCTTGTATCCGGAGGAAAAGATCGCGCGGGTCGTCGTTCCGGATTACCAGCTGTCGCTGGCCATCGGCAAAGAGGGACAAAACGCTCGCCTGGCGGCGAAACTCACCGGCTGGAAAATCGACATCAAGTCGGAAAGCCAGGCGGCCGAATTGGCTCGGGCAGAGAAAGAGCAACAAGAGGGTGAGTCGCAGCAGCCAGCGACGGCGGACGAGTCGGAAAGTGCGGGTGAGTGACGGTGAAACAGCGCAAAATCCCCATGCGCAAATGCGTGGCTTGTCAACAGATGCAGCCGAAGAAAAGTCTGTTGCGCATTGTCCGGACGCCGGAACGCGAACTGTTGCTCGATCCGACCGGAAAAAAATCGGGGCGGGGCGCTTATCTTTGCCCGAATACGGCCTGTGTCGAGCTGGCGAAAAAGAAACGGGCATTGGAACATGCGCTGGAAGTAAAAGTGCCGGCCGAACTTTATGAAGAAATTCTTCGGGTGGCGCAAGGTGTACGGAGCGATGGACCGTAAATTTTTCCAACGACTGGGGTTGTGTTACCGGGCGGGAAAGCTCGTCCATGGGGAAGAAGCGGTCTTGACGGCGATGCGCAAAGGAAAGGTCCAATTGGTGTTCATTGCGGCCGATGCTTCCGAAAACACCAAAAAGCGGCTGATGGATAAATGTGCTTTTTATCAGATTCCGTATCATGTCACAGCAGATCGGGCCAGCTTGGGAGCTGCTCTCGGAAAAGAATCCCGGGTGGTCATCGGAGTGACCGATCGGGGATTTGCTGACCTGTTCTTGCGGGACATGAGCACGTCAGAGGTGAAGTGAATGAGTAAAATCCGGGTGTACGAATACGCCAAACAACTGAATATGTCGAGCAAAGAAATCATCTCGATTCTCAAACGGATGAATGTTGAAGTCAATAACCACATGAGCATGATCGGCGAGGAAGAAATTCAAAAAATCCAAAGTTATTTCGACAGCGTCAAAAGGCGGGCGGCTGGCGAAGGAAAAACAGAGGCGGGAGAGAAGAAAAGCGAGAAAAAAGCCGAACGGGACAAAGCGGAACAGGAAAAAATGGAAAAAGAAAAGGAAACGAAACAACCGAAATCAGCCGCCCAGCGTGCGGAGAATGAACGGCCGCGCACGGAAAAGTCCCGCACCGATGCGCAAGTTTCAGAAAAGGAAGGGGGTTCTATGGCTAAACGGAGCGGTGAGCGAAACCGTTCGTTTAAACAAAACCGGGATGGACAACGGCATCGTTCCCGGCATGCGGGACAACGGAAAGCCAATGGCGCCAAATCGACCGTTCATGAGGCGATTCCGATTGCCAGTGACCGCCGTTTTGACCGTTCCGAGCGGGCGGCCGTGAATGCGGCTGCGGAGAAGCCGACCCGGGAGCGGAAGTCGTCCAAATCGGTGGAACGGGATCGGGACTTGGCTGCCCAAGAAGCGGAAAGCCGTTTTTATTCACGCCGGAAAACCAAACGGAATAAACGGCAAGAGGAAGAAAAAGCTGCAGCGGCACAAGAACGGCCTAAGGTGATTACGTACACCGGTTCGATGACCGTCGGTGAGTTGGCGGAAGCGTTGCGGGTCGAGGTGGCAGAAGTCATCAAGAAGCTGCTGTTCCTCGGCGTCGTAGCGACGAAAAACCAAAATTTGGATAAAGATGCCATCGAATTAATCGCTTCCGAGTACGATGTTACCGTGGAAGAAAAGATCGAGATCGAAGAAGATCAATTTGAATTGCTTCCCGATGAAGACGATGAAGCGGCCATGACGGAGCGGCCGCCGGTCGTCACCATCATGGGTCATGTGGACCACGGGAAAACGACGCTGTTGGATGCCATTCGGCAGTCGCGGATTACGGAACAAGAAGCCGGAGGCATCACCCAACATATCGGGGCATACCAAGTGACGATCAACGACAAAAAGATCACGTTTTTGGACACGCCGGGGCACGAGGCGTTTACGTCCATGCGGGCCCGCGGCGCCCAGGTGACCGACATTACGGTGCTGGTGGTGGCCGCCGATGACGGCGTCATGCCCCAGACGGTGGAAGCCATTAACCACGCCAAAGCCGCCGGCGTTCCGATCATCGTCGCGGTCAACAAAATCGACAAGCCGGAAGCCAATCCGGATCGGGTCAAGCAAGAATTGACCGAACACAACTTGATCCCCGAGGAATGGGGCGGGGACACGATCTTTGTCCACATTTCCGCGTTGAAAAAACAAGGTATTGACGAATTGCTGGAAATGATCTTGTTGGTGGCGGAGATGCAGGAACTGAAGGCCAACCCGAATCGGCCGGCCAAAGGCGTGGTCATCGAAGCCAAGCTGGATAAAGGGCGGGGACCCGTGGCGACGGTCTTGGTCCAACAAGGCACGTTGCGGGTTGGCGACGCCGTGGTGGTGGGCAATACGTACGGCCGGGTGCGGGCCATGACGAACGACATGGGGAAACGGGTGAAAGAAGCGACGCCGTCCACCCCGGTCGAAATTACCGGTTTGAACGACGTGCCCAATGCCGGCGATCCGTTCCGTGTCTTTGAAGATGAGAAAAAGGCGCGGCAAATTGCCGAAAGAAGGGCAGCCAGACAACGGCAAGAAGAGCTGTCGGCCACCAGCAAAGTGACCTTGGACGACTTGTACAAACAGTTGCAAGAAGGACAAGTCAAAGAATTGAACGTCATCGTAAAAGCCGACGTCCACGGCAGTGTGGAGGCGTTGCGCCATTCGCTGGAGAAAATCGATGTCGAAGGTGCCCGGGTCCGCATTATTCACAGCGGGGTCGGGGCCATTACGGAGACGGACGTCAATTTGGCCGTGGCTTCCAACGCCATCATTATCGGTTTTAACGTCCGGCCTCAGCCGCAAGCCCGGGCCTTGGCGGAACAAGAAAAAGTGGACATCCGCCTGCATCG
The DNA here is from genome assembly GCA_017577895.1 of Bacillota bacterium. Taxonomy (GTDB): domain Bacteria; phylum Bacillota; class Bacilli; order ZCTH02-B2; family ZCTH02-B2; genus Bacillus_BB. The sequence goes on from PKQY01000016.1 coordinate 24,614, forward strand.
CATCATTTACGAGTGCATCGAGGAAATCGAGTCGGCCATGAAAGGGCTGTTGGAGCCGGTCTATCAAGAGACGGTCACCGGAACGGCAGAGGTCCGGCAAATTTTCAAAGTGTCCAAAATTGGCACCATTGCCGGTTGCTATGTGACCGACGGAAAAATTACCCGCGACGGCGGCGTGCGGGTCATCCGTGACGGCGTCGTCATCTACGAAGGGAAAATCAACTCGTTGAAGCGGTTCAAAGACGATGTCAAGGAAGTTAGCCAAGGTTACGAGTGCGGGCTGACCATCGAAAACTTCAACGACATCAAAGAAGGCGACCAACTTGAATGTTTTGTGATGGAGGCTGTGCCACAATAATGACACGCATTCAGTGACTGGTGTTTCTCACAACCGTTGAGGATACAAAGAAGGTGAGAAGATGACTCGATTGCGGGCCCAGCGGGTAGCGGAACAAATCAAAAAAGACCTGGCCGACTTGTTTCAAAGAGAAGTGAAAGATCCGCGCATCGGTTTTGCCACCGTGACGGCTGTGGAAGTGACCGGAGATTTGCAGCAAGCGACGGTCTATATCAGCGTCCTCGGCAATGAGGCGCAAAAACAAGAGACGATGGCCGGGCTGGAAAACGCGAAAGGGTTTATTCGCTCGGAAATCGGCAAACGGTTGGGGTTACGCCATACTCCGGAGGTGATTTTTAAGCTCGATGAGTCCATTGAACACGGGGCCCGAATCGCCGAGATTCTCCGAAAACTGCGGGACGAAAATCCCTCCTGAATGGTCGGAGGACATCCGGGCGGCGGCCCGTTTTATTGCGTCCCACGATGAATTTCTCGTCGTCTCCCATGTGAGCCCTGACGGCGATGCCGTCGGTTCCACATTGGCCATGGCCGGTATTTTAAAAGCGTTGAACAAATCGTACCGACTGGCCAATCCCAATCGACTTCCGGACAAATATCGATCGTTGCCCTGGGCCGATGAAATCATGGCGGCCGAAGATGAAGCCGCCAGCGGCCCGTTCCGCTGCGTGTTGGCATTGGACGCAGCAGACATGCGGCGGTGGGCACCGTTTTCGGAGCGGTTGGCCGAGGATGCGAAAATTCTCAACGTCGATCACCATCCGACCAACACCCGTTATGGCACGGTACAACTCATCATTCCGGAGGCGGCGGCCACAGCCCAGTTGGTGTATTACTTGGCCTGTGCTTTGGACGTGCCCCTCAATGAGCCGTTGGCTACCTGTCTTTACACCGGGATCATGACCGACACCGGAGGCTTTCGTTACAGCAATACGAATCCGGAAGTGATGCACATCGCAGCGACGTTATTGGCCGCCGGTGCCAATCCGAGCAAGCTGGCAGAACAGTTTCTCGAGCGGATCAGTGTCTCCCAACTGCAATTGTTGCAGCGGGCTTTGGCTCGCCTGCAGCGGGAGATGGACGGACGACTGGCCTGGACGTATGTGACCCTGCAGGATTTTGAAGAAACCGGGGCCACGGAGGCGGATGTGGACGGCCTTGTCCAATACGCGTTGCGGGTCGAAGGGGTCGAGGTTGGAATATTGTTTCGCGAAACGCATCCGAATCAGTGTAAGGTCAGTTTTCGGTCCCGCGAACTGGCGGGCTGCGAGCCGGTCGATGTATCCCGGCTGGCTGCCCAGTTGGGCGGGGGTGGACACGCCCGAGCCGCTGGTTGCACCGTCACTGGAAGCTTGGCCCAAGTGATGGAACAAGTCCGGAAGCGGACCTGTGAGGCGTTGACCGGCCGACGTTAGTCTTCGTCTGCTTTCTTGTACGGAAGGAATCGGCGTCATCGGGTAGAATGGGGGATGAAGATGAACGGCATTTTGCCCTTGTACAAGCCGCCGGGGTGTACGTCCCACGACATGGTCGTATGGGCGCGGCGGACATTGGGCGAGAAAAAAATCGGTCATGCCGGGACGCTCGATCCGGGGGTCAGCGGCGTGTTGCCGTTGTGTATCGGCAAAGCGACCCGATTGACGGAATACTTGCATCAATGGCCCAAAGAATACGATGGCGAGATGGTGCTCGGCATGACGACGGACACGCTGGACGGAGATGGCCGCATCACGGCCGAAGTGCCGGTGCAGGCTTTGGATGAAAGCCAAGTGGCGGCGGTTTTTCAGGCGTTTACGGGCGAAATCGAACAGGAGCCTCCCCTTTATTCGGCTGTCAAAGTGCGAGGGAAAAAACTGTATCAATATGCCCGGGAAAATGTGGACGTCAGTGTGCCGAAGCGGCGGGTGACGATTCACGCCTTGCGCCTGCTGGGTATGGAACGGCGTGGAAAAACGGTCGCCATCCAATTCAACGTCGTTTGTTCCACCGGCACCTACATTCGCAGTTTATGCCGCGACATCGGACGCGAGCTAGGGTATCCGGCGTATATGAGCCAGCTCGAGCGCATCCGCAGTGGCCCTTTTACGTTGCGCGACTGCTGGCGCCAGGATCAAGTGGAGGAAGCTGTGGCGGCCGGGGAAGTGCATCGCCTCTTGCATCCGCTGGATGCGGCTCTTGTTCATTTACCGGTGTTGACATTGGAGCCGGCCGTGGCCCAGCGGTTGAGCCATGGCCAGACGTTGCGACTCGATCCGGCCGGTTTTCCGCCAGGTCAATATCCCGACGGTACGTACCGGGTTTACCGTGCCAACAATGGAGAGAAACAGTTGATTGCAACAGCCGTTTTGCGCCGGGAGGCGTCTTTTTTGACCGTCAAACCAGAAAAAGTGCTGCAAGCCGGGTAAAGCCACGGTGTCGCAAGGAGGGATCCGCTGCCTGATGCAAGTGCATCATTTGTCTTATCCGCTGCAAACGGACGGCTATCCGGAACAGGTGCTGGCCATCGGGTATTTTGACGGCGTGCACATCGGCCATCGACAAGTCATCGGCACGGCCCAAGCGATGGCCCAAGCCATGGGGCTGCCGGTAGGCGTCATGACATTTTATCCCCACCCGAGGGCGGTATTGGGACAAATGCCGAACCCTGCTTATTTGACGCCGTTGCCGGAAAAAGTGCGGCTGTTACAAGATTTGGGTGTGGATCATACATACGTGGTTTCCTTTACCAAATCGTTTGCCGCCGTCCCGCCCGACGATTTCGTCGAGTCGTTTTTAATGCGGCTCAACCCCAAAGGAGTGGTCGTCGGTTTTGATTTCACCTTTGGACATCGGGCGCAAGGTACGGCCAAGACTTTGCGGGAGTTGAGCCGGGGCCGTTACCAATTGGCGGAAGTGAACCCGGTGACGTTGGAAGGGGAAAAAGTAAGCAGTACATTGGTGCGGGAGATGCTTCACGAAGGAAATTTGGAACGGGCCAACCGCTTGTTGGGGCGGCCTTACCGCATGGAAGGGAAGGTGGTGAGCGGTGAGCGCCGCGGCCGCACCATCGGTTTCCCGACGGCCAACGTGGCGCTTGAAGAACCGTATTTTATTCCCCGTACCGGCGTGTATGTCGTGGGGGTCGAAGGATTGGAGCGGCCGTATTACGGGGTGGCCAATATCGGGTATAAGCCGACGTTTCATGCCCGTCCCATGGATTTGTCCATTGAAGTTCACGTGTTGGATTTTTCCGGCGACCTTTACGGCAAGACGATCAGTGTTCAATTTTTCCATTATTTGAGAACGGAAAAAAAATTTTCCTCGGCCGAAGCCCTGGTCGAACAAATTCATGCCGATGTCGCCCAAGCCCGTCAATGGATTCAAGCCCACGGGGCATCGCTGCAAGACGGCTGTTAATGAGTACGGGACTTTTGCGTTGTTTTTCCAGCTGTGATATACTTTCTTTAGCCTTTCGACATCGATAGTCGAGGGCAGGTTTAAAAATCGCCCCGGCGCGGAAGACGAGTCACCGACGTATTCTGCAGCCGGCGGTGGGAGTAGTTGAGGAGGTGAATTGATTTATGGCACTGACACAAGAACGGAAACAGGAAATCATTCAACGGTTCCGGTGTCATGAAAAGGACACGGGATCCCCGGAAGTGCAGATTGCCATTTTGACCGAACGGATCAACGAGTTAAATGAACACTTGCGGGTGCACAAGAAAGACCATCATTCCCGTCGCGGCTTGTTGAAAATGGTGGGCCAGCGCCGCCGTCTGCTCAATTACTTGCGGGAAAAAGACGTTCAACGTTACCGGAAGTTGATTGAAGAACTCGGCTTGCGAAAATAAGGCGTAAAGGCTTCCTTTTCAGGAAGCCTTTTTCAAAAGGATACATAATTACGAGACGGGTAATTTGTGAATGCGAACGGTTGCATGTTGTGCATGAAGGGAGGACGCCTTTTGGTCAAGACATATCAAATGGATCTCGCGGGCCGGCCGCTCATTTTAGAGACGGGCAAATTGGCCCGGCAAGCCGACGGTGCCGTACTCGTCCGGTACGGCGATACAGTGGTGTTGGCGGCCGTTACGGTTTCCAAGGAACCGCGGGAACTGGATTTTTTCCCATTGACAGTGAACTATGAAGAACGGTTGTATGCGGTCGGGCGCATTCCCGGCGGATTTATCAAGCGGGAAGGGCGTCCCAGCGAGAAAGCGATTTTGTCCGGACGGCTCATCGACCGTCCCATTCGGCCGTTGTTTCCGGAAGGTTTTCGCCACGAAGTGCAAGTGGTGACGACCATCTTGTCGGTCGATCAAGACTGTTCTCCGGAGATTGCTGCCATGATCGGCACATCGGCAGCCTTGTCCATTTCGTCCATCCCGTTTAACGGACCCATCGGGGGCGTCATTGTCGGACGGGTGAACGGCCAATTCGTGGTGAACCCGACCGTCGAACAAGAAGAGAAAAGCGATTTGCACTTGACGGTGGCCGGAACGAAAGACGCCATCATGATGGTCGAAGCCGGTGCCGACCAAGTGCCGGAAGAGGTCATTTTAAAAGCCATCATGTTCGGACACAAGGCCCTCCAAGGCATCATTTCGCTCATCGAAGAAATGGTGCGAGACGTCGGCAAGCCCAAGATGGAAGTCGTGGTGGAAGAACCGGATCCGGAATTGGTGGCGTCGGTGGAAACCTACGCCTCGGAAAAGCTGGATGAAGCGCTCGTCATTCCCGAAAAGCTCGAACGGCAAGAGCGCATCGAGGGTGTTATCGAAGAGACGTTGGAACATTTCAAGCAACAGTGGGGTGAGGAAGACGAGCGGCTGCCACAAGTGCGGCAAATTGCCGACAAGTTGGTCAAGCGAAAAGTCCGGGAGATGATTTTGAGCGGAAAACGTCCCGATGGACGGGCCCCCGACGAAATTCGCCCCATCTCTTGCGAAGTCGGTCTTTTGCCTCGCGCCCATGGCTCCGGATTGTTCACCCGCGGACAAACCCAGGCGCTGAGTGTCTGTACGTTAGGTGCGTTGGGCGATGTCCAAATTTTAGACGGTTTAGGTTTGGAAGAGAGCAAGCGCTTCATGCACCATTACAATTTCCCTCCCTACAGTGTCGGGGAAGCACGCCCCATTCGAGGTCCCGGCCGTCGGGAGATCGGTCACGGTGCCCTGGGTGAACGCGCCTTGTTGCCCATTATCCCGCCGGAGGAAGAATTTCCGTATACGATCCGGCTCGTGTCGGAAGTGTTGGAATCCAACGGTTCGACCTCACAAGCCAGCATTTGCGGTTCGACGTTGGCGTTGATGGATGCCGGTGTGCCCATTAAGGCGCCGGTGGCGGGCATTGCCATGGGCTTGGTGAAAGAAGCGGATCAGGTCGTGATCCTGTCGGACATTCAAGGCATGGAAGACCATCTCGGGGACATGGATTTCAAAGTGGCCGGCACAGCCAAGGGTGTGACCGCCTTACAGATGGACATCAAGATCGACGGAATTGACGAGACGATTTTGCGGAAAGCTTTGGAGCAAGCGAGAAAAGGGCGGTTGTTCATCCTGGACAAAATGCTGGCGGTCATCGACAAGCCCCGTCCTCAATTGTCCAAGTATGCCCCGAAAATTGTCACGCTGCAAATTCATCCGGACAAAATCCGGGACGTTATCGGTCCCAGCGGCCGGGTGATCAACCAAATCATCAGCGAAACTGGGGTGAAAATCGACATCGAACAAGACGGGCGCATTTACATCACGTCTCCCGACACGGAAATGAACGAAAAGGCCAAAAAGATCATCGAAGCCATCGTGCGGGATGTGGCTGTGGGAGAAGTGTACGAAGGAAAGGTCAAACGCATCGAGAAATTCGGCGCCTTCGTCGAAATTTTGCCTGGGAAGGAAGGGCTGGTGCACATTTCGCAATTGGCCAATGAACGGGTGGACCGGGTGGAGAATGTGGTCCACATCGGCGACACGATTACGGTGAAAGTGACCGAAATCGACAGCCAAGGGCGCATCAATTTGTCCCGGAAAGCGTTGCTGAAAAAAGAAAGACCATCCAGAGTGAAGTAAACATGGGTTGATATGTCAAAGGGCCAGAGCAAGTGCAACTCTGCCTCTTTTTTATTTGTGTACATAGCCTGTCTCCCCGTCGCATAGGATGGTGACAGACGGGGGGATCAACGGTGAGAAGGCCGCATTGGATGGCGTGGCTTTTGACGGGGCTGTTGTTGTTGATGGTGGCAGTTCCGTTTCAACCATCCGTCCGGGAATTCTTGAGCAGTCTCAAAAAGTCGGCGCATTCGTCGTCCAGCCATTTCCATGTTCTTCCAGGCGATGGATTGCGGCAACAAATCGACGCACTGGCCGCCCGCATCGAAGTCCCGGCTGAGGATGCCCGCATGGATCCGATCTGGAAAGCCATTCCCGGGTACAATGGCTTGTCGGTGGACCGGGAAAGGACGTATCAATTGGCGCTCCGGCGACCCGGCCAGCCCATCGTACCGGTTTTACAGGAAACCGAGCCGAACGTGCAGCTGGAGGCGCTGATGCCGGCGCCGATTTACCGCGGCAATCCCCAAAAACCGATGGTTGGCTTCCTGATTAATGTGGCCTGGGGGGAAGAGCATCTTCCGGCCATGCTGCGGATTTTGCAGGAAGAACAAGTGAAGGCGACTTTTTTTTTCGACGGCTCCTGGGCCAAGGCACATCCCCAATGGGTGCGGCAGATTGCCCAACATGGACATGAAATCGGCAATCACGCGTATTCGCATCCCATGATGAGCCAGTTGTCAGAAGAGGAGATGGATCAGCAAATCCGTCAGACAAACCAAGTCCTGGAAGCCTTGGTGGGTCAAAAGCCCCGTTTTTTTGCACCGCCGGCGGGTGATTTCAACCAGAAAGTGGTGGAAGTGGCGTATCGGCATGACATGTGGACCATTTTATGGACGTTGGATACCGTGGACTGGAAACATCCCGAACCGTCATGGATACTCCGGCGCATTGTCCCGGCGGTGGGCAATGGGCATTTCATTCTCATGCATCCCACCGCTTCGACCGTACAAGCCCTCAAGCCGTTGATACGACACATTCGAGACAAACATTTGCAGCTGGGGACCGTTTCCGATGTGTTGTCTCCCAAACGGACGGATGTTGTGAGACTGCCACAGTTCTGATATATTGTTACGGAGATTTTTGTAATGGATAGAATAGGAGGAATGCCTGATGATCCATCGGCATGTCCTTGACAATGGCTTGCGGGTGATGTGGGAAGATATTGCGTCGGTCCGTTCCGTGACCATCGGCGTGTGGGTCGGCGTCGGATCCCGTTACGAGAGCCCTCAGAACAACGGTATCTCCCATTTGATTGAACATATGCTGTTCAAGGGGACGAAAAACTACAGCGCCCGTCAGTTGGCAGAACGGTTTGACAGCATCGGCGGCCAGTTCAACGCCTTTACTTCCAAAGAGTATACGTGCTATTATGCGAAAGTGTTGGACGAACATTTTCCAGTGGCCTTGCACTTATTGTCGGATATGTTTTTTCATTCGTTGTTGGATCAACAGGAATTGATGAAAGAAAAGCAGGTCATTTTAGAAGAGATTCGCATGTACGAGGATACCCCGGACGAGCTGGTACACGAGTTGTTGGCCAAAGCGGCCTTTGGCACCCATCCCTTGGGCGCATCGGTGTCCGGCACGAAAGAGGCGCTGGAGGCGATGGGCCGGGATGACTTGGTGAATTTCATGCGGCAAGCGTATACGCCCGACAATACGGTCATTGCCATAGCCGGACACGTCCCGCCCGATGTCTTGTCTCAAGTAGAAAAAGCTTTTTCGCAATTTTCGACAAGCCGCCATGCCTTGACGACGCAAAAGGCATCTTTTTGTCAACAACATCTGTTTCATGCGAAGGAAACGGAACAAGTCCATCTCTGCCTCGGATACCCCGGGTTGGCGTATGACGATGAGCGGCTGCATGCGGCCAGCATTTTGAACAACGTGTTTGGCGGAAGCATGAGTTCCCGGCTGTTTCAACACATTCGGGAAGATCATGGTTTGGCGTACTCCGTTTTTTCCTACCACACGGCCCACAGTCGTGAAGGGTTGCTTGCCGTGTATGCCGGCACGGCCCCGGAACATGGGGAGAAGGTATTGACCATGATCCAAGACATCGTGGAAGACATCCGGCAACACGGAATTACGGAGGAAGAACTGCAAAAGGCCCGGGAACAAATCAAAGGCAATTTGGTGCTCAGTCTGGAAAGCACCAACAGCCGCATGAGCCGGCTGGGGAGGAATGAGTTGTTGTTAGGCCGACATTGGTCGGTGGACGAGTTGTTGGAAAAGTTCAACCGGATCACCTTGGAAGACGTCCATCAGGTGGCAGAGGAAGTGTTTCGCGCATCCCCAGCCATCGCCGTCGTCGGCAGTGAGGACTCGTTGGACCATTTGCAGCGCGCGTTGATGACAATCCAGGACGATGGAGGGAATACGGCTTGATCGAAATACAGGTTCAACGGCTTCCGGGCTGTGAAGATGTGCCTCTCCCGCAAAAGATGTCCGCTGGAGCCAGCGGCTACGACTTGCATGCGGCATTGGACGAACCGGTGACGCTGTTGCCGGGGGAACGGCGCCTTATCCCGACCGGTTTGAAAATTCAATTGCCTTACGGGTATGAAGCGCAAGTACGTCCCCGCAGCGGATTGGCGTTAAAACACGGCTTGACGGTATTGAACGCGCCCGGGACAATTGATTCCGATTATCGAGGAGAAATTGGCGTCATCCTCATCAATCTTGGGCAAGAGGCAGTGACGATTCATCGAGGGGATCGGATTGCTCAAATGGTCATCCAACCGGTGACGGATGTCCGTTGGCGGATGGTCGAACAATTGACGGTGACCGAACGCGGCAGCGGCGGTTTCGGACATACGGGAGTTTGAGTTGGACCGATGAACCGCCAATTCGACGAGACGATGACAGAACAACAACTCCTGGAAAAAATCGAACACCTCCGCACCGAGTTGCACCGTTCCGTCAACGACGATCCGCGGGCATTTACCGATCCACACGTGCAAAAATTGAGTCAACATTTGGACGAACTGATTGCCCACTATACGAAAAAAAAGTACTCCGATGCCGCGCCATAGCCCCGGCGAATGTTGCGCCGGGGTTTTCTTTTGCTTGTCATAGGCCAGGCCATTGCGGAATAGCTAACAATAAACCGGCTTTGCCATTTCATTCCGGGAGGGATAGGATGCGTTTGCGGGAATTGCTGGACAAAGAATTGGTATCTGTGGACCAAGGTCGCCGTCTCGGAGTGATGCATGATATGGATGTGATCTTTCATCCGGAAACAGGACAAATCGAAGCGTTGGAAATGAATCGCCGGGGTTTGTTTTCGTTTTTCCGCTGGTCCCGCCCCCAAATTTGGCACATCCCGTGGCAGGCCATCCGAAAAATTGGCCCGGACTTCATTTTGTTGGAGACGATGTCCGAAAACCCGCTGTTGCGAGAAGGGGACGACATGTAATCGATGCACCGCCGACGGGGCGGATGAATAAGTTAAGGTAGCACAACGATTTCCGGGGCAAGGAGAATTGCTTTCCATTTTACTAGAATTCTAGTAGAATGGACTGAAAGGAGTAGCGGGACATGCTGACAGGAGTCCACTTTGCCTTTGTCGGCGGGGATGCCCGGCAGCTGGAAGTGATTCGCGCGTGTGCGGAATCGGATGCGACCATCACGTTATTCGGATATGACAATTGGCAAAGCGAATTTCCCGGTATGCGCAAGGAACCGTTCCTTCCCGACAAGCTGGCGTCCGTGGATGTTCTCGTCTTGCCGATTGTCGGTTGCGACGACAGGGGGAAAGTGGAAAGCATTTTTACCCATCAGACGTTGATATTGCAGGAGGAGCACATCCAGGCCCTGGCCGGTCGGGCCACTGTGTACACGGGAATCGCCAAGCCGTATTTGCGCGGGCTGTGCGAAAAATATGCCGTGCCTTTGGAAGAATTGTTGACCCGGGACGAAGTGGCCATTTATAATTCCATTCCGACGGCCGAAGGCGCCTTGATGATGGCGATCCAAAACACCGATTTTACCATTCACGGTTCCAAAGTGGCGGTTTTGGGTTTTGGCCGGACCGGGATGACGCTGGCGCGCATGCTGAAAGGTATCGGCGCATTGGTCCATACGGGCGTGCATCGGCCGGACCATTATGCTCGCGCCATGGAACAAGGATTGAATCCTTTTTATACCCATCGTTTGAAAGAGTTGGCACCGGAATTGGATCTTGTGTTCAATACGGTGCCCAAGCCGATTTTGACGCCGTCGGTGCTGGCCCATTTGCCTTCCCGAGCGGTCATCATCGATTTGGCATCCGCGCCGGGTGGTACGGATTTTCGTTTTGCCGAAAAACGCGGTTTGAAAGCTCTCTTGGCTCCTAGTTTGCCCGGAATCGTTGCGCCGAGGACGGCTGGCCGCATTTTGGCCGACACGTTGTTGCGGCTCGTCGTCCAACAGACGGGAAAACAGGAGGATTGAGCGGATGAAATTGGCGGGGAGGACCGTCGGCATCGGTTTGACCGCTTCCCATTGCACGTACGAGGAAGTTTTTCCACAAATTGAACGTCTCGTTCAGCACAACATTACCGTCATCCCCATTGTTTCTTATTCGATGCAGACGACGGATACCAAGTTTGGCCGGGCGGAAGATTGGTTGAACCGCTTGCGCCAGATCACCGGCCAAGAACTCATCACCAACATCGTGGAAGCTGAGCCTTTAGGACCGGCAAAGACGCTGGATGTCATGGTCATTGCGCCGTGTACCGGCAATACGTTGAGCAAACTGGCCAATGCCATTACCGACAGCCCGGTGTTGATGGCGGCAAAGGCTACGTTGCGCAATCGACGTCCGGTGGTCGTGGCCATCTCGACCAATGACGGCCTCGGCTTAAATGCCGCCAACTTGGCGAAGCTGTTGACGGCAAAACACGTCTATTTCGTCCCCTTTGGCCAGGATGATCCGGAAAAGAAACCAACCTCCCTGGTGGCCAGGATGGATTTGATCCTGGAGACGTGTGAAGCGGCTCTGGATGGAGTCCAGTTACAACCGATGTTGGTCGAGCGTTTTCGTTATACGTAGAAAGGAGTTGCAGCCATGAGTCAATACCGCGTCGCAGTTGTAGGAGCAACAGGAGCCGTCGGCACGAAAATGGTGGAATTGCTGGAAAACAGTTCGTTACCGATATCCGAATTGAAGCTTTTGGCTTCCCAGCGGAGCGTCGGGCAACGGCGTACGTTTCGCGGACAAGAAATTGAGATTCAAGAAGCAGTGCCAGAACAGTTTGATGATGTCGATATCGCTTTTTTTAGCGCCGGTGGTTCTGTCAGCAAACGGTTGGTGCCGGAAGCGGTCCGGCGGGGCGCTGTCGTCATCGACAACACGAGTGCGTTCCGGATGGACGAGGGAGTTCCTTTGGTTGTTCCGGAAGTGAACATGGAAGACGCTTTTCAACATCAAGGGATTATTGCCAACCCCAACTGTTCGACGATTCAAATGGTGACCGCCCTCAAACCCCTTCGGGATCGTTACGGACTGGAGAAGATCATCGTCTCCACGTACCAAGCCGTCTCCGGGGCGGGGCATCAGGCGATTGTCGAATTGGAGGAGCAAACGGCCCAACTGTTGAAAGGGGAACCCATCGAGCCGCGGATTTTGCCCGTCCGCTCGGCAGACAAACATTATCAAATCGCGTTTAACGCGATTCCGCAAATTGACGTATTTCAAGACAATGGGTTTACCATGGAAGAGATGAAGATGATCCGGGAGACGCAAAAAATTTTCCATCAACCGGATTTGCCCGTGACGGCCACGTGTGTGCGGATCCCGGTGTACTACGGTCATTCGGAAGCGGTCTATGTGGAGTTGGGCAGCGAATTTTCCTTAGATGAAGTGCGGGAACTGCTGGCCAATGCGCCCGGTGTGGTGCTCGTGGACGACCCGAAAAACCAAGAATATCCGATGGCAGTGACGGCCAGCGGTCGGAAGGAAGTGTTCGTCGGCCGCGTCCGGCGCGATTTGTATCATCCCCGGGGTCTGAATTTGTGGATTGTGGCGGACAACTTGTTGAAAGGTGCGGCATGGAACGCTGTCCAGATTGCTGAACGCATGTTCGGACCGGCATCATCATAAATTTTTTCCATTGGTAACGCCAAACTTTGCCGTACGGCAAGAGATGGGGGCGGCCATGCGCATTGTTGTTCAGAAGTTCGGCGGCTCGTCGCTGGCCAGCGCACAAGGGCGGCTGCACGCCGCGCGCCACATTGAGGAACAATTGGCACAAGGGGTTCACGTCGTCGCGGTGGTCTCGGCCATGGGGCGAAAAGGGGATCCGTATGCCACCGATTCGTTGCTGGCTTTGGCGGCGGAATACGGCACATCCATCGGAGACCGGGAGCTCGATCTGCTGATGTCGTGTGGCGAAATTATTTCTGCCGTCGTCTTGGCCGCTTTGATGAGTTCCCGGGGACACCGGACCACCGTGTTGACCGGTGGACAGGCGGGGATTTATACGGATCGGCAATTCGGCCAGGCGCACATCGTGCGGGTCGAGCCCGAGCGCATTTTTCATGAGCTACAATCCGGCCAATTGGTGATTGTCGCCGGCTTTCAGGGAAAAACTTGGGATGGAGAAATCACGACCCTGGGCCGGGGTGGCAGTGATACGTCAGCTGTGGCGTTAGGTGTGGCGCTGGAGGCGGAACGGGTCGAAATTTTTACGGACGTGGAAGGGGTCATGACGGCCGATCCGCGCTTGGTGGCGGATGCCCGGCTTCTGGACGTGGTCACGTATGGAGAGATGGCCAATTTGGCCAACCACGGGGCCAAAGTCATCCATCCCCGGGCGGTGGAAATCGCCATGCAGGCCCGGATGCCGGTGCGGGTCCGGGCCACCGGATCGGCCCATCCGGGTACCTTGATCACGCATCCGGATCATCCGTGGGTTATCCGCGACCAGCCGGTGACCGGCATTGCCCACATGCCAGGGCTGACACAGATCAAAGTGTCCGGTGACGGACTGACGTATAAAGAACAACATCAAATGCACTACCGGGTGTTCAAACAGATGGCGGAAAACCGCATCAGCGTCGATTTTATCAACGTCAGTCCGAACCGGATCGTCTATACGGTATCCGATGAAAAAGCGCCCGTCGTGGTCGAACTCATCCGACAACTTGGCTACCAGTTCGAAATGACACCGCATTGCGCAAAAGTGGCGGCGGTCGGTGCCGGAATGACGGGAAGGCCAGGCGTCATGGCGGCCATTGTCGAAGCACTGACCTCGGAAGAAATTCAAATTCTCCAAACCGCCGATTCATACACGACGATTTGGATTTTAGTCAAAGAAACCGACATGATCCGGGCGGTTCAAGCGTTGCACCGAAAATTTTGTTTAAACGCAAACGCGAAGGAGGAGAAAGGAACATGAATTTTGGCCGTGTCATCACCGCGATGATTACCCCTTTTGATGAACAAGGGCAAGTGGATTGGGAAGCCTGTGGCCAGCTCATCGATTACTTGGTCAGCCACGGCACCGACGCGCTGGTCGTCGCCGGCACGACGGGTGAATCGCCGACGTTGAGTGATGAAGAGAAGCTGGAACTTTTCCGCTTTGCGGTAGAAAAGATGCGTGGACGGGGACCGGTGCTCGCCGGTGTGGGCGGCAACAACACGGAAAAAACGATCAAGCTCAGCCAGGAAGCTGTCAAATGCGGTGTAGACGGCTTGATGTACGTGATGCCCTATTACAATCGTCCGTCCCAGGAAGGGCTGTATCAACATTTCAAAGCCATCGCGACAAAAATTGATTTGCCCATCATGTTGTACAACATTCCCGGCCGCACCGGCGTGAACATGACGCCCGAAACGTTGCGCCGGTTGACCGAGTTTGACAACATCGTGGCTATGAAAGAAGCGAGCGGCGATTTGACGCAAATGACGCGCATGCTGAACGCCACCGACGGCAAAATCACGTTGTACAGCGGGGATGACAAACTGACGCTGCCGGTTCTTTCGATTGGCGGTCACGGGGTGGTCAGTGTTGCCAGCCATGTGGTAGGCGATGAGATGCAACAAATGATTCGCGCCTTTGACGAGGGGCGGGTGCAAGAGGCGGCCCGCATCCACCGGCAGCTGTTGGAGTTGTTCGAAGTGTTGTTCATCACCAACAGTCCGGCACCGTTGAAATTTTTGCTCAACCATCTCGGCGTCAAAGCCGGCCCAGTCCGACTGCCCTTGGCGGAGGTGTCGCCAGCGGAAGCAGAAACCATTTTGCGCGTTTATCAAAACTTGCAGCGTCAAGCTTAAGCCGTCCCATCGGGGACGGTTTTTTGTGTATGAGTAAAATGTTTGTGGGTGAGGGCACTAAAAATCAGCCCCCTCATTAAGAGAGGGGGAACCCGCTCTCTTAATGAGGGGGACACCAAGCGAAGCGCGGTAGGGAAGAGATGGAAAAAGAAATGGAAAGAGGGCCCCTCTTTTTGTACAGTAGAGTTGTTGAGACCCAGACAAAAAGGAG
>PKQY01000017.1 GCA_017577895.1 Bacillota bacterium
CGTGAGCATTTGCCTATACCTCTAAGAGGGGATTGTCAAGTAAAATCCTGAAAAGGGAACAAAAAACCGGAGCCGGTTGATGTCCGGCTCCGGTTTCATTGCCGCAATCGTCACAAGAAAGAAAACGGATCGGTATTGACCTCGGAGACAATAACTTCTGTCTTCCACTGTTTTTCCGCCAATGCTTCGCTCAAATAGGCCGCCAAACGCCGTTTCATCACTTGCTCCACGTGATGGCCCGGGTCCACCAGCGCCAGTCCCGCGGCCATGGCTTCATGGGCGGTATGATAGTAGACATCCCCCGTCACCAGCACGTCGATGCCGCACGTCGCTGCCTGAGGAATAAAACGGTTGCCGTCACCGCCGATGATCCCTACCGTTTTGACCCCTTTCTCTGGGTCACCGACGTATCGCAGTCCTTTCAGGCCGAACACGTCTTTGACTTTTTGGGCAAAGGCCGCCAGTGTCATGGGCTCAGACAACGTGCCTTTTCGCCCCAAACCGTAGAAGGTTCCCTCCTGTTCCAGCGGATACACGTCGTAAGCCACTTCCTCATACGGATGGGCCTCCAGCATCGCCCGAATGACGCGGGACTGGATCGATTCGGGCACGATGGTCTCCAGTCGCACTTCCGCCACCCGTTCCAGGGTGCCTTGTTGGCCGATGAACGGATTGGTCCCTTCTCGCGGCATAAACGTCCCAGTTCCGGGAATTTGAAACGTGCAATGGGAATAATTGCCGATCCAGCCGGCGCCCGCATTGGCCATGGCGTCCATGACCGGCTCCACATGATCGGTCGGAATAAAGACGACAATTTTTTTCAATTTTTCCTGCTGCAGCGGAATCAACACCTCGGTCTGTTGGAGCCCCAATTCCTCCGCCAGCCAATCGTTCAGCCCGCCTTGGGCCACGTCGAGATTGGTGTGGGCCACGTAGACGGCAATGTCGTGTTTGAGGCATTTCTCCAAGAGTCTTCCTTGGGGCAAATCGGTGCGCACATGCTGGATGGGCCGAAAAATGACAGCGTGATGGGCGATGATCAAATCGACGTTTTTGGCAATAGCCTCATCGACGACCGGCTCCAGCACATCCAGGGCCACCATCACGCGCCGCACTTCCTTTTGCAGGGTGCCCACCTGCAAACCGATGCGCGCTTCATCCCCTTCCATGGCCAATTTTTTAGGCGCCAGTTGTTCCACCAATTGAATTACGGTTTGCCCGTGCGCATACATTGGGCCAGCACCTCCAATTGCGCCAATTGATTCGTCAATGGACCGATTTTTTGCCGTTCCGCTGTATGCCGGGCCCTTTTCAATCCGGCCAGGATACGGCGCCGCTTCTCCGCCGCCTCTTCCATCCGCATGAGCAGCAATTGGCGCGTCCCGTCGTCCGGGGCTTCCCACGCCTTTTGCAGCAGGCGCGGCCCCAGCAAATATAACAAAAACCAATCGTCTTTTATAAATGCCAGTTCCCGTTGGCGGGCCAATGTTTCGGCAGCCGCCGCATAGGCGTCATCGGAACCCGGTTCGTAGGTGAGAATCTCGTATACGTACCCCTCATCGAAAACCAATTGTTCATCCAACAATTTCCACTGTTGGCCCAACAAGGTGGTGCGCAGCCGGTGGGAAGCCATGTTGGGCTGCAGCACGAGCCGCTGAAACGAGCGGGTCTTTTCCGGATCCGCCCGCAACAGCTCATCCATCAACACGCCGCCCATGCCCGCCATCACCACGGTGTGGACTTCACCTTGTTCCAACGCCTTCAAGCCGTCGCCGAGGCGCACGTCAATCCGATGGCTCAGGCCGGCGGCGTGGACCGCCTGCTGCGCCCGGCGGCATGGCCCCTCCCGTACGTCGGTGGCCACGGCCCAAGGCGTGTGGTCCCATTTCACCAACGCAATGGGCAAATGGGCGTGATCCGTCCCGACGTCGGCCATCGGTACACCGGGGGGAACCATGGCCGCCACGGCCGCCAATCGGGGGGATAGTTCCTTTTTCCACATCGGCATCATGTGATTTGGTTGTCGCCCCACTTTTTTCGGTCACAAAAACACCGAACAATTTTTTAAATATTCGCCATCCCGTCCCAAATGCGTTTGCATTTGCATTGGCAAGAAGGTAAAATGATAGCAAAGAAAAGAACCCACTGAAACGTGAGTTCCGTCATTCGAGGAAGTCTTTTAGCCGTTTGCTGCGGCTCGGATGGCGCAATTTGCGCAACGCCTTGGCTTCAATTTGGCGAATCCGCTCGCGGGTGACGCCGAACACTTGGCCGACTTCTTCCAACGTGCGTGTGCGGCCGTCGTCCAAGCCGAACCGTAACCGCAAGACGTGTTCTTCCCGTTCGGTCAACGTGTCCAGGACTTCTTCCAGCTGTTCTTTCAGCAACTCGTAAGCCGCGGCATCGGAAGGTGCCAACGCGTCCTGGTCTTCAATGAAGTCACCCAGATGGGAGTCGTCTTCTTCGCCAATGGGCGTTTCCAATGAAACCGGTTCCTGGGCGATTTTGATGATTTCCCGCACTTTTTCCGGTGTCATGTCCATTTCTTTGGCAATTTCCTCAGCCGTCGGTTCCCGGCCCAACTCTTGCAACAACTGACGGGAAACGCGAATCAACTTGTTGATCGTCTCTACCATGTGCACCGGAATGCGGATGGTCCGCGCCTGATCGGCAATCGCCCGCGTAATGGCTTGCCGAATCCACCACGTGGCATACGTGCTGAACTTGTAGCCTTTTCTATAATCGAATTTCTCAACCGCTTTCAACAAGCCCATATTGCCTTCTTGAATCAAGTCCAAAAACAGCATGCCCCGGCCAACGTACCGTTTGGCAATGCTGACCACCAGCCGGAGGTTCGCTTCCGCCAGCCGCTTTTTCGCTTCTTGGTCGCCTTGCTCGATGCGTTTGGCCAGCTCAATCTCTTCTTCGGCCGTCAACAGCGGAACGCGGCCGATCTCTTTCAAGTACATCCGCACCGGGTCGTTGATTTTCACGCCGGGCGGCACCGACAGGTCGTCGTCGAGCAAGTAATCGTCATGCTCGCCTTCGTGAACCAAATCGGCATCCAAATCGGCGAGGTCCAAATCTTCTTCGGACTCATTGATCACTTCAATGCCTTGGTCCGCCAGCTGTTCAAAAAACTCGTCGATCTGTTCCGGATCTTGATCGTATGGAGCCAGGCGCTCCATAATTTCTTGATACGTGATCACCCCGCGCTTTTTGGCACTTTCCAGCAGTTGTTGCTTCGCTTGCTCCAGTGTCATCAATGGTTGCTGATCTTCAACGGATTTTTCTTTTTCTTTGGTTTTTGTTTCTTTTTCTTTTGCTTTTGCTTTCTCCACGGATTTTTCTTTTGTTTTCTCCATAAAAGACCCTCCTTCCATCTACTCAACCACTCGCGGCACTGTCCACTCACATGGACAAATGACGGACTGGGGGTCGTTGCATCCGCATCTCTCTCTTTATCCGGAGCAACTGTTGCGCCAATTCCAGCGCCCGTTCCGTGTCGCCCAGCCGTTCGGCCTTCTGCATCTCTTCCCGTGTCTCTTCGAACTCCATCCACTTGGGATACCGCTTGATCTCTGCAACATAATCGGCCAAGGCTTGCGGGGAAACGTCGCCTTCCAATTCCATCATGGCCAGCTCGCTGGCCATTTCCACCAGCCGGACATCCGTCAACGAATGGATGAACCGATTGAGGTCCATCTCCCCGTGCCGTTCATAAAAAGCGTATATATAGGCTGCCAAGACCGCGTGCTCTTCTTCGTTGAACTGGCTGCCGATCTCTTGCTGTACATACGGAATGATCCGGCCATCCCGCATCATCCAGGCCAGCAAATGCCGCTCGGCCGTATAATAGGCCGGAAACCGCTTGACCGTTGCCATCCCATGTTGTCTACTAGTATGGCCTGTGACAACCACATTATCCCAATTCGTTTGCCCCGCTTGCTTGCGCCGATAATAAATCCGCCGTTGTTCCTCTTTCAGCGCATCCAGAGACAACTGGAATTCGGCCGCCAACTCCCGCAAATAATGATCCCGCTCGACGGCGAAGGGCAATTCGGTGACGAGCTCCAGCGCCTTTTGGACATAACGAAAACGGGAATCTTCATCGTTGAGGTCAAACTGCCGGCGCAGTTGCTTGAGGCGATACGGCACCACGGGCAAGGCATTGCCAATTACTTCATACAAAAAGGCTTCCCGACCGTTTTCCCGGATATACTGATCCGGGTCTTTTCCTTGCGGAATTTCCGCAATCCGCACCGAACATCCTGCTTGCCGCAACACGTCGATGCCCCGCAAGGATGCGTTTTGACCGGCTTGGTCGGCGTCAAAACAGAGCACGACCTTTTCCGCATGCCGGCGCAAGATGCGGGCATGTTCCGGCGTCACCGCGGTCCCCAACGTCGCCACCACGTGCTCGATCCCATGTTGGACGGCCGTGATGACGTCCATGTACCCCTCCATGATGATCACTTCGTTTTTTGCTCGTATAGCCGAACGGGCCTGATGCAGATGGTACAACACCCGGCTCTTGGAAAACAGGATCGTCTCCGGGCTGTTGAGGTACTTGGGCTGTTGTTCCGACGGACCCAACAGGCGTCCGCCGAACGCAATCACCCGGCCGCGCAAATCGAAAATGGGGATCATCAGCCGATGGCGAAATTTGTCATAATATCTGTTTTGTCCTTTTGTTTCAGAAAGTAAACCCCCTTTTGCCAACAGGTCCGGCGAAAACCCCTTCTTTTGTAAAAATTTGGCCAGCACATCCCATTGATCCGGCGCATAGCCGAGCTGGAATGTCTGGACCGCCTTCCCGTCGATACCCCGTTGGCGCAAATACGCCTGCGCTGCTGCTCCGTGCTGCGGATGCAGCAACAAATAGCGATACAGCTTGAGCGCCCACGCGTAGGCTTCCAACAACGTCTCTTTTTCGCTCCGGCCGGCGGCCGGCGACTCGTCCTGAGGCATGTCCACGCCCGCCTCTTGGGCCAAAGTCCGGACGGCCTCGGTGAACGTCAAGCCCTCCATTTCTTGGATGAAGGTAAACACGTTGCCGCCTTTTCCGCAGCCAAAGCAGTGGAAAATCTGTTTTTCGGGGGAAACCGAGAAGGAGGGAGTTTTTTCCGAATGGAATGGACATAACCCGAAGTAATTCCGTCCGCTTTTGCGCAATGGGACGTACCGCCCCACGACTTCCACGATGTCCACTCGGTTGCGGACTTCTTCGAGTATCGACTCAGGGATCATCGGTGCCATTCCCTTCGCCTGTCAACTGAAATACTGTATTCTACAAAAAAAGAGTTTTTCCTTCTTCTCCGTGGCACATTTTGTCGAAAAATCGACATCCCCTTCCGAAAAACGGATCTACAGTATTATATACGTGAAGAAACAAAAAAATCCTTCAACTTCATAAAAAACAGGCCCGTCACAAGACGGTGCCCCGTTGTCGCAGCAGTTCCAAAATTTGATTGGCAGTCTCTTCCACCGCTTTGTTGGATACATCGATGACCGGACAGCCGATGCGGCGCATGATTTCGTCGGCATACGCCAGCTCTTGGGCGATGCGCTCGGGATTGGCGTAGTTGGCGGAAGACGACAGCCCCAGCGCCTTCAGCCGCTCGTTGCGAATGCGCACCAACGCTTCCGGCTTGATCGTCAACCCGATGCATTGATGAGGCGGGATTTGAAACAGTTCCTCCGGCGGTTCCACTTCCGGAATGAGCGGTACATTGGCCACTTTGTACCGCTTGTGGGCCAAGTACATGGACAACGGCGTCTTGGAAGTGCGGGAGACGCCGATGAGCACCACATCCGCCCGCAAAATGCCCCGGGAATCCCGGCCGTCGTCGTACTTGACGGCGAACTCGATGGCTTCCACCCGCCGGAAATAGTCTTCGTCCAACTGCCGCACCAGTCCCGGTTGCAGTTTGGGCGTTTGTCCCAATTTGTCCGCCAAGGCGTGAATCAGCGGACCCATGATGTCCACCGTCGGCACACCGAGTTCGGCAGCCCGCTGGAGCAACAGTTGACGATGCTGGGGCCGAACCAACGTGAAGACGATCAGGGCGTTGTTTTCCTGGGCCGAACGTACCATCTCTTCCACCGTGGCCTCGTCTTCCACGTACGGAATGCGCCGAATGGTCACCTGTCCCGGCGAAAACTGGCTCAAGGCAGCTCGCGTCACCAGTTCGGCGGTTTCCCCGACCGAATCGGAAAGAATGTAGATCATGGTTTCACGGGCAGCCATCCTCATTCCTCCTACACCGACTTCTCTTGGCCCAGTTCCACAAAGGCGCGGGTGATGGTCGTTTTCGTGATTCTCCCGATCACTTCCAGCTTTTCTTTGCCGTCCTCCGTCTTGACCGGCTTCACCACCGGCAGCGCATCCACTTGATTTTCAATCAATTTTTTCGCCGCGTCGAGGAGCGTCTCATCGGGCGTACACGTGATCAAATTGGGCATGCGGGTCATGATGATGCTGACGGGAATATCTTGCAGCGGCTGTTTGCCCATGGCGCTGCGCAACAGATCCTTGCGGGAAATGACCCCGGCCAAATTGCCGTCTTTTTTGGTCACGAACAACGTGCCGACATCTTGCACGAACATGGTGACTATGGCTTCGTACGCGGAGGTGGTCTCCTCCACCATGACCGGGACCGCCTTGTAGTCGCCGACGCGCATTTTGCGCATCTCCTCGGCAATGAGGGAATTGTTGCTGCGGCCGACGTAAAAATAGCCGACCCGCGGCCGTGCGTCCAAATAGCCGGCCATGGTCAAAATCGCCAAGTCGGGCCGGAGCGTCGCCCGGGTCAGCTGCAACGCCTCGGCAATCTGCTCGCCGGTAATCGGCCCTTTGTTCTTGACGATTTCGAGGATTTTTTCTTGGCGTTCGCTTAATTCGATGACCACCGCCCCCCTTCCCGGCACATGCCATGGAAACGTGAACCGTTCAGACTTGCAACTGGGTAAAATCGGCGTACCGATCCGTGAAATCGGCAATTTGGCGCAACAAGGCCAGCCGGTTGGCCCGCACGGCCTCATCGTCGACCATGACCATCACGTCGGCGAAAAACTGATGGATGGGCTCGGCCAGTTCCGACAGCACCGCCAGCTGACCGGCAACGTCGGAGGCTGCCGTCGCCTCCCAGGCGTCAACGGCTTTGCGATACGTTTCATACAGCCGCTTTTCGGCCGCTTCCGTCAGACGCTCGGGGTTGATGGCGGCATGGACCGCTTTGGCCGCCAAATTTTTCACCCGGGTAAACGCCTCCCACGTGCTTTTCATCTCCTCCCGGGCCACTTGTTCGTGCAACAGGCGCGCCCGCTGGGCCATACCCGCCAATCCGTGTCGGGTGGAAGCGAACACGGCGTCGATACAGTCATGCCGCACGTGCTCTTCCTGCAACAGATGTTTCAGCCGTTGGAACAAAAATTCCCGCAAGTCCTCGAGCAACGTTTCGGCGGGCCGTTCCAGCCCTTGCCGCTCTTGATATGCCGCCAGGGCCGTCTTCAGCAACTCTTCTACCGTTAGATCATACGCGCCATGAACGAGGATTTGCACCACCCCGTTGGCTTGCCGCCGCAACGCATACGGATCTTGTGAACCGGTGGGAATCAATCCCAAGGAAAAGAAGCCGATCAACGTATCCAGCTTGTCCGCCAGGCTCAAAACCGTGCCTACGGGACTGGAAGGCAACGCATCGCCGGCATGCCGCGGCAAATGATGCTCAAACACGGCTTGGCTCACGGCTTCATTCTCGCCGGCCAGCCGGGCGTACACTTGGCCCATGATCCCTTCCAGTTCTGGAAATTCGTACACCATTTGGGTGACCAAATCAAACTTGCAAATTTCCGCTGCCCGCGACAGTTGCTGTTGGCTTTGGGCATCCAGCCCGAACAGGGGCGCCAAAGCCATGGCGATGTTGCGCACCCGGCGCAGCTTGTCGCCCATGGTGCCGAGTCCTTCATGAAACACTACTTGTTCCAGCTTGGACACCGCTTGGTCGATGGGCAACTTCTGATCTTCCTCATAGAAGAAGCGGGCATCGGACAGTCGGGCCCGCAACACTTTTTCATTCCCTTTGCGCACCACGTCCAGATGGCGGTCGTCGCCATTGCGGACCGTCACAAAATAAGGCAACAGCCGGCCTTCGCCGTCGGTGACCGGAAAATACCGTTGATGCTCCCGCATGGAAGTGATGAGCACCGGCGACGGAATTTCCAGAAAGGCCGAATCGAAGGCGCCGTACAACACCGTCGGATATTCCACCAGATGGACGATTTCTTCCAGCAAATCGCCGTCCATCGGTACGGTCCAACCTTTCTCCCGGGCCAAGTTGTTCACCTGGTCGACGATCATTTGCCGCCGTTCGTCCACATCGGCGATGACCCACTGTTCCTGAAGACGCTGGACGTATTCCGACGGGTGACGCAAGGCGATGGTGTCCCCGAGAAAACGGTGGCCCCGGGTCCGGCGGTCCGACGTCACACCGGCAATGTGCACCGGCACCACTTCTTCGTCCAGCAATGCCACCAGCCAGCGGATGGGCCGGATGTACCGGAGCGTCTGGCTCCCCCAACGCATGTGCTTCGGAAAATGCAAGCCGGTGACTAGATCCGGCAAACCTTCCTCCAGCAGCTCTTTCACCGGCCGACCCGGACTGTCTTTGACGGCAAAGACGTAGCTGTGGCCGCCCACGTCCCGAAAGACGAGCGCATCGGGGGACACGCCTTGGCTGCGGGCAAAGCCGAGGGCCGCTTTCGTCCAGGCGCCGGTTTCATCCACCGCGATGTTTTTTGCCGGTCCTTTGATCTCTTGCCGTAAATCGTCCTGTTTGTTCGGCAGGCCGCTGACCCACACCGCCAACCGCCGGGGCGTGGCAAATGCCCGGATGGCATCGTACGAAAGGCGTGATGCCGCCAGCCAAGCCGCCGTCTTTTCTTTCAATTGGCGGATGGCGTCGGGGATGACCCGGGCCGGCATCTCTTCCAATCCGATTTCCAAGAGAAACTC
Source organism: Bacillota bacterium (assembly GCA_017577895.1). Taxonomy (GTDB): domain Bacteria; phylum Bacillota; class Bacilli; order ZCTH02-B2; family ZCTH02-B2; genus Bacillus_BB. Next base: position 9,017 of record PKQY01000017.1, read on the forward strand.
GCGCTTAGCCATGCTGCTTCCCTCCCTTGAGCAGCGGAAATCCGAGCCGTTCCCGTTCTTTCAAATAGGCCAGAGCGCATTGGCGGGCCAACGTCCGTACCCGTGCGATGTACCCGGTCCGCTCCGTGACGCTGATGGCCCCCTGGGCATCCAACAGGTTGAACGTATGCGAACATTTCAGCACCCAGTCGTAGGCCGGAAACACGAGGTTGGCTTCCAACGCCCGTTTCGCTTCCGTTTCATACATCTGAAACAAACTCATCAACATTTTGCCGTCGGCCACTTCAAACGTATACTTGGAATGTTCGTATTCCGGCTGCAAGAAAATGTCTCCGTATGTAAATCCGTCGACCCAGACGATGTCAAAAACGTTCTCCTTTTCCTGAATAAACGAAGCCAGCCGCTCCAACCCGTATGTAATCTCCACGCTGACCGGATCGGCTTCCAAACCTCCGACCTGCTGAAAATATGTAAATTGGGTGATTTCCATGCCGTCCAGCCAAACTTCCCAACCTAAACCCGACGCGCCCAGCGTCGGCGACTCCCAGTTGTCTTCCACAAACCGGATGTCGTGCTCCAACGGCTCGATCCCCAACTGGCGAAGACTGTCCAAATACATTTCTTGAATATCGTCGGGCGACGGTTTCATGATGACTTGAAATTGGTGATGCTGATACAGCCGGTTCGGGTTTTCTCCGTACCGGCCGTCGGTCGGCCGGCGGGACGGCTCCACATACGCCACATTCCACGGCTCCGGTCCGATGGCCCGCAAAAATGTCATAGGGTTCATCGTACCCGCACCGACTTCCACGTCGTATGGCTGAGCGAGAATGCAGCCCCGTTCTCCCCAAAATTGCTGCAAACGCAACACCATTTGCTGAAAATTCACGGCAGATTCCCCCGATTTTTTCAGAATCTTGTGCAACCAAAAGAAACACTCCCGTGCCCACCTGGGGCCAAGAGTGTTTCGGCAACGGACCCACACCCTTCAACGGACCTTTCTTTTCAAGAGGAATATAGCAAAAGGGGGAAGGACTGTCAAACGCCTTCCCACTGTCCGATTTGGTCCAAGAACTCGGCCGATTTCAACGGCAAATCCAAGTATTCGTCGACGAACAGGCGGGTCAGACGGGCGAGCAATTCTTTTGTCTCTTCCCGAACCCGCACCTGGCCCAACCGGTGTAACGGCACGTCCTGAAACAGCCGGAGCAGTTTCACCGCCGATGGGGACAGCGCCAGCGCCTGCTCGTCCCGCCCGCGACAGTCGAGGCACAACAGGCCGCCGTGGCGGACGCTGGCCAAAAACGGCCCCTCGGTGCGGCGGCAAAACACACATCGTTCCCATACCGGACGATACCCAGCCGCCGCCAACACTTTCAACTCCACCATGATCTTCAACACTTGCGGGTCGGTCCCCGCTTCCAGCTGCTTCAACGCCTGCAACAAAAACGCATACAAACCGGCCGACGGGCTTTCACTGTCGGCCAGCTTGTCGACCATCTCCAAAAAGTACATGGCAATGGCTTGAAGATGCAAGTTCGTCTCCATCGCCCGGTAAAAATGGTGGATCACTTCGGCGTGCCGCAACGTTCCCATGCTGCCCGGCTGTCCGTTGTGGACGTAGACAAACAGGCCTTGCACCAGCGGTTGGGCCACGCCGGCCAGGCGGCTCTTCGGCTTGCGTGCCCCCCTGGCCACCAATGACAACTTGCCGCCGGCCGTGATGACGGTAAGAATCTTATGGGATTCGCCGTAACTGCGGACCCGCAACACCACGCCTTCGGTCTGATGCAGCATAAAAAAATCCTCTCCTCGCTTGCATTCAGTATAATGCAAGGGGAGAGGAACGAAAAGGGCAAACGCTCAATGTACGGAATCGCTGGCCACATCCTCAACCGTCGAAGGGTTTGCTTCCTGCTGGCGATCCTGGGCTTGTAACCGTTCCAGATCTTTGTAAAGTAAGTACGCGTCCACGCTGCCGGTCATTGTAAAAAACTGCCATGATAAATCCCGCAATGGAACCCATCCTTTCCTTGTCAGCTCTCCATCCGGTTGGCTTTCTGTCCTTAGGTTGGCCCCATAACGGGACGTTCATGCCATGAAGATGTTTCCGCCAGACTTACCGCTCGAGTTGAAAACCAAACGACTTCAGCAACAGATCGCGGTTCCGCCAGTCTTCCTTGACTTTCACCCACAGGTCGAGATACACCCTTGAGCCCAACAGCGCTTCGATTTCTTGCCGGGCCATCTGCCCCACCTGCTTCAACATGCGGCCGCCTTTGCCGATGAGAATGCCTTTTTGCGACTCCCTTTCGGTGTAGATGACGGCACGAATGTACACCACATCGCCGTCCCGGCGAGCCATTTCCTCGACGACGACCGCCACCGAATGGGGGACTTCCTCCCGGGTCAAATGGAGAATTTTTTCGCGGATGAGCTCCGCCACAATAAACGACTCGGGATGGTCCGTCGTCTGCCCTTCCGGGTAGTACATGGGCCCTTCCGGCAAGTAGCGGAAAATGACCGATATCAGCGTGGAGACGTTGTTTCCTAACAACGCGGACACCGGCACCACTTCGGCAAACGGAAATTGTTGGCGGTATTCTTCGATGCGCGGCAGCAGATCGTCGGGATGAACCTGATCGATCTTGTTCAGGACGAGAATGACCGGCGATTCGACGGTTTCCAACAGCTGGAGAATGTATTGCTCGCCCGCCCCCATGCTCTGGGTCACGTCGGTCAAGAAAAGAATCACGTCGACTTCGGACAACGTGTTGCGGACGACTTGCATCATGTAGTCGCCCAATTTGTGCAGGGGCTTATGCACCCCCGGCGTATCGATAAAGATGATTTGTCCTTCCTCAGTGGTGTACACACCGTGGATGCGGTTGCGGGTTGTCTGGGGCTTGTCCGACGTAATGGCGACTTTTTGGCCCAACACTTGGTTCATGAGGGTCGATTTGCCCACATTGGGCCGGCCGATTAACGCCACAAACCCGGAACGAAACGTTCCCTCGCTCATGGTCTGCCCCCTTTCTTAGCATGCTGCGGCAAAAAGGGGCGGGGTAACAACTCCGATACGGTCGTCCGCCGCCACTGTCCCGCCTTGTTGGCCAAAACGACAGGGGTGGAACCGTCCAACCACTCGGCCATCACTTGCCGGCAGGCACCGCACGGCGACACCGGTTCTTCGGTGTCCGCCATGACAGCCAGCATGCGAAAACGGCGTTTCCCTTCCGCAACGGCCCGAAACAGCGCCACCCGTTCCGCGCACATGCTCAAGCCGTACGACGCGTTTTCCACATTGCAGCCGACGATGACCGACCCGTCTCCACACAACAGCGCCGCACCTACGGGAAAGCGGGAATAAGGGCAATACGCCCGTTCCATCGCTTCCCGTGCCGCCGCCAACAGCACGGCTTCATCCATGGGTTGGAAAACCTCCCGTATGTATGCAATCTTTAAAAACTCTCACGATAACAAAAACGTCATCCGTTCCCACAACGGGCCGGCAAACACCAGCACGCCGGCGACGACGGCAAAACCGGCCGCCACCAACACCGCTCCGGCCGCCACGTCTTTCGCCACTTTCGCATGGGGATGCAATTGGGCTGTCAGCAAATCCACCATATGTTCGACCACCGTGTTCATCAGCTCCGCGAATACGACAAAGGCGATGGCCACCAAGACGATCAACGTCTGCCACGTTTCGATGCGCAGCCACCACGACGCCACAAGCACCAACACCGCGGCGCATGCGTGAATTTTCATGTTGCGTTCTGTCCGAAGGGCATACCGCAACCCGTTGAGCGCATATCCTAAGCTCTGGACAAAGTTGCGCGACTTCATGCTCACCGCCCCTTGCTTCCCACCCTTACGTCGCTATGGACCATCTGCCGGTCTCCCGTTCACGGCATCCCGTTCCTCAACGGAACAAGCCGAGGGAAGCCAGCACCTGCTCCTGCCGGGAAAACATGGCCTGCTCCGCTTCCGGCGTGTCGTGGTCGTACCCCAACAAGTGCAAAAATCCGTGCACGACCAAAAAACCGAGCTCCCGCCGAAACGAATGGCCGTATTCCTCAGCCTGCGCCTGCACCCGCGGCATGGAAATCAAGATGTCGCCGAGCAACCGGGGCATGGGTTCTTGTGCACCGGCATCGTTCTCATCTTCAGCCTCCCCATCTTCCCCTTCCAACATGCTAAACGACAGCACATCGGTCGTCTTGTCCACACCCCGGTACTGGGCATTGTATTGCTGCATGGTCGCATCGTCGACGAGCACAACCGACACTTCGCCGTCGCTCACCTGTTCCATGGCGGCCGCTTGGGCGATGACCGTCCGGATGAGGTGAAGCGTCTCTTCGTCGACGGGGATTTCCGTTTGGGCGTTTTCAATGTACACCTCGACGCTCATGCTTTTTTGCGCTCCTTTTGCATCTCCGGGTATTCGATGCGCGGATGGAACATCCCGTTCAACCGCTCGCAAATGGCCTCCGCCACCCGTTCCAAATCCCGGAACGTCAAGTCGCATTCGTCAAACTGGCCGTCGTCCAGCCGTTCCTTGATGATTTTGCGCACCAGTTGCTCAATGCGCCCCGGATCCAACTTGGACATGGAGCGGACCGCCGCCTCCACCGAGTCGCAAATGCCGACGATGGCCGTCTCCCGCGTCTGCGCCTTCGGGCCGGGATAGCGGTAATCGGCCTCCAACACTTCGGAACCGTCTTCCTGTTGCTGCGCCTTGTGATAAAAATACTTCAGCAACGTCGTCCCGTGATGCTGTTCGGCAAAATCGCGGATCACTTTCGGGATGCCCGCCTCTTTCAACATTTTCACGCCGTCGGCGGGGTGGGCCAAAATGATGCGCTTGCTCAAGTGAGGCGACAACTTGTCGTGGGGATTTTCCTGATTCAACTGGTTCTCCACGAAAAAGGCGGGCCGCTTCAATTTCCCGATGTCGTGATAATACGCCCCAACTTTGGCCAACAAGCCGTTGGCGCCGATGGCTTCCGCCGCAGCCTCCGCCAAATTGGCCACCATCATGCTGTGATGATACGTGCCCGGTGCTTCCGTCAACAACCGTTTGAGGAGCGGCTGATTCGGGTTGGACAGCTCAATGAGCTTGACCGCCGACAAATAGCCGAACACGGTTTCGAACATGGGCATCAAACCGAGGGTCAAGATGGACGCCAGCGGTCCGGCCAACAAGCCGTAGACGGCGGCATGCGCCCATTCCTGGACGGTCGTGCCCGGCAGCAAAAACAACATGGCGCTGATGCTCAACGCGTTGGCCAGGCTGGCGTACAGGCCCGCCTTGAAAATGGCCGCCCGTTGGCTCACCTGGCTCAAGACGTACAGGCTGGACACCGAACTGAAAAAGGCCGCAAAGCCGTAGCGGAAATCAAACAACTGGCCGGGGTCGGTGTTGAAAAACACCGACGCCAAGACGGCCGTAAAAAAGGCGGCAAAAAACGCCAGCCCCCTTCCCAACAACAACAAAACCAACATGGCACCCAACGGGGCGGGAGCCGCAAACCCGATATGGGGATACCCCAACACTTGGACAGCGGCAAACACTTTCAGCACCGCCGCGTTCAACAAGAGGGCGCTCAAAAACAGGAGCAGCGGTTTGTTGTTCTTCTGCGCCGGCGACGGATATTGGCGCAAAAAACCGGCCAATGCCAACAACAGCAATAGGAGAAAACCGACGGCGGCCAAATGGTAAATCGTCGTCTGCCGCGCATCCCGCACCAGCCCGACCATCTCCAGCCGGTCATAAACTTCCTGCGTGATCCATTGCCCTTGCTGGACCAGGAGTTCCCCCTTTTCAATCATGACCGGTTCGACTTTGTTGCGGGCTTCTTCTTTCAGCCGCCGAGTCGTTTCCGGATCGTACAACAGGTTGGGCCGGATGGCATCAACAGCCAGCTGGGTCACGAGGCGGGCCTCTTGTTCCGGCAAGTTAAAGGCGGCCACCTGTTCCTCGATTTGCTGGCGCGACTCCTGCAAATAGGCACTGCCTTCCTGCACGCCGCGGTTTAACACAAAGATGACCGCACTGCGGGCGATGGACCGGAGCGTGTTGAGCCGCTCCGGATCCGCTGTCGCCACCCATCTCAAGTCATCCTCGGACAGCCGGGACATGGTCAGTTCAGCCGCCAGCCGTTGGACTTTTTCCTGCGGATTCAACGTGTCATCGCGGACAACGGCCGCCATGCGCGCAAACTCTTCGTCCAACCGTTGGACCTGGGTTTCAAGGACCGCATCGTCCCGCACGTACTGGGGCGGCACGTTGTCTTCTGCCCGTTTCTTGGCGGCATCGGTCGCCTTGACATCGATCATTTGTACCGGCGAACGAAGCGTTACTTGACTGATTCGGCCGACTTGGAGATCATACGTCTGCGGAATCAAATGATTCCACAAAAGGGCCGCCAGCAGCAACAAAAAGCCCGTGTACGCCAGCATTCGGATCTCCGGTCGATACTCCCAATTCAGTCCCCATCGCTCCAACCAAGCGTTTATGCGAAGCTTCATCGAATCCTCTCCTATTGCCTCATCCTGCTCCGTTCCCGTCGGCGCCCTGGCCTACCGCTTCACTTCCGCATCCGTTGGTTCTTTTGCTTGATCGTATGCCGCGACGATCTTCTGGACCAAATGGTGCCGGACCACATCCTCCTGCTTCAAATAGACGAACGCAATTTCGTCCAAATGCTTTAACACTTCTTCGGCGTCCACCAATCCCGACTTTTTCCCTTTGGGCAAGTCGATCTGCGTGACATCGCCGGTGATGACCATCTTCGAGCCGAAACCAAGCCGGGTCAAAAACATTTTCATTTGCTCTGGCGTCGTGTTTTGCGCCTCATCCAAAATGACAAAGGCGTCGTTTAAGGTGCGGCCGCGCATGTACGCCAGCGGCGCCACTTCGATGATGCCCCGGTCCATCAGCTTGCTGACCTGTTCTGCACCTAACATCTCGTACAAGGCGTCGTAAAGAGGCCGCAAATACGGATCCACCTTCTCCTGCAGATCCCCCGGCAAAAAGCCCAAGCTTTCGCCGGCTTCCACTGCGGGGCGGACAAGGACGATCTTTTTCACGTCACCGGCTTTCAACGCCTGGACGGCCATGACGACGGCGAGAAACGTCTTGCCGGTGCCGGCCGGACCGATGGCGAAAATGATGTCCCGCTTGCGGATGGCACTCACGTACAGCCGCTGCCCCAACGTCTTTACCCGCACCGGCTTGCCACGGGCCGTCTGCCCGATCTGCTCCGCATACAAGTCCAACAGTTCTTCCTCCAAATGCTGCTCCACCAGTTCCATGGCGTACGTGACATCCGTCTCCGACAGATGAAAGCCTTGGCGGATCAGTTTCAGCAAAATGGAAAACAGCCGTTCCAGCTTGTCCACCTGGGCCGGTGTTCCGGTAAACGTGATCTTGTCGTCCCGGGCCACAATGTGGGCCGTCGCATGTTGTTGAATGAGACGCAAAAAGGCGTCATTCGGTCCAAACAGCTGCAATCCTTCCGCTGAACTGGACAGTTGCATCGATTTTGTCAATTGCGCGTGCACACTCATCTTTTTCCGTCGATTTCCCCTTACGCCGATTCCTGCGGCGGTGTTGGCCGCGGTTGTTCTTCCGGAATGATCGGCAATTCCTTCGTAATTTCTTCCAACACTTCGTAGTACAATTTCACTTTCAATGTACCACTGACCACCGTTTCATGCAAAACTTTTTCCATGATAATTTCCGCATGATCGTCCAGTTGGCGCAACAAGTCGTCCCGCGCCCGCTCTTTCGCCAGCGCCAAAGCCTCTTGCCGCGTCAAGCCCCGCTGTTCGACCACCGTTTTGTAATAGGTCCTCTCAAGCATCCCGATGGGCAGCGTCCACGGCCCAACTTGCCAACGCCGCACGACTTCGTCCACTTTGTATGGCTGAAAAGGGGGAGCAGCCGGGCCGAAGGAGACGAGGCGGTTGCCGATGAGCAGCGAACGTTTTTGAAAACGTTCCCCGCTGAGCCGATATTGGCGCTGCACGAGGGGTACTGATGCCGACACTTCATACCAGACGAGGCCGTGAACGGTGCCTTTGGCGCTGACGGTCCGCCGGTTTTCCTCGTTGCCCATATACCCGGCGATGAGCACCTCGCCTTTTTTCACCCGTTGATTGCGCGTCACCCGGGCCGTCCCTTGCTCGACAAAAATGTCCTTAACAATGGCGCTTTTGGCCGCCACCAAATGTCGAGGGTTGGACAGCGGCGCCGGCTCCGGGCGCTTTCCTTCGACGACGCGAATGACGACTTTCGTCCCCTTCTGCTCCACACCGACCCAAGTGAGGCCGGGAAAACGGCTGAGCAACTCCGCCTGCAACACGTCGCGGGACGGCAACCGGTGACGAAAAACCCCTTCTTTCACCCCCAATTGAGCCACGGCGTTCAGCAGTTCGTCTGTCGGAATTTGCTCGTTGCCGACCACGTCCACGGCCCAGACGATTTGAAACACGAGGGACAGCAGGACGATGAAACCGAAGGCCCCGGCCCAGAACGATTTCCGTTGTTGGGCCCGCCACAAATAAAACGGCAGTCCCCGCTTGTCCACAATTTGGATGCGCATCGCGTGCCGTTTCAATTTCTTGACGATGCGGCGGTAATCGCGCAAAGACAAACAAAAAGTGACGGTCCCGGTGTCCGGCAGTTCCACGACATCCCAGACCTCGACATTTTCTTCGAGCAACAAGTTCAGCAATGCCTGCCGCTCCCCGCGACGAATGCAACAGACGACGTATCCGAAGAGCCAGTGCCAACAGGAAACCACAGCTACAGCCCCCTTTTTACGCCTGCTCGGTAAACGTCAAGGAGGCAATGCGCTCCCCTTCGACAAAAATTTCTTCGTGGTTGATTTGCCGGATCATCAGACCTTGGCCGGTGATCTGCAACTGCCCGGCCACCGTCCGCAGCCGCAGCCGTTGGCTGGAAAATTCCAAAATGCCTTGATGGTTCTCCACATACACTTGATACGTGCCGATGACGGTCACCCGCGGTATGTTGAGGATGGTGTTGAGGGGAACGTCCAAAGAAGAACCCAACCGCTTTTTCCACGCCGCCCAGCGGTTCATGACATGCCTCCTCCCCGCATATTTCACGCATATGCGTCCGGGGAAGGGTTTATGAAAAGAAAACACCCCATCCCTCGCGGCGAGGGAATGGGGTGTACTGTATCTTTCAGGCATCCGCCAGACGTTGTTGCACCATTTGATTCACTTTTTTCCCGTCCGCCCGGCCTTTGACTTTGGGCATCAGGACGCTCATCACTTTGCCCAAGTCCCGCTTGGTCGTCGCACCCGTTTCACGGATGACCTCGTCAATCAATGCGGCCAGGGCTTCTTCATCCAACGGCTCGGGCAAATATTGCCGCAAGATGCGAATTTCTTCCTCCGCTTGACGGCTCAAATCGTCGCGGCCGGCTTTTTCGAACTCCGCCAGCGACTCTTGCCGCTGTTTCAACTCGCGGTTGAGCACGTCCAGCACTTCGTCGTCCGTCAGCGGACGGCGTTTTTCGATCTCGACGTTTTTGATGGCCGCCCGAACCATGCGGAGCACCGAAAGCCGCAACTTGTCCTGATCTTTCATCGCTTGTTTCAGATCTTCCGTCAAACGTTCCGCTAACACTGTTCGTCCTCCTAGCGCTTCCGTTTCCGTGCCGCTTCCGATTTCTTTTTGCGCCGGACACTCGGCTTTTCGTAGTGTTCCCGTTTTCTGACCTCGGCCAGCACACCGGCGCGGGCAACCGTTTTTTTGAACCGACGAAGCGCACTATCGATGGACTCGTTTTTGCGCACCTTGATTTCGGCCACCACCCATCCCTCCCTCCGCTCCAACCGCGTGACTTTTGCGGCCGTCCTGTCGAAGGGAGACCTGTCGAAGGGGGCCGACATGAGCCACGTGTCCGGTAAGAGAAAATTCCTAAATCATTGTCATTATAGTACAGGTCAAGAAACGGATCAATTCACCATCCCGAAAGGGACCACATCACTGCCCGAAAGGCGTGCCAAGCCGCTTCCCGCCCAACAAATGGTAATGCAAGTGGTACACTTCTTGACCGCCATCTTCCTTGCAGTTGTTGATAAGCCGAAACCCGCGTTCGGCAATGCCTGTCTCGCGGGCCACCGCCAATGCCGCGCGATGGATGGCGGCGATGACGGGCAAATCTTCGTCCGTCACGTCGGCCATGGTCGGAATGTGTTTGCGGGGGATGATCAGCACGTGCACCGGCGCTTTCGGCGCGATGTCGTGAAAGGCGATGACGTCGTCATCTTCATACACCTTTTTGGAAGGGATTTCTCCGGCGACGATTTTGCAGAAAATGCAATCGGCCAATGGTTTCACACTCCTTTCGAAATTGGAAAAAACATGTTTGTCCAACGGCCGCCGTATATTGAATCGGGGAGGGATTGCGGTGCGTGAATTTCTCATCCCGCTGGCCGGCGGCCTCGGCGTCTTTTTGTTTGGCTTGGCCCTCATGCGCCACGGTTTAGAAACGTTGGCACTCCCCTACATCCAAAAGCTGTTGGCCCGGTTGACCGTCACCCCTTGGCGGGGATTTTTGACCGGAACGTTGGCCGCCGCCGTCCTTCACAGCAGCAGCGCGGTCACCATGTTGGCCGTCGGTTTTGTCGGCGCCGGCGTGCTCCCGTTTGCCCAGACCATCGGCTTGATTTTGGGCGCCAACGTCGGAACCACCATCACCCTGGAAATGTTGACGTTGCCCATCGACGCCATGGTCTTGCCGGGACTCGTCATCGGCATCGGCCTGCTCTTCTTCCCGGCTCAAAAAGTGCGTCCAGTCGGGGCCATTGCCGCCGGGATCAGTCTGTTGTTCATCGGCTTGGCCATGATGCGCCTCATCGCCGAACCGCTGACCCAACACCTGTGGTTTGGCCACGGCTTGTCCTGGGCGTCCCGGCATTTGACATTCAGCTTTCTGTTCGGCCTCCTCATCACGGCGGTCTTTCAAAGCAGCACCGCCGCCATCGCCTTGTTGATGGGGCTCATGTCAGCAGGCGAATTGTCCATGGCCGCCGGCATCGCGTATGTACTGGGCAGCAACGTGGGCACGTGTGCCACCGCCCTCCTGGCCGCCTTGACCGGCGGCGCCGAGGCGAAAAAAGTGGCGTTGGCCCACTTGCTCCTCAATCTCGCCGGCGCCGTCATTCTGTTTCCGCTCATTCCGTGGTACGCCGACCACGTAGCGGTCTGGGGCGGCGCGCCGGCGACGCAAATCGCTCATGCCCAACTACTCTTCAATTTGTTGTGTTCCTTGGCCGTCCTGCCGTGGGCCCGGCAGTTCGCCGCCTGCGTCCAATGGGTGTATCGTCAACTGTTTTGAAGCCCCAATGCCTCCCACGCCTTTTTGATGATCTCCGTGTTGTTTTCGTACCCGTTTTCCCGATGGTATTTCAAAAACGATGCCGGATCGACCCATGCCACGCCGTTGATCTCTTCCTTTTGCGGTGACAGTTCATCGGTTAACGCCCGCACGAGAAAATAGTGCACTTCTTTGTCCATCTGGCCGTATTCCGGGTGATAGTACGTATACGTGACGACCCCCAACGGCTGTTCGACGGTGCCCTTGATGGCCGTCTCTTCCCAGATTTCCCGCAGCGCCGTCTCCTTCAGCGTCTCGCCTGCTTCCTGCTTCCCTTTGGGCAAGGAGTAGCGGCCGAACCGGTCGGTCAACGCCAACAGCGAAATGGACCCGTTGTCTTTGCGATAGACCACTCCTCCTGCCGAAATTTCCTTCAATCGCACACCTCCTTCCGACCGTGCCGCCGGACAGTGGACCATATCACCGTTCACGGTTCACTGCAACACGTTCAACATGGCCATGATGCTGGGCGCCACGTCGGTCAAATCGCTCACCGGCCGCGGCAGCAGGCGGGCTCCCGGACCGCGGATCCACACCGGCACCGGATTGCGGGTGTGGGTTTTCACCGACAAATCTTCACAATTGCCGTGGTCGCTGGTGAGCACCAATGTCACGTCCGGCGGCCGCAAATCGTCCAACGTTTGCAAAAAGGCGTCATACTGCATCAGCACCGTTCGCAACAAGGCGAAATCTTGGGCGTGTCCCGCCACATCGGTCAAAAAAAATTCGTGAAAGACGAAATCGTGCTGTCGGCTGATGGCCAACAAATGCTCCGCCGCTTCTTGGGGGGTAATGAGCGGCAAGGACGTATCGGGGTGTCGCTGCCGATACCAAAAACGGGTCAAATCGTGATAGACGGCTTGTCCCGCCAACAAATCGTCCAACGTCCGCAGCGGAAGTCCGGCGGCCCATGCCGCACGGGTGCTGCAGGACACCCAGCCCCGCCGGGTCGTCCGCAACTGGAAAAATTCCGGCGTAAACGCGTTGGCAAACGCGCACCGCAGGCCTTTTCGGGAAATCCACGAAAACAAATTCCCGGCTTCCAGCATGCGGCGCAGCCGGGCCAAGGGAAAGCCGCTGATATGCCGCCCCATCGCGCGGGCAGCGTTCTGTCCGGTAAAAATGCTGGTCTGACCGGTGGCGCTCTGCGGCAGCCCGTCCACCCCAAGGGTCGCATCGGCGAGAAAAAACGCTTCATCCTGCCGCCAAAAAGGCGGGATACTCTGGCACAATGGGCCGCCGAGCCGCGCCTCGATAAAGGACAGGCGCAGTTGCAGAAACGGATTGTCCGCCGTCTCGGGACCGACGCCTAAACCGTCCACGAACAAAAAGATGACTTTCATCACCGGCGTTACCCGACCAACCGGACGAAGGTGCCGCGATTGACATCGGCGGCCGGCTCATCCAACCGCACCCGCACCAATTTGCCGAACATGTCCGGCGTACCGTGGAAGGCCACTTGCAAGTAATTGTCAGTATGCCCGACGATCCATCCCGGTTCCGGTCCGGCTTTCCACGGCTGTTCGGGAATGACCTCCAGCACTTGACCGGTAAACTGGCTGGCGTATTCGAAACTGAGCCGTTCCGACAGCCGCAACAGGCGCTCCACCCGTTCCCGCTTGACGTCTTCCGGTACTTGATCCGGCATTTTCGCCGCCGGCGTGCCGGTGCGCTTGGAATAAGGAAAGACGTGGAGGCGGGAAAAGCCGATTTCTTCGATAAAACGGTAGCTGTTCATGAAATGCTCCTCGGTTTCCCCGGGAAATCCGACGATGACGTCGGTGGTCACCGCCAGTCCCGGCAGCGCTTGACGCACCGCCTCGATTTTTTTCCGGTACTGCTCCACCGTATATTTCCGGCGCATCCGTCGCAAAATGGTATCGTCTCCGGCCTGTAACGGAATGTGCAAATGCCGGCACAGTTTGTCCGACCGCTGGAACACGTCCAACACTTCATCGGTGATTTGGCTGGCTTCAATGGAACTGATGCGGATACGCTGCAGGCCCTCTATGGCCACCAAATCCCGCAACAGTTGGGCAAAACTGTAGTTTTCCAAATCCTCGCCGTATCCGGCGGTGTGAATGCCCGTGAGCACGATTTCCCGGTATCCGGCAGCCACCAGTTCCCGGGCCTGTTTCAGCACGCTCTCCGGCGCCCGGCTGCGCAACAGGCCCCGGGCCCACGGAATGATGCAGAACGTGCAAAAATTGTTGCAGCCTTCCTGAATTTTTAAGTTCGCCCGGTGGTGCTCCGTCACCGTCGGCACGTCGAACTCCTCAAACTGGCGGGCTTTCATGATGTCGGTGACGGCATTGATGGGCTTCCGCTCCTCTTGATAACGCCGGACATAGTCCAGCAGCTTATCCCGCCCTTGCGTCCCCAGCACAATGTCGACCCCGGGAATGGCCATCACTTCCGCCGGCGACGTCTGGGCGTAACAGCCGGTGACCACGATGACCGCATCGGGGTTGCGTCGGATCGCCCGACGAATCATCTGGCGGCTTTTGCGGTCGCCGATGTTGGTCACTGTGCACGTGTTGATGACGTACACGTCGGCCACTTGATCGAAAGGCACTCGGGTGTATCCGGCCTGCTTGAACAGTTGCCACATGGAGTCGGTCTCGTATTGATTCACTTTGCACCCGAGGGTTTGAAATGCGACGGTCGGCATCGGTCCCCTCCTTTCTCCTGGATTTAAGACTCGCCTCGAAACGCTTTCCGCATCCGGTCAAAAAACCGCGTTTCCTGTCCGTTCATCGCTTTATCCGCCGATTCAGCTTTATCCCCGCTGCCTTCCATGGCCGCCTCTTCTTCGGCAAACTGGCGCAGCAGTTGCTTTTGCCGTTCCGTCAACCGCTTCGGCACGACCACCACGACCTTGACGTGCTGGTCTCCGTAGCCGTGGCCCCTCAGCCGCGGTACCCCTTTGCCCCGCAGGCGGAAATACGTCTCGCTTTGGGTGCCGGGAGGAATTTTCAGCTTCACTTTCCCTGTCAACGTCGGCACCTCAATCTCGTCCCCCAAGGCCGCCTGCACAAAAGTGATGGGTACTTCGCAATACAGATCGTACCCGTCGCGTTTGAAAAATGGATGGGGTTTGACCCGCAGCAAAATGTACAAATCGCCGGGTGGGCCGCCGTTGATACCCGATTCGCCTTCCCCGGCCATGCGGAGCTGCGAACCGTCCTCCACTCCGGCCGGGACGCTGACCTGGATTTTTCGCGTCACGCGAATGCGTCCCGAACCGCGGCAAGAAGGACACGGCTGCAAGATCAACACACCCCGACCGTAACACCGGGAACACGTCCGCCGGTTGATAAACCGGCCGAACGGCGTATTTTGCACCGTCTCCTCTTGTCCCGTCCCCCGGCAGACCGGGCAGGTCTGGGGTTTTGTCCCCGGTTTGGCGCCGCTGCCGTGGCAGGTGTCGCAGCGCTCTTCCCGCGGCACTTCGATGGTTTTTTCGACGCCAAAAACCGCTTCTTCAAACTCCAGCGTCATGCTCAACTCGATGTCGGCTCCGCGCCGCGGCGCATGGGGATTGCTGCGGCGCCCGCCGAAAAACATGTCAAAAATATCTTCAAAGCCGCCGAAGCCGCTTCCCGCTTCCCCACTGCCGAAACCGCCGAAGCCTCCGAAACCGCCGAAACCGCCGGCGTTCGGATCCGCATGGCCAAATTGGTCATAACGGGCCCGTTTTTCGGGGTCGCTCAACACGTCGTACGCTTCTTTCACTTCTTTGAATTTTTCTTCGGCGTCCGGCGACTTGTTGACATCCGGATGGTATTGACGGGCTAGTTTACGGTACGCTTTCTTTATCTCTTCCGGGGTCGCATTTCGGTCGACCCCCAACACTTCGTAGTAATCCCGTTTGCTCATTGGACCACCCGATTTCTTTCCCAGCGCATAATGTTTCTGTCTCCTAACAGTTCATGTTAACAAAACGGTCTCATGATGTAAATTGAACAATCAAGTTTTGGATGAAGTCTCGGATGGCTTCCAAGAGACGGATCAACCAGTTTTTCACTTCCGGATTTGCATCGAGAAAATGTTCCACTTGTTTCTGCCACTGTTGCCACTGTTGCTGCAACTTGTTCCAGTCAATGTCCAGCTGCTGCAGTTTTTGCAGAATGGACAACAGGCTGGCGATCTCGGAATCGGTCAACTGGAGATTCAAATCTCCCGCCACATTGATGATCAAATTCCGCAACTGCTCTTCCGATAGTTTCTGATCCCCCAGTGCCTCCTTCAGGCGGGCCATCAACTCGGCGGCCGCCTCTTGGTCACCGAGCCGCTCTCCCAACTGGGCTTGGGCGATCATCTCCTCATTGGCCACTTCCACCCGTTCCTGATCCAGCTTTCCGTCGGTGGCCGCTTCAAAGGCTTTGATGATCCCAGTCAAACCGGCCGTCCCCGATACGGGAAACGGCGCCGCCACTACGACGTCCGCATCTTCCACACCGGCCGTCAACAACGCGTTGACATACATCGACTTGGAAACCCAGGTGATGTTGTGGGTTTCGACGTTCAGTCCCTGTCCTTTTTCCGTCAACGTGATTTTCGCCGAAGAGATGGCCCGGGAGCCGATGACCGCCGGTGACAACAGATGCCCCAACACCGCCTTTTCCTCTTCGTTGGTCACTTCGAGAATCGTCACGTCGGCTTCATCGACGCCAAACAAATCCAACATTTCTTGCCGCTGTTCGGCGGTCAAATCTTTGCCCAATGTCACCACTTGTTCGCCCGGCACCGCATCGGCCGCCACCGGTGCCGCCCCCAACAGGAACAAACAGCACATCAGGGCTGTCCATTTTCCCAATCGTCGCATCGGTCAACCCCCTTGCCAGACTTTCTAATTCTTTCTAATTATACATTGTATATTGGTGTTCCGCGGGAGCGAAGTCAATGCGCAAAGACAAAGAAAGGGCAGCTTTCGCTGCCCGGAGGCGAGGTTATCGTGCGGCTTTCATCACAGGCTTCAACGCCTGCTGCATCAGTCGGTTTCTCAGCCAGCGGTTCCGCATCACCGAACGGACCGCTAAACGGCTCACCAGCGGGATACGCAACAATCCGGCCATCGTCCGGCGGCGTACCGCAGGCAACAGCATCATCCCGACCAGTCCACCCAGGACCGCCCATGTCCTCAATGCACCTCTCACCTCCAATCATAGCTTGGCCCATCGGAGGCGCATTCATGTGCCGGAGACGGCGGTGTTTTGGCCGGGAACTTTTTTCTCCACCGGCAAAAACTCCTTCGGCAACGTCAACGGCTCCAACAGCGGCGGCTGAACCGGGACGGTCTCCAACACCCGAATCATGGCAATTTCATCGCAGGCAAACCGTTTGGCACAGTTCAGACAGTCTTTCCACACCTTTTGCGGCAACGTGGAACGGTCCACGACATGGAAGCCGCACTTCTCAAAAAAAGCCTGCTGGTACGTCAAAGCCATCACCCGCCGGATGCCCATGGATTCGGCCTCCCGGACAAAGGCCTCGACCAACATCTTGCCCAAACCCCGGCCCTTGGCCTGGGGCACAATGGCCAGCGAACGGACTTCCGCCAAATCGTCCCAAAGGACGTGCAACGCACCGCAGCCCAACAATTCCCCGTTCTCTTCCACCACTTTAAAGCAAGGCAGGGACTCGATGATGGACAACCGGCTCCGCGGCAACAGCAAGGACCGATCCGCGTAGTAGCGGAGCAGCTGTTCGATAAAGATCACGTCCCCGACCCTGGCTGGACGGACTTGCACCTTCTCCACTCCCGTCGAACTTCATAATTATGCATCATAATGTTGTAATTATACATCCAAGCGGTGCCGCTGTCCAGTCTCATTTTCCCGCAAAACAAACAAGCACCGGAAACGCGTTCCGGTGCTTGCCTTCCGGTGCTTGTGGCGTTCACAGACAGAAAATGTGTTTGCCGATGCGCTTGATCTGCGGCCGGCTCCAGATCCACGCCGACGTCGCCGTCTCCGGGTTGAAGTAATACAGGGCGCCGCCGGTCGGGTCCCAGCCGTTGATGGCGTCCTCCACCGCTTTTTTGGCCGTCTCGTTGGGCGTCAGCCAAATTTGCCCGTCGGCCACGGCGGTAAACGCCCCCGGTTCAAAAATGACGCCGGCGACAGTATCAGGAAACAGCGGGCTTTCCAACCGGTTCAAAATGACCGCCGCCACCGCCACTTGGCCGATATACGGCTCTCCCCGGGCCTCGCCGTACACCGCGTTGGCCATTAATTTGATGTCATTCTGGGAAAAACTTTGAATGTTGCCCCGGACGGGACGGTTGACCGACGCGGTCCCCTGCGTCGCACTTTTTTGCTGACTGCCGCCGGCCGCCTGTCCCCTTTGTGCCCCAGGCCAGTTCCGGGTCGCTTTCCACAACATCTCTTTCGTCTTCGGTCCGACGATGCCATCGACTTTCAGTCCGAACTGATATTGAAAATTGCGGACCGCCCAGTACGTCTGCCGGCCGAAGATCCCGTCGATCTTGCCGTGATAGAAGCCTAAAAACTGGAGCCGGCCCTGCAGTTCCCAAACATAGCCGCCGACACTGCCTTCCTTGACCACGGTTTGGGCCTCGGCCTGGGGCAAATTGCCCACGACGGCCAAAAGCAGACTGACGGTCAACAGAAGGCATCCTAGCCAAAAAAACTTGCCTGGAAATGCCGTCTTATCGCTCATGTCAACCCATCCTTTGCCAATTCTGTTCCTGCACTCCAAAAGCGTGGCAGTCTTAGTATAACCCGCCTCGATCGGTCATATGAAAAAAGAGCCATCCGTCTTCGGATGGCTCCGTCGCGTCGACGACATGTCCAAGCAAGGGTCGACTTATCCGTGCGTGGATGTTACGGAACTTTTTCTTGCATCGTATGATCCAGCGGCTCTTCCATCGGGCGTTTCACTTCGTATTCCACCGACACTTCGTGCAAATGGGACGGTTCCACTTTTCGGACAAAGGGCAGGCGGGACAGTTGGTTCATTTTCGTCGTCATCTCCGATTCATTGACGTACAACACCGCGTATTTGAGCCGCCGGGACACGTAAATGAGGTGACCGTAACGCTCCAGATGGCGAGCGTCCCGGACGCTGCGCAACCAGACCACGATTCCGACCCGTTTCGGAAGCATGACCATCATCCCTCCGCCAACCAGCGCGCTGCATCTTTGGCATGATAGGTCAAAATCATGTCGGCACCGGCCCGTTTCATCCCGGTCAACAGTTCCAGCACGACGCGTTTTTCGTCAATCCAGCCGTTTTGCGCCGCCGCCTTGACCATGGCGTATTCGCCGCTGACGTTGTAGACGGCCAACGGCAGGTCAAACTTGTCGCGGATGAGCCGGACGATATCCAAGTACGGCAATCCCGGCTTGACCATCAACATGTCCGCCCCTTGGGCCACGTCCTCCGCCGCTTCCCGCACGGCTTCCCGCCAATTGGGCGGATCCATTTGATAACCACGCCGGTCGCCGAATTGCGGGGCTGAACCGGCCGCGTCCCGGAACGGCCCGTAAAAAGCAGAAGCGTATTTGACCGCATAGGACAAAATGGGCACGTGTTGAAATCCGTGCTCGTCCAACGCCTTCCGGATGGCCCAGACAAACCCGTCCATCATGTTGGACGGCGCGATGATATCGGCGCCGGCAGCCGCCTGCGAGACCGCCGTGCGGGCCAACAGTTCCAGGGACGCGTCGTTATCGACGTCATTTCCTCGGACGACGCCGCAATGGCCGTGATCGGTGTATTCGCACAGACACGTATCGGCCATGACCACCAGTTGGGGATAATCCCGCTTGATGAGCCGGATGGCCCGCTGCACTTCCCCATCGTCGTCATACGCACCCGACCCTTGCGGGTCTTTATGGGCCGGCACGCCGAACAACATCACCGCCGGGATGCGCAACGACACCAGTTCTTCCAACTCTTCCGCCAGCCGGTCCACCGAGTACCGGTAGACGCCGGGCATGGAAGCCACCGGCTCTTTGACGCCTTCACCGTGGACGACAAACAACGGATAAATCAAATCATCGACCGTCAACACGTGCTCCCGCACCAACCGGCGCAGTCCTTCGGTCCGCCGCAGGCGCCGCAGGCGGCCGAAAGGAGCCGGTGTGGGTATCGCATGTTTCACATCACTCATCGGCATTCGCTCCTTTACGACTCAATTGGTTCCACTCGCTCATCGCCTGAATGAGTCCGTCTAAACTGGACGACCGGGCTTCAACCGCCACCGGAAGCCCCCTTTTTCGGCACGCGGCCGTCGTCAGCGGTCCGATGCTGACCACCGCCACCCCTTGCAGCAGGCGGGCCAGATCGTAACCCGCCAACAGCTCCGCAAAACTGTGCACTGTCGACGAACTCGTAAACGTAATGAGCTGAATCGTTCGTTCCGCCAACATGGCAGCCAACGCCGATGCCCCTTCCCGCACCGGTTCGGTCTCATAGAGGTCTACGGCCGTCACATGGACTCCGCGGCGGGCCAGCTGTTCCGGCAAGACGTTGCGGGCAATGCGGGATTTGGGGAACAACACCCGCATTCCCGGTGACAATCGCGGCAACAGCACCTTCAACAGGCCCTCCGCATGGTATTCCGAAGGTATGAGGTCCACCTCCATGCCGTGGTCTTCTAACACCGCCTTCGTCTTCGGGCCGACGGCCGCCACGCGGGCCGATATGTACTCGGGGATCATGTTTCGCTGCCGCAGCCGCTGGACAAACAACGTGACCGTATTGACGCTGGTAAACACGATCCAGTCAAACTGGTCCAGTTCGTCCAGCGCCCGATCCAGCTCTGTCGTATCTTGAATCGGCCGTATGCGGATGAGCGGGAAAATCACCGCCTCCCCGCCCAGCGCTTCGATGCGGGAGGCCAGTTCATCGGCCTGCTCGGCCGCCCGGGTCACCAACACCCGGACACCGTCCAGCGGCCGTTCTGCCGTGCTCCGTTCTTTTTCCACTGCCTTCACCTCACGGCTGCCGGGCGATTTCACTTTCCGCCGCCACGCGGCGCAAGATGTCCCCGGCGCCGGCGGCCAGCAGGTCTTCTGCCAAGCTTGTCCCGACGTCGATGGGGTCATCTCCCTCTCGCGTGGCCCGTAAAAACTGCTTGCCGTCCGGGGACGCCACAAAGCCTTCGGCGACAATGCGGCCGTCTTCCCAGCGGGCGTAAGCCCCTAACGGCACTTGGCAGCTCCCTTCCAGCCGTTGCAAAAAGGCCCGTTCCGCCTGCACACATTGGGCCGTCGTGCCGTCGTGCACCGCTTGCAAAAGGGCCAAGATGTCGGCATCGTCTTCCCGGCATTCGATGCCTAACGCACCTTGCCCGACGGCCGGGATCAAGGTGTCCGGCGAAAAATATTCGGTAATCTGGTCTTCCCATCCGAGCCGGTGCAAACCGGCCGCCGCCAGGACAATGCCGTCCAAATCAGTCTCTCCCAGCTTGCGCAGCCGAGTTCCCACATTGCCGCGCAGCGGGATCACTTCGATATCCGGCCGCAGCCGTCGAATTTGGGCTTGACGGCGCAGACTGCTGGTGCCGACTTTGGCACCGGACGGCAATTGGGAAAACGGGATGCCGTGTTTGGAAATCCAACAATCCCGAGGATCCTCCCGTCGGCTGACCGCCCCTAAGGTCAAACCTGCCGGCAACTGGGCCGGCACGTCCTTCATACTGTGGACGGCCAGATCGATGCCCCCCTTGAGCATCTCATCCTCGATTTCCTTGACGAACAACCCTTTGCCGCCCACTTTGGACAACGTCACGTCCAAAATCCGATCGCCTTTCGTGACAAAGGTGCGAATGACCACCGGCCGGTCCGTGGCCTGTTCCAGCCGTTCCTTGACCCAATTCGTCTGACGTAACGCCAGTTCGCTCCGACGGGAACCGATGCGTATCGGATTCACAGGGATTCCTCCTCACCAGACGTGCCCATGCCGCATCCCGGCTTGCCACAGCACGGGCTCCACGATGTTTCGACGGTTACCACCGATGAAAAGACGACCAAAACATGGAAACCACTACATTGACACAGACCATCACAAAAGCCAACACGTTCATCCACGCCAGCCATTCCCCCCGCACGCCGCGATGCCAGGAGAACAAGGTGTACCCGTACAACGCCAGAACAATAAGCGAGGTGACGATTTTGGGGTCCAGCCAAAAATTGAACGGAAGCCGCAAATAGGCCCACACAAACCCCAACAGCAACGACACGACCAGCAGGGGAAAACCGACGATGTTGCACACATATGACAGCGATTCCATCTGCTCCAAACTGGGCAAACGGAACCGGAATTGCCATCGCTTCCGCTTGAGGTGTTTTTCCTGGAACAAATAAATCATCGCAAAAAGAAAGGCAAACGTAAAGGCGACATAACTGAACAGCGCCAACGTGACGTGAATGACCAGCAACTCCGAAACGAGCGCTTGCGGCATGGGAAGGTTGACGGCATGCCGGTCGGCGACCAGGGCAAAGACGAAAGCGGTCATGCCGATAAGGGTACTGCATAAAATGAACAATTCCGTCTGGAACCAAACATGGACGACGAGGGTCAAGCCCACCAACAGCCATGAATAAAACAAAAGGCTCTCAAAGACGGACAACAGCGTCCATTGCCCTTTTAGCCATCCGCCGCCGACAAAAAAGGCCGTCTGAAGAAGCCATACGAAGAGCAACGTGAAAAAACCGAGCCGACGAAAGACCCGCTCTTTTCGGATGAGCGCCAAATAGTAAAAAAAAAGGCTTATCACGTAAAGATAAACCATGCCGTCAAAAACAAAAAGCCCCAACGAGGCCAACCCCTTCCTTGGAAAACTGACAGGTGCCTACGCTTCCGGCGGCTCACAGACGAAAAGGAAGGGGGACCTCAGTGCGGGCCTCTTGTGCGGACGGCGCCGCTTTGACTTCCGCCTTCTGCTGTTGTAATTCTTGCTCCAACAAATATTCTTCCAAGGCGAATATCGTCGCAAAAAAGTTTTGCGACTGTTCGGCCTGCGGTTCCAAGGCCAGTTCTTTGATGCGTTGAATCGGATCGCGAAGCAGTTGGTTGACGACACTCATCATGTGTTTGCGGATGATTTTCAGTTCCCGCTCCGACAAGTGGGGCAATTTGTTTTGCAGGCTTTCCATCGTTTCCCGATGAATGTGCTGCCCCTTTTGCTGCAATGCCGCAATGAGCGGGATGACGCCCAACGTTTGCAACCACTGGCGGAACGCGGCGACTTCTTCCGCAATCTTCCCCTCGATGCGCCGGGCCACTTTCAGCCGCTCGGCCATCTGGGCCTCGACATACCCTTCCAAATCGTCGATGTCGTACAAAAACGTATTCGGCAACCGATGAATTTGCGGATCCAGGTCTCGGGGCACCGCCATGTCCATGAACAAGAGCCGCCGGCTTCGACCTTGCACCAGCGGTTCCACTTGCTGTTTCGTCAGCACATATCCCGGCGCGCCGGTGGCGCTGACGACAATGTCCGCATCGGCCAACACGTCGGTCAAGGCCGACAGGGGCACAGCCTGTCCACCGAGGGAACGGGCTACCGCCTCGGCTTTTTCCAGTGTCCGGTTGACAAACGTCATCTGCCGGACTTGACTGTCCCGAAAATATTGTCCCATCAGCTGCGCTACTTTTCCGGCACCGATGATGACGACCCGCTTTCCTTTCAGGTCACCGAACACCTGTTTCATCAATTCGATGGCTGCATAACTGGTCGAAACCGGATGGTCGTTAATGCCCGTTTCGGCATGCACCTTTTTGGCAAAGGTGATGACCTGCTGCAACAACCGGTTCAGCAAGCTGCCTGTATTTCCCAAATCCCGGGCCAAGAAAAAGGCGTCCTTTAGTTGCCCGAGGATTTGCGTTTCGCCGACAATCATGGAATCGAGACCGCAGGCGACCCGATACAGATGGGCCACGGCCTCCTCTTCCCGGTGCACGTACAGCACTGGCCGAAATTCCGCTTGCGGCACGCCGGACCACGATTCAAGGAACCGCTCCGTATGTTCCACTGCCCGACTGGGTTGATCGGCGACAAAAATGAGTTCTGTCCGGTTGCACGTGCTGAGAATGACGCTCTCCAGCACGCCGCGAGTTTCCCGGAGACGGGCCAACGCCTCGGGCAACGTCTGCTCCGGAAAGGCCAGCCGTTCCCGCAATTCGACCGGTGCCGTGCGATGATTGACTCCGATGACGATGATGTGCATAGGACACCACACTTTACACGTTTTCCGCTTGTTTGGACTTATTATAACATGCCCGCTCTGATGTCCCAAATGAACAATGTGTGAACATTGTCAAAAATTGTCAATCGCTTGGGGCCTGGCCGCCAGATGTTCACGGATGGCTGCCCAGATGGCATCTTTACCGGTGCCGTCCTGAGCCGAAAACGGATACACGGGGTGTGTCGTCAACGCCAATTCTTTGCGGATGATCCCCAAATGTTTTTGCCAATGTCCGCGGGCGATTTTGTCGGCCTTGGTGGCCACCAGCAGAGTCGGCAGTTGGTGCCATTGCAAGTATTCCCACATTTGCCGATCTTGTGCGGTCGGTTTGTGTCGAATATCCACCAGCTGAATGACGAGCGCCAGAGAAGGGCGGTGTTTGAAATACCCTTCGATGAGCGGTCCCCAAGCCGCTTGTTGGCGCTTCGCCACTTGCGCAAAGCCGTAACCGGGGAGATCGACAAAATAAAACTGCCGGTTGATCCGGTAAAAATTGAGGGTCTGGGTCTTGCCGGGACGGGAACTCGTATAGGCCAGGCGCCGACGGCCCAGCATCCGGTTGATGAAGGAAGACTTACCGACGTTGGACCGGCCCGCCAGGGCGATCTCCGGCAGGCCGTCCCGGGGAAATTGATCCGGTTGGGCAGCCATGGCGATCAATTCGGCTTCCGTAATTTTCACAGCTGCGCACCGTAATCCAACGAATTGTCCGCCACGCCTTCGGCTGCCACCGGCTCCACGCCATCGCTCCAGTCTTCATGCTGTTTCAGCGGGTTTTCCAAAAACGCTTCCTTCAACACTTGATCCATGTGTTCCACGGGAATGAGGGTCAACGCCTTCCGGACGTTTTCCGGAATTTCCTCCACATCTTTCAAATTTTCCCGTGGGAACAACACTCGCTTCAGCCCGGCGCGGTGAGCCGCCAACACCTTTTCTTTCAAGCCGCCGATGGGCAACACCCGTCCCCGCAGCGTGATCTCGCCGGTCATGCCGACTTCTTTCGAAACCGGAATGCCCGTCAACGCCGAGATGAGGGCCGTGGCCATCGTGATGCCCGCCGACGGGCCGTCTTTCGGGATGGCCCCCTCCGGCACGTGGATGTGAATGTCCAGTTTTTCCGAAAAGTCACTGTCGATTTTCAGTTCCGATGCCCGGGACCGGATGTAGCTGAAAGCAGCCTGGGCCGATTCTTTCATGACCTCACCCAGTTTTCCCGTCAAAATGAGCCGTCCTTTGCCGGGGAAGGTGGACACTTCGATGATCAGCGTATCCCCGCCGGCCTCGGTCCACGCCAACCCGGTGGCCGCTCCCACCAAGTCCCGTTCTTCCGCCAACCCGTAACGGTACCGCGGCGTGCCCAAATAATCTTTCAAATTGTCGACCCGGATGACGATCTTTTCCAAACTTTCGTCGGTGACCAGCTGTTTCGTCGCCTTGCGGCACAAGGTTGCCAGTTGGCGTTCCAAGTTGCGAACGCCGGCTTCCCGGGTGTACCGGCGGATGACTTGCAACAGCACCTCATCGTCCAACTCGAGCTGCCCTTCGGCCAACCCGTGTTCCTTCATCTGCTTCGGCAACAAGTGCCGTTTGGCGATATGCAATTTTTCGTCTTCCGTATACCCGCTCAAGTGCAAAATTTCCATCCGATCCAAAAGCGGCCGGGGGATGTTGTACGCGTTGTTGGCCGTGGCAATGAACAACACTTGCGACAGATCGTACGGCAATTCAATGTAGTGGTCGCTGAACTGATGGTTTTGTTCCGGGTCCAGCACTTCCAACATGGCGGCTGCCGGATCGCCTCGAAAATCGGAGGCCATTTTGTCAATTTCATCCAACAAAAAAACCGGGTTGATGGTCCCCGCCGATTTCATGCCTTGAATGATGCGTCCCGGCATGGCCCCCACGTACGTGCGGCGATGGCCGCGGATTTCCGCCTCATCCCGCACACCGCCCAAGGAAATGCGCACGAACTTGCGACCCATGGCTTCTGCCACGGAACGGGCCAAGGAGGTTTTCCCCACTCCTGGTGGTCCGACGAGACAAAGAATGGGGCCTTTCAAATGGTTGACCCGCTTTTGGACAGCTAAGTATTCCAAAATGCGCTCCTTGGCTTTTTCCAACCCGTAATGGGCCTCATCCAACACTTTTGCCGCCCGCTGCAGATCCAACTCGTCCTCGGTGCGTTGCGTCCAAGGCAAATCCAATAACCAATCCAAATAAGTGCGAATGACGGTGCCTTCGGCGGCCGCCGGCGGCATTTTTTCCAAGCGGTCCAATTCCTTTTCGATTTTCTCCCGGACCTTATCCGGTAAATCTCCGATCTTTTCCATTCGCTCCCGGATTTCTTCGACTTCCGCTAACCGGCCTTCTTTGTCGCCCAACTCTTTTTGAATGGCTTTCATCTGTTCGCGCAAATAATATTCTTTTTGGGAGCGTTCAATTTGCTTTTTGACCCGCTGTTGGATTTGCCGCTCCAACTCCAACACTTCGCTTTCATTGTTCAACAAATCCAACAGCTTCATGAGCCGTTCCTTGACCGAGACCGTCTCCAATATCGCTTGCTTGTCGCGAATTTTCAACGGCAGATGGGACGTGATGACGTCGGCCAGCCGCCCCGGCTCTTCCACGTCCATCACCGAGGCAAACGTTTCCGGCGTAATTTTTTTCGACAGCTTGCTATAATGTTCAAAGTGTTCCAAAACCGCCCGCATCAAGGCTTCCATTTCGGCGTCCATTTCATATTCTTCCAGCAGCTCTTCGTAAGCCACTTCAAAATACGGTTCCGTCTGCACAAAACGCAAAATGCGGGCGCGGTACAACCCTTCCACCAACACCCGGATCGTTCCGTTGGGCAATTTCAACATTTGCCGGACCCGTGCCACGGTGCCGACGCGGAAAATGTCGTCGGCTTCTGGCTCCTCTTTTTGGATCTTCTCCTGGCAGGAAAGGAGAATCTCATGGTCGTCGACCATGGCTTTTTCCAGCGCTTTGACGGACTTTTCCCGCCCGACGTCCAGATGGAGCACCATCGTGGGAAACACCAACAGTCCCCTCAGGGGTAGCAGTGGGATCAGCCGTTCCTCTTGCCTTTGCAAGGTCATCCCCAGCACCTCCGTCAACTGTGACATCCATTTTCGCAATGCCATGTCCCCTCAAACCCTTTACTTCAGATTCATGTTCAGACGCGCTCGCTTTCCGCCTGGTAAACCACCGCCTGGGCAGAAAGCACCTCTCCGGCCGGAACAGGCGTTCCCAACTTTTTGTACTGGCTATCCCCGATCAACGCATGGGCAAAAAGTTGATCAATGTTTTCGACAGGAATCACCTGAATTCCTTCCATTTCGTCAAACATCGACTGCCAGTTGTCTTTTGGGATCAGCACTTTTTTTGCCCCGGCCTCCTTAGCCGCCATGACTTTGGCGACAACGCCGCCCACCGGTTTGATGTCCCCACGAATCCCCATCTCGCCCGTCATGGCCACTTCGTTGTCGACGGGAATGCCGTGAATGGCGGAATAAATCGCCGTCGCAATGGCGGCGCCGGCCGACGGGCCGTCAATGGGAATGCCGCCTGGGAAGTTGACATGGATGTCGTAGTTCGACGGCTCGATGTCCTTGCGCTGTTTTAGGACAGTCAGCACGTTTTCCAGCGACCCTTTGGACATGCTTTTGCGGCGCAAGGTGCGCCGTTGGCCGCCCATTTCCTCTTCTTCCACGATGCCCGTCACCGTCAATGTGCCGGTACCGGCTTTCACCGGCCGGGATGTCGCTTCGATTTCCAACAGCACACCCATGTTTGGACCGTAGACAGCCAAACCGTTGACCACGCCGATTTGCGGCTCCTGCGCCACCCGCTTTTCCGGCCGCGGCGTCAGCTGGCTGTTGTGGATGACCCATTCGACATCCTCTTTTGTCAGCCGTTTCCGGTTTTCCGTCATGGCCAATCCGGCGGCAATTTGGACCAAGTTTACCGCTTCGCGGCCGTTTTTGGCGTACCGCTGTATTTGCGCCACCGCTTCCGGCTCGATGTCCATCTCAATTTTCGCCAAGGCAGCAGTGACGATCTGCCCGATCTGTTCCATGGATAAGGGTTTGAAAAAAATTTCCACACAACGGGAACGAAGCGCCGGCGGCATTTCTTCCGGCAGGCGGGTCGTCGCCCCCACCAGCCGGAAATCGGCCGGCAGACCGTTTTGGAAAATGTCGTGAATGTACTGCGGGATGTTGCGGTCTTCTGGATTATAATACGCACTTTCCAGGAAAACTTTGCGATCTTCCAGCACTTTCAGCAACTTGTTCAACTGTATGGGGTGCAGTTCGCCGATTTCGTCAATGAACAAGATGCCGCCGTGGGCCTTGGTGACCGCGCCCGGTTTCGGCTGCGGGATGCCCGCCTGCCCGAGGGCACCGGCTCCTTGGTAAATCGGGTCGTGCACCGAACCGATGAGCGGATCGGCAATGCCCCGTTCGTCGAAACGGGCCGTGGTGGCGTCCATCTCAATAAATTTCGCCTCTTCGCCAAAGGGGGAAAGGGGATTTTTTTTCGCTTCTTCCAACACGAGCCGGGCTGCTGCCGTCTTGCCGACGCCGGGCGGTCCGTAGATCAACACGTGTTGCGGATTGCTGCCGCAAAGCGCCGCCCGAAGAGCCCGCAAGCCGTCCTCCTGGCCGACAATTTCTTCAAAACGGCTCGGCCGGGTCTTCTCCGCCAGCGGTTCCGTCAAGGAAATGGCCCGCAGGCGGCGCAACTGTTCCATTTCCTTAAACGATTCCCGTTGCACCACCGTCTTGCTGTTCTGTTGATTGCGCAACAAGTTCCAGAAGTACAGGCCAATGACGATGGAAAAAAAAAGCTGGATCCCGCCAATGAGTATCGTCCACTGCATCTTTGAGTCCCCTTTCCATTCGGTCGTCAAACTTTCCAGTCTTAGTATGACCGAGTGGAAAAGGGGCTAGTCATAGAGAGAACCCCCAGGAAATTCCTGAGGGTCACATCGTCATGCACTGGCTTCTTTTTCCCAGAATGTCACCAATTCCCCTTTGTCGGTAATCAACTGGGGACTGAGTTTTTTCGTGACGACTTCTTCGGTGATGATGCATTTGCGCACGTTTTCCCGCGATGGCAGCTCGTACATGGCATCCAACAGCAAATCTTCGATAATCGCGCGGAGTCCCCGGGCACCCGTGTTGCGCCGCAGGGCTTCTTTGGCGATAGCCGTCAACGCTTCGTCGGTGAACTCCAGCTCCACGTTGTCCATTTGCAGCAACTTGGCGTACTGTTTCACGAGGGCGTTTTTCGGCTCGGTCAAGATGCGCTTCAACGTCGCCTCATCCAGCGGGTTGAGGGTGGCGATGACCGGCACCCGGCCGATAAATTCGGGAATCAAGCCGTACTTCAACAAGTCTTCCGGCTGCACCATGGCCAAAATTTCGCCCGACTTCAGCTCGCTGCTGGACACGTCGGCGCCGAAGCCGATGACCTTTTTGCCGATCCGCCGCTTGATGATCTGCTCGATGCCGTCGAAGGCCCCGCCGCAAATGAAGAGAATGTTGGTGGTATCGATTTGAATGAACTCTTGATGGGGATGTTTCCTTCCTCCTTGCGGCGGCACGCTGGCAATGGTGCCTTCCAAAATTTTCAACAACGCTTGTTGTACGCCTTCGCCGGACACGTCCCGAGTGATGGACGGGTTTTCCGACTTGCGGGCAATTTTGTCGATCTCATCGATGTAGATAATGCCCCGTTCAGCCTTTTCGATGTCGTAATCGGCCGCCTGAATGAGCTTCAGGAGAATGTTTTCCACGTCTTCTCCAACGTAACCGGCTTCCGTCAACGACGTGGCGTCGGCGATGGCGAAGGGCACGTTGAGCACTTTCGCCAGGGT
>PKQY01000018.1 GCA_017577895.1 Bacillota bacterium
ATGTATACGTGCGCATCAACGGTTTGCACAGCCCGTTTTGGCAGGCCGATTGCGAATGTGCGCAAGAAGCCGGGTTTGCCGGCATCATGGTGCCTAAAGTCGGTTCGGCGGAAGACATCGTGCGGCTCAAGCGGGAATTGACCGCCGAGATGACCATCATTCCCCTCATCGAAACGGCCCGCGGGGTGCATTTTGCCTACGAGATTGCATTGGCCGATGCCGCGGTGACCCGGCTGGCTTTCGGGGCTGTGGACTATAGCCTTGACCTGGGGATTGCGTTGACGGACGAGCAACTGGAATTGGTGTACCCCCGGTCCCGTCTGGCCGTCGCTTCCCGGGCGGCGGGGATTGACCCGCCCATCGACACGGTGTTTACAGATCTGAACCACGAAAAAGGGCTGATCCGGGAGACGCGGATGGCCAAGCGGCTCGGTTTCCGGGGCAAATTGCTCATCCATCCGAAACAGATACAGCCCGTACACACCGTCTTCTCACCGACCAAGGATGAGCTGGCGTGGGCGCAAGCGGTGGTGGAAGCATTTCAGGCGGCGGAAAAGCAAGGGGTGGCGGCCATTTCGGTCGACGGGAAGATGGTCGACTACCCGGTGTATAAGCATGCGCTGACCATTTTGGCGTGGCAAAAGTAGGAGGGAAAGCAGATGAAACCGAAAGTGGTCGTGACCGGGCCCATCCGGCCCGTGGCGCTGGATTTGCTTCGCGCCCATTGTGACGTTCGGATATGGGAGTCTTTGGAGCCGGCGCCGAACGAGTGGTTGAAGGCGAATTTAGCCGATGCCGACGGTTTGTTCCTGACCTTCAACATGCGCCTGGACGAACGCTTGCTTTCTTACGCCCCGCGTTTGAAAGTGGCGGCGCAAGCGGCCGTCGGCTACGACAATGTGGACGTGGCGGCCTGCACGCGGCGGGGCATCCCGTTCGGCAACACGCCGGGGGTGCTGGTGGACGCCACGGCGGATTTGGCGTTTGCCCTTCTTTTGTGCAGCATGCGGCGGGTGACCGACGGCTGGGACATGGTGCGCCGGGGCGAGTGGAAAAACATTTTCCAGATTCCGTTTGGCGTCGATCTGGCCGGCAAACGGCTGGGCATCGTGGGGATGGGACAAATCGGCGCTGCCGTCGCCCAAAGGGCTAAAGCGTTCAAAATGCACGTTCAATATACGAACCGCCGCCGGCGGCCGGATGATGAAGACATCGGCGCCCAGTTCGTCCCGTTGGATCAATTGCTGGCGACATCCGATGCCATTGTCGTGTTGACGCCGTTGACCGAGGAAACCCGGGGGATGTTTGGCGAACGAGAGTTTCGCATGATGAAACCGACGGCCCGGTTTATCAATGTAGCCCGCGGGCCCATTGTGCAAACTGACGCCCTGGTGAAGGCGCTGAAGGAAGGATGGATCGCCTATGCGGCGTTGGACGTGACCGATCCGGAACCGATTCCGGCCGATCACCCTTTGCTTCAGTTGCCCAACGTGCTGATTACGCCCCATATCGGCAGCGCCACCGATGAAACCCGGGACCGGATGGCGCTCTTGGCGGCCGAAAACTTGCTGGCAGGACTGTTTGGCCGACCCCTGCCGGCTTGCGTCAATCCGGAAGTTGACCCGGCCCGGAAATAGTCCCTTGCATCGACAAGAGGCAGCGACCCGCGCCGGATGCGCATCCATCCGACGCGGTTTTGCGGCCTCTTTCGCTTTTCTTTCCCATTGACATCCATTATCATGAGGGGGAAAGAGGTGAGGGTGTTGGCCATGCAGGTGACCGTGCAACAAGTTGTGCAACGTTTTCAAATGGAAGTGGTGACCGGCGAACAAAATTTGCGGCGCGGCATTACGATCAGCGACATTCACCGGCCGGGACTGGAATTGGCCGGTTATTTTGAATATTATCCGGCCGACCGGGTGCAATTGTTGGGCCGCACCGAGTTGAGCTTTGCGGCCAGTTTGCCTTCCGAGACGTTGTTGGAGCGGTTTCGTTTTTTGTGTCAAAAAGAGACGCCCTGCATTTGCATCACCCGCGGTTTGGCCGTCCCGCCGGAATTGTTGAAAGTGGCCACCGAAACCGGCACGCCGGTGTTGCGGACGAATTTGTCCACGATCCAGTTTACCAACAAACTGACGTATTATTTGGAAGAAATGCTGGCGCCCCGGATGACCATTCACGGCGTCTTGATGGACGTGTACGGCATCGGGGTGTTGTTGTTAGGCTCCAGCGGCATCGGCAAAAGCGAGACAGCCCTGGAGTTGGTGAAGCGGGGACACCGCCTGGTGGCCGACGACGCGGTGGAAATTCGGCAAGTGCACGACCGGCTCATCGGCCAGCCGCCGGATTTGATCAAACATTTGTTGGAAATCCGCGGCGTCGGGATCATCAACGTGATGACGTTGTTCGGGGCCGGTGCCGTGCGGCCGTATAAAAAAGTGTCCCTGGCGGTTCGGTTGGAAATGTGGGAGGAAGGCAAACATTACGATCGGCTTGGGATCGACGAAGAAACGTTGCGCCTGTTGGACATCGAGATTCCCATCGTCACCATTCCGGTGCGCCCCGGACGCAACTTGGCGGTCATTGTGGAAGTGGCGGCCATGAACTATCGGTTGAAAGTCATGGGGCACAACGAGGCCGTGCTGTTTGCCGAACGGCTGAACAAAGTGTTGGGAGAGTAGGTCAACCATGCCACTGGATCCGATCGCTTTTCAGTTGGGACCGTTGGCGGTGCACTGGTACGGAATTATTCTTGGAGTAGCGGCCCTCGCCGGTTTGGGGTTGGCGGTGCGGCGGGCGCAACGGATCGGATTGGACCACAACATCTTGCTGGACTTTATGATTTACGCCGTGCCGGCGGCCATCATCGGCGCCCGGGCGTACTACGTCTTTTTCCAATGGGACTATTACGCGCAACATCCCGAAGAAATCATCGCCGTTTGGAAAGGCGGCATTGCCATTCACGGGGCGCTGTTGGGCGGCATTGTGACGGCCTTGCTGTTTTGTCATTTTCGCCGCATTTCGTTCTGGCAACTGGCAGATGTGGCGGCGCCCGGATTGCTCTTGGGTCAGGCCATCGGGCGATGGGGCAATTTTATGAATCAAGAAGCCCATGGCGGTCCAGTGACCCGGGACTTTTTGGAGGGGCTGCACTTGCCGAATTGGCTCATTGAACAGATGAACATCGGCGGCGTCTATTACCACCCGACGTTTTTGTACGAGTCGCTGTGGAACGGGCTCGGCGTGTTGTTGCTGCTCTGGCTGAGCCGGACCAACCCCCGGCGCGGCGTCGTGTTTCTCAGCTATGCCATCTGGTATTCGGTGGGCCGCTTTTTCATCGAGGGGTTACGGACCGACAGCCTGGCTTTTGACGGCCCCGCTTGGCTGGCGGCGTTGCTGAACGGCCTCTGGTCGCCCATGGGTCTATTGTTTGAGCCCGGTGCCATGGCTTACGGCAACGTGCGGACAGCCCAGTTGGTCAGTTTGTTGTTGGTGTTGACCGCCGTGCTTTTGCTGATCGTCCGGCGCCTTCGGGGCTGGGATCAGGCCCGCTACCGAGATGTGCCGGAGCAGTTACAGGCGAAAGCCAAGCGATAAGGTCGGCGAAATGACGAATGGTGGCAAAATGGCGCTCGAAAGTGAGGGCGGATGGGGGACATGGTGGTTTCAGAGACGCTGAGACGCGGTTGGAATCGGGGCTGGCGGACAGCGTGGACGTTGAGCAAAGTCATTTTTCCCGTGACGCTGGTGGTCAGCCTCTTGAAAGAGACGCCGGTGATGGACTGGATCATCCGGCTCATTGCGCCCTTCATGTCGTGGTTTGGCTTGCCCGGGGAGGCGGCGGTGGCACTGGTCATGGGCATGGTCATCAACTTGTATGCGGCCATCGGCGCCTTGTTGACCATGGACTTAACCGTCAAACAAGCATTCACGGTGGCGGTAATGACCAGTTTTGCCCACAACTTGTTGGTGGAAACCGCCGTCACCCGGCAAGTGGGGGTCAGCGTGTGGTTTTCGGCCGGGGTCCGCATCGGCTTGGCGCTCGTTTCGGGATGGTTGATTCATTGGCTCTGGCAAGGGGGCGATACCCCGGCCCGTTATACGGTTCCGGTTCCGACGCCGGCGGACGATGCAGCCACGGCCGATTGGTGGAGCATTTTGCAGGCCGCCGTCGGGACGGCTGTCAGCGGCATCGTCCAGTTGGTGATCATCGTCATCCCGTTGATGATCGGGATTCAAATTTTGCGGGATTTGGCGGTGTTGGAGCGGCTTTCGCAAAAGTTGAGCCTGTTGCCGAGAATGTTGGGCATCGCGCCGCAAGGGTCGTTGACGTTGGTGGCCGGGTTGGTGTTTGGGCTGGCGTACGGGGCCGGCTTGATCATCGAAAGTGCCCGGGAAGGCAATTTGAGTCGGCGCGACTTGTACTTATTGGTCTTGTTTCTGTCGACGTGCCACGCAGTGTTTGAGGACACGCTGCTCTTTTACCCGCTGGGCATTCCCCTTTGGCCGCTGTTGGGCCTTCGCTTGTTGCTGGCCTTGGTGCTGACCGTGTTGACGGCCCATATATGGCGTCGGCTGGTGCTTTCCAGGCCGTTGCAGGAGGTGGACGGATGAGGCGGACCCGGGCGTATCCCGTTTCCGGCAGCAATTCGTTGTGGCAAGTGTACCGGACGGTTCCGTTTTGGAAAGTGGTGCGCAATGTGCTGGTCATCGAAGCGGCCCGCTACATGCCGTTTTTTACGTGGAAAAACCGGATGTACCGCTGGCTGGGCATCCAAGTCGGCGACCAGACGGCGGTGGCCTATAAAGTGACCATGGACATTTTGTTTCCGGAGCTCATCCGCATCGGCCGCAATACGATCATCGGCTACAATACGACCATTTTGGCCCACGAGTATTTGGTGGACGAATACCGGCTGGGTGAGGTTGTCATCGGCGATGAGGTGATGGTCGGCGCCAACAGTCTCATCTTGCCGGGCGTCGTCATCGGCGATCGGGCCGTCGTGGCGGCCGGATCGGTCGTCACCCGGGACGTGCCGCCGGGTGCTTTTGTCGGTGGAAACCCGGCCCGCCCCTTGCGGCGGCGGACCTCCGAACCGGCGGCAACGGTGACTGACGCCACCGAGGAGGGGCCGCCCGGCTCAGAACGCCTGTCTTGACCGCCGGCGACAGCGGAGGGGATCCCGTGGCGTGCCATGGGCGTTCCTGCTGAAGCCGGTTTTATTGTGGTCGGCACTTTAGAATGGTAGAATACGAAAGTGATGATTGGAGGCAGAACCGTTTCCCGAGGAGGGTTATGCTTGCCAGGACCGAAGGTGTTTGAAAAACCGCTGGGCATGCGTGACTTTTTGCCCGAGATGGCCGAACGCAAAAGGGTCTTGGAACAGCGCATCCAGCGGGTGTTGGAACAATGGGGCTACCGAGAGATTATCACGCCCACCTTGGAATATTACGACACGGTGGGGGCCGCCAGCGCGACGATGACGGACAAAATGTTCAAGTTGTTGGACCGCGAGGGTCATACCCTCGTCTTGCGGCCCGACATGACGGCTCCCATTGCCCGCATCGCCGCCTCGCTGGAGGAGGAGCTCTTCCCGCTGCGGTTTTTTTATCACGCCAGCGTGTACCGGGCGCAGGAACAGGAGGCCGGACGGAATGCCGAATTTTTTCAGACCGGCGTCGAACTGTTGGGTGAAGCCAGTCCGGAAGCCGATGCGGAAGTGGTGGCG
Source organism: Bacillota bacterium (assembly GCA_017577895.1). GTDB lineage: Bacteria > Bacillota > Bacilli > ZCTH02-B2 > ZCTH02-B2 > Bacillus_BB. Next base: position 5,730 of record PKQY01000018.1, read on the forward strand.
CTGGCGTTGCGCTGTCTGGAAGAAGCCGGCGTTCGCCGCTTTAAGCTGGCGCTCGGCCACGTAGGCTTATTGGACAGTCTGTTGGCGGAAAACGTGGTCGACGAGCAGTTGCGAACCGAGTTGAAAAACGACTTGCTGCACCGGGATCACGTCACGTTCCGCCGGCGTCTCGAAGAGGCGTCGCTGCAAGAGGCAGAACGGCAGCGGCTGTTGGCGTTGTTGCACGTGTATCACGGCGAACAAGGCGCCCGGCAGTTGTCCGACTTGGTCAGCGGGGAGCGCTCGGCAGCGGCGGTGGCCAACTTGCAGGCCATCTGGTCGTTGTTGGATGCGTACGGCGTGCGGGATGAAGTCTTGTTGGACTTGACCTTGATCGGCTTTTTGAATTATTACACCGGGGTTGTCTTTGAAGGATTTGCGGAAGGGTACGGTTTTCACGTCCTCAGCGGCGGCCGCTACGACCATTTGTTGCAGCGTTTTGGTTCGCACCAGCCGGCTACCGGTTTTGCGCTGAAGTTGGACCGTCTCATGGAGATCAGCGATTATGAAGGCCCGCAGCCGGAGCGGGTCGTGGTGGCGTACCGGCCGGAGAACATCCGCGCTGCCATTGCCCGGACGCGCCAGTTGCGGCAAGACCAGCCGGGCTGGGCGGTGGAGCTGATCGCGCTGCCCCACGACTGGTGGCCGGAACAGAAGGCGGCGTTTGAGGCCCGGCAACGACGGCGGGGGGTCCAACGGGTTCTGTACGTGGAAGAGGAGGATGGGGCATGAGTCGGTTGGTCATTGCCCTGCCCAAGGGGCGCATTTTGGAAGAGGCGCAGCAGTTGTTGACGGCGGCCGGCTTGCCGCTGCCGCCAGACTTGGAACAATCCCGCCGACTGACGGTGTCCATTCCCGACAGCGCCGTCGAAATCGTGCTGGCCAAGCCCATGGACGTGCCGACGTACGTGGAGTACGGCGCCGCCGACATCGGCATCGCCGGCAAAGACGTGCTTTTGGAACAACATCGCGACGTGTACGAATTGATGGATTTGCGCATCGGCGCCTGCCGGCTGTCGCTGGCCGGCTTGCCGGAACAAAAAGGGCGGCCGCTGCACCGGGTGGCCACCAAATATCCGCTCATTGCTTCCCAATATTTTCGTTCCAAAGGGCGGCAGGTGGAAGTGATTCTCTTGCACGGCTCTATCGAACTGGCGCCGCTGACCGGATTGGCCGAAGGGATTGTGGACATCGTTTCCACCGGGCGGACGCTGCGGGAAAACGGGTTGGTGGAGTTGGAAGAAATCATGCCCATTACCTCCCGGCTCATCGCCAATCGGGTCAGTTACCGGCTGAAGCATCGGCAAATCGAGGCGTTGATGGCCAACATTCGGCAGGCATTGGAAAGGGGTCGGGGCGATGATTCCGGTGTTGACGTGGGATGAACTGTTGGCGCGGCGGGAAGCCGGCGAAGCCGATCTGGAATTGATCCGGCAACGGGTGCGGGAGATCATCGATTCGGTGCGACGGGGCGGCGATGCGGCGCTCCTGGATTGGACGAGCCGTTTGGACGGCGTGCAACTGGCGCACCCGGCATTGCCTTCCGAATGGCGGGAGGCGGCGCGAAAGCACGTGACGGCGGAGTGGCGCGCCTCGTTGGAAAAGGCGGCCGAGCGCATTCGCCGGTTCCATGAACAACAACGGCAGCGGTCCTGGTTTCAGACGGAGGAAAACGGGACGGTTTTGGGCCAATTGGTCCGTCCGCTGGAGCGGGTCGGGGTGTATGTGCCGGGAGGCAAGGCGGCCTACCCGTCCTCGGTGTTGATGAACGTCATTCCGGCGCAAGTGGCGGGCGTGCAGGAAATCGTTTTGGTCACTCCGCCCCATGCCGAAGGTGTTTCGCCATATGTGTTGGCGGCGGCGGAATTGCTGGGCATCGAAGAAATTTATTGCGTGGGCGGCGCCCAGGCCGTGGCGGCCTTGGCTTACGGGACCGAGACGATCCGGCCGGTGGACAAAATCGTCGGCCCGGGAAATATTTACGTGGCCATGGCAAAACGGGAAGTGTTCGGGCGGGTCGGCATCGATCTCATCGCCGGTCCCAGTGAAGTGGTCGTCGTCGGCGACGGTACCGTCCCGGCATTGTATGCCGCCTGCGATTTGTTGGCGCAAGCGGAACACGATCCGATGGCGGCCGCCATCCTCATCGCCGCCGACGCCTCGTGGGCACAAGCCGTGCAAAAGGCGGTGGCGGAAGAATTGGCCGTGTTGCCGCGGGCGGCCATTGCCCGGCAGGCGCTGGCCGAACGAGGCGGCATCGTCGTCGTGGGTGACATGGAAGAAGCCATGGCGGCGGCCAACCGGCTGGCTCCGGAACATTTGGAGTTGCTGGTGGCCGATCCGTGGCGTTGGCTGCCGAAAGTCCAGCACGCCGGGGCGGTGTTTCTCGGCTCCGACAGCCCGGAAGCGCTGGGCGACTACTTGGCGGGGCCCAACCACGTGCTGCCGACCAGCGGTGCGGCGCGGTTCGCATCGGCGCTCAGCGTCGACGATTTCATCAAAAAGACGAGCCTCATTGCCGCCAGCCCGCCGTTGTTGGCGGAGGTGGCCGATGACGTGATCCGGTTGGCCGAATCCGAAGGCCTGCAGGCCCACGCCCGTTCGGTGGCGGTGCGCAAAAGCGGGCCGACGAACGGGGCATGTCCCGCGGAAGGAGGAAAATGCCAATGAGCCAACTGCCTCCGCGCCAGGCAACGATTGAACGGAACACGAAAGAGACGCAAATCCGCCTGACGCTCTGTTTGGACGGGCGGGGGCATTGTGAACTGGACACACCGGTGCCCTTTTTGAACCACATGCTGCACGCCTGGGCCCATCACGGCCGATTTGATCTGACGGTGTCGGCCCGCGGTGACGTCGACGTCGACGATCACCACACCGTGGAAGACATCGGCATTTGTCTCGGCCAGGCGTTTTTACAGGCCGTGGGGGATAAAAAAGGCATCGAGCGATACGGCCATGCCTGGGTGCCCATGGACGAAGCGTTGGCGCAAGCGGTGGTGGACATCAGCAATCGGCCCCACTTGGAGTTTGGCGCGACGTTTCCCGACCGCCAAGTGGGCCGCATGCCGACGGAACTGGTCCATGAATTTTTTTGGAAATTCGCGTTGGAAGCGCGGGTGACGTTGCATTTGTTGCTCCATTCGGGCCGCAACACCCATCACATGGTGGAGGCGTTGTTCAAAGCCTGCGGCCGTGCGCTCCGGGAAGCGGTGCGGCGCGATCCGGCTTTCAGTGAAGTGCCTTCCACCAAAGGGGTACTGTGAAGTACCAAAATTTGTAACATCTTCGGGTGGTTTTCCGGTTGAATGAGGACTGCTCATCTCGGCGTCGGAATGGTATAATGAAGTGGTTCAAGCAGTGAACGAACGGCGAAGCAAAAGGAGGAGCACGGGTGGCGGAATTTGTCATTTACCCGGCCATCGACTTGCGCGGCGGACAGTGTGTGCGCTTGTACCAGGGGGATTACGCCCGGGAAACGGTGTACGGCGATCCGGTGGAAGCGGCGTTGCGCTGGCAAGAACAAGGGGCCCAATGGCTGCACGTCGTCGATTTGGACGGGGCCAAGGCGGGCCATCCGGTGAATGTGGATGTCATCGGGCGCATCGTCCAACACGTGTCCATTCCAATTCAAGTCGGCGGCGGACTGCGCCGGGAAGAAGATGTGGAGCTGTTGTTTGAACGGGGGGTCCGACGGGTCATCTTAGGTACGGCGGCCATTGAAAACCCCGAGTTGGTCAAGCGGGTGCTGAAACGGTACGGCGGCCGGCACGTGGCCATCGGACTGGATGCCAAAGACGGTTATGTGGCCACCTGGGGGTGGCTCAACCAGAGTCAAGTGCGGACCGAAGAACTGGCCCGAGAATTGGCGGCCCACGGGGCCGAAACGTTTATTTTTACCGATATTTCCCGCGACGGCACCCTGACGGGACCGAATGTGACAGCCATCCGCGCCCTCGCCGAAACCGGTGTCGGCGAAATCATCGCCTCCGGTGGCGTCAGCCGTTTGGACGACTTGAAAAGGTTGCAGCAGCTGTCCGGCTCCGGCGTCGGTGGTGTCATCGTCGGCAAGGCGTTGTACAGCGGCGCGTTTACATTGCGCGAGGCGTTAGCCATCGTCGGCTCGGGTGAGGATGCCGCGGACAGCCAGGAGAGAAGGGGAGCGAGATGAAACCAGTACGGGTCATTCCATGTCTTGATGTCAAAGACGGCCGCGTGGTGAAAGGAGTTGCCTTCGTCGGTTTGCGGGATGCCGGGGATCCGGTGGAACTGGCGGACCATTACGTGCAGGAAGGGGCCGATGAGCTCGTCTTTTTGGACATCTCGGCGACCAACGAAGGGCGCTCGACCATGGTGGAAGTGGTCGCCCGTGTGGCCGAAAAGGTGTCCATCCCGTTTACCGTCGGCGGCGGTATCGGTTCCTTGGCGGACATGGAACGGGTTTTGGCGGCGGGAGCCGACAAAGTTTCCATCGCTTCGGCGGCCGTGCGGAATCCCGGCTTGGTCCAAGAAGGCGCCAAGCGTTTCGGTTCGTCCCGCATCGTGGTGGCCATCGATGCGCAACGCAGGAGTGATGCGGGCGATTGGGAAGTGATGACCCATGGCGGCAGCCAACCCTCCGGTCGGAATGTGGTGGAATGGGCCCGGCAGGTGGAAGCGCTGGGAGCCGGCGAAATTTTGTTGACCAGCGTGGGCCACGACGGCAAAAAAGAAGGGTATGACTTGGACTTGCTGCGGGCCGTCACGGACGCCGTGACGATTCCGGTCATCGCTTCCGGCGGTGCCGGCCGACTGGAGCATTTTGCCGATGCGGTCACCATCGGCGGAGCGTCGGCCGTGTTGGCCGCGTCGCTGTTTCACTTCCGGGAACTGACGATTCGTCAAGTGAAGGAGTATTTGGCGGCCCAAGGCATTCCCGTGCAACGGCCGAGCGTCTGAGGTCTTCACTGGACATGAGGCCGCCGCTGAAGAACGGTGACATGCGGGCGGTTTTGCGGTGAGGAGATGAGACAACGGTGCAAGCGTTGGACTTGGATGCGTTGCGCTGGGATGAGCAAGGATTGATCCCGGCCATCGTGCAAGACGTCCAAAGCAAAGAAGTGTTGATGTTGGCTTACATGAACCGGGAATCGTTGGTCAAGACGCTGGAGACGGGGTACACGTGGTTTTGGAGCCGTTCCCGGCAACGGCTTTGGCAAAAAGGGGAGACCTCCGGTCACGTGCAACGGGTGCGGGACATTCGCGTCGACTGTGACCGGGATACGCTGTTGGTGCTGGTGGAGCAAACCGGTCCGGCTTGCCATAACGGCACGTACAGTTGTTTTGCCGCGTCGTTGCCAACCAATACCGAGACGGATGGTCAACCCGATCGCTTTGCCATCCTCAACCGTCTGGAAAGCGTCATCGCCGCACGGGATGCGGAGCGTCCGGAAGGCGCTTACACGACGTATCTGTTTGAAAAAGGTTTGGACAAAATTTTGAAAAAAGTCGGCGAAGAAACGGCCGAAGTGATCATCGCGGCCAAAAACCGCGACCCGCAAGAACTGCGGTGGGAAGTCAGCGATTTGCTGTACCATCTGCTGGTGCTCCTAAGGGAACAGCAACTGCCGTTGGACGAAGTGATGCGCGAATTGGAAAGACGACATGCGGGCCCATGATGCGGCCGGCGCCAATGATGTCAACAATGATGAAGGAGGAACCTCTTTCAGATGTTAGATCACCGTGCGTTTCGGGTGTTCTCCGGCACATCGAACCCCCGATTGACGGAAAAAATCGCGCAACATTTGAACATCCCGTTGGGAAAAGTGCGGATTTCCCGTTTCAAAAGCGGTGAAATATACGTCCATTACGAAGAGAGCATTCGGGGAACCGACGTCTTTTTGGTGCAGTCATTTTCCCATCCGATCAATGAGCACTTGGTGGAATTGCTGGTGATGGTGGATGCCGCCAAACGGGCTTCCGCCCGCACCATTACGGCGGTCATCCCCTACTATGGGTATGCGCGGCAGGAGAAAAAAGACGCGCCCCGGGAACCGATTTCTGCCAAAATGGTGGCCGACATTTTGACTACCGTCGGCGTCCATCGCATTGTCACCATCGATTTGCATGCACCGGCCATTCAAGGCTTTTTCAACATTCCGGTCGACCATCTGACGGCGTTGGACAAAATTTGCGACTATTTGATGAGCAAACGCATTGATAAGCCGGTCATTGTCTCGCCCGACGCCGGTCGGGCCAAGACCGCGGAAAAGTTGGCAGCGGCCATGGGGGCGCCATTTGCCATCATGATCAAGAGCCGTCCGGCCCACAATCAGGCCAAAATCACCCACATCGTCGGTGAGGTGGAAGGGCGGACGCCCATCATCATCGAAGACATGATCGATACGGGCGGCACCATCATCAACGTCGTGGAGGGGCTGCGGGAAAAAGGCGCCAATCCGGCGTACATCTGTGCCACCCACGCCGTCTTTTCCGACAACGCCATCGAGCGTCTGGAGCACCCGTGGATTCAGGAAGTCGTCATTACCGATACGCTGCCGATCTCGGATGCCGTTTCCGACCGTTTTGTCGTCCTTTCGGTGGCCGACTTGTTGGCGAAAGGCATCCATCTCATTGAAGAAGGCGGTTCCATCAGCAGTCTTTTCCGGATTCAAAAAGTATGATGTCCAAAAACAGGCAAGAGCGGATGCGACCCATCCGCTCTTTTTTTATGAACTTGCGAAACGCGTATGATATAATAAGGCGAGAAAGGGTCCGGAAGGAAAGCGGAGGGACATATGGAGAAACGACATGGCGGCAAAGTGATTCCGGTGGAGATGGACGCCAATTTCTTTTACGAACGGGCGTTGCATTATCTGGATCGGAACAACTACAACAAAGCGTTGAAATATTTTCAGAGGGCCGTCGATCAGGAGCCCGACAACCCGGTGAACCATTGCAACTTGGCCGGGGTGTTGGCAGAGATGGGCCTCTTTGAGGAATCCAACCACATTCTCCAACACGTGCTGGAGAAGGTGGATCCGAATTTTGCGGAAGGCTACTTTTACATGGCCAACAACTGGGCATACCTGGAAGAGTACGAGCTGGCCGAAGAATGCGTCCTTCGTTATTTGGAAGTCGACGAAAACGGCGAATTCCGCGAAGAAGCGGAAGAAATGCTGCAAATGCTCAGTGAGATGCTCGGCCGTCCGCCGCGGACGCTCCGCCCGCGGAAGGAGACGATGCTGCATAATTTGCACGACAAGGCGCGGCGGCTGTTGGAAGAAGGGCGTTTTGCGGAAGCGACCCAACTGCTGGAACGGATTGTCGCCGAAGAGCCGTCTTTTACGGCGGCCCGCAACAACTTGACGCTGGCTTATTTTTACCAAGGCAACTTACAAGAGGCGTTTCGGCTCGTTCACGGCGTCCTGTCCGAAGATCCCGGCAACATTCACGCCCTCTGCAACTTGGCGGTCCTGTACGGACACTTGGATGAACGGAACGGATTGGCCAGTGTGTTGGCGCGGTTGAAAAAAATCGTGCCGCTGCAAGTGGATCAACTGTTCAAACAGGCGACGACGTTGGGTATCTTGGGAGAACACGAGGAGGCGTACGTCCTTTTTCGGAAATTGATCGCCATGCACGCGGTGGACGACGTCGTCCTTTATCACTACACAGCGGTGGCAGCGGCCAACACGGGCAGGTACGAGGAAGCGGCCCGTTGGTGGCGCCGCGTGGTGGATCGAGATCCGGAATCGCCGGTTCCCCGTTTTTACTTGCGGGTTTTGGAGGAAATGGCTGTGGACGAACTTCCGCCATTTCCGTATCAGTACCATTTGCCGTTGGAGCAGTTCCGCCTGCTGTCGATGGTCACGGATCCACAAGACGTCCAATACCGTTGGCTGCGGGCCATGCTCCATTGGGGATTGCGATTCGGCCATCGCGAGATGAAATGGCAAGTGTTGCACTTGCTGGGCTCCATCGGCGATCACGAATCCATTTTGATGTTGCGTCAGTTCGTCGTCCACGAAACCGATCCCCTGCTCAAAGACATGGCGACGTTTTTGCTGGCCTTTCTCGGTGAAGAGGTCGAGACAATGGACGTGGCACCGTACCAGGCGGTGCTGGCGCAAGTGCAGCAACATTTGTCCCTTTATGCACCCCAGTATGGTGTCGAAGCACGGCACCTCTGGCTCCATTTTTTGTTGCGGGTGTACCCTCACTTGCCGAGAATCCAAAAGACGGAAAGCTGGGCAGCCGCTTTGGAATATTTGACCCTTAAAACCATCGGCCAGCCGGTGACCCAGCGGCAAATTGCCGACTCGTATCCCGTTTCCGTCAGCACGTTGTCCAAATATGTCCAGACCATCCGTCATTATCTGGAATGAATCGGTCCCGCCCGCCGTGCATCCTTCCCAGATGAGGTGAACCAGGTTGAAACGAGTGGTGACATGCCTGTACCAACGAGACAATCACGTCTTGTTGTTGCAAAAACCGAAGCGCGGATGGTGGAGTTGTCCCGGCGGAAAAATGGAGCCGGCGGAGACGATTTTGGAGACGGTGCACCGGGAATTCCGCGAGGAGACGGGATTGGACGTCATCGCCCCACAATTGCGGGGGGTTTTTACCGTGGTGGTCAGTGGTCCGGCAGAACCGCCCCAAGAGTGGATGCACTTCTTTTTTTACGCCCGCGCGGCATCCGGCCAACTGGTGACGGAGTCTCAAGAAGGGAAGCTGGCGTGGCATCCCGTTGACCAGCTGCACCATTTGCCGATGGCGGAAGGGGACCGCTTGATTCTTCAGCACGTATTGCGCCACGATCAACTGTTGGTGGGGCGATTCCATTATACGTCGGATTTCCAGTTGTTGGATTATTCCTTGGTGGAGGCGGAACAACCCCAGTATGTGCCTTCTTCGAAATGAGCATGAGCTTCATGATGCGATTTGCCTCTGGAAGGAGTGTCAGCGGTGCAGACGGTGGAGCTTGTCATTGTGACCGGGATGTCGGGAGCTGGGAAGACAGTTGCAGTCCAGAGCCTGGAAGATCTCGGTTTTTTTTGTGTGGACAATTTGCCGCCGGTGCTTCTGCCGAAGTTTGCCGAAATTCTCCTCCAGTCGGGCGGCAAAATTGCCAAGGCCGCATTAGTGATGGACTTGCGGGGAGGGGAATTTTTTTCGGCCCTTTCGGAATCGCTGAACGTGTTGCAACACATGGACGGTTTGCGGGTCCGTATCGTCTTTTTGGACGCCGACGATCAGACGTTAATTCGCCGCTATAAGGAAACGCGCCGTCGACACCCGCTTTCGTCAACGGCTTCGCCGCTGGAAAGCATTCAAATGGAGCGGGAAACGCTGCAGAGCATTAAAGAACAGGCGCAAATCATCATCGACACGAGTCAACTGAAGCCCCGGGAGCTGCGGGACAAACTGCAGGCAATGCTGACCGACCGGGACGAAGAACGATTGACCATTCACGTCGTCTCTTTTGGCTTCAAGTTCGGCGTTCCCATGGATGCGGATTTGGTGTTTGACGTCCGATTTTTGCCCAATCCGTATTACGAAGAAGCACTGCGCCCCCTTTCCGGCAAAGACGCCCCGGTATATCGTTACGTGACGGAAGCGGCGGGCGCCGAAGACTTTCTCCACCGTCTGACCGATTTTCTCATGTTTTTGTTGCCTCAATACGCCCGCGAAGGCAAAAGTCAGTTGGTCATCGGCATCGGGTGTACCGGCGGTCGCCACCGTTCCGTCGCCATTGCCGAATATTTGACCCAATATTTGCGGGCCAAGCGCTACGATGCGCGCGTGGAACATCGGGACATCCACAAAGATGTCCTGAAGGATGTTTAATGACGGGTTTTTTGCTTGTCGGATGAGGAGAACCTGAGGAGAGGCGATGCGGGATGAAGGGGCCTGGGCGTCCGAAAGTGGTGGCCATCGGCGGCGGGACCGGGCTGTCGGTCATGTTGCGCGGTCTGAAACATCGCCCTTGGCAATTGACGGCCGTGGTGACCGTCGCCGATGATGGGGGCAGTTCAGGCCGCTTGCGGGCCGATTTGAACATTCCGCCTCCGGGCGATATCCGCAACGTGCTGGTGGCGCTGTCCGACACCGAACCGTTGCTGGAGCAAGTGTTGCAGTACCGTTTTAAACAAGGCGAGGGATTGGCCGGTCACAGTTTGGGCAATTTGTTATTGGCGGCCCTTTGCGACGTGACCGGAGATTTTGTCACCGGCATCAAAGAGTTGAGCCGGGTGCTGGCCGTGCGCGGCAAAGTGTTGCCGGCCAGCGACCAGGCCGTGGTGCTGAAAGCGGTGATGACCGACGGCACCGAAGTGGTCGGAGAGTCGAACATCCCGTTGGCGGGAAAGCGCATCCGTCAATTGGCGCTGTTGCCGGAAGATGTGGCCGCCAATGAGGAAGCGGTCAAAGAAATTTTGGATGCCGACTGTCTCATCGTCGGTCCGGGCAGCTTGTATACGAGTTTGTTGCCCAACTTGTTGGTCAAAGGGCTGGCCGAGGCGGTCATTCAAAGTTCGGCCCTCAAAATTTACGTGTGCAATTTGATGACCCAGCCCGGCGAAACGGACGGCCTAAACGCCGCGGACCACGTCCACGTGTTGACGGAACACGTCGGTCACCGGCTGTTTGATTGTGTCATCGTCAATCGGGCCGAATTGCCGGAGACGGTGTTGCAGCAATATGCGGCCAAAGGGGCCGAACCGGTGGAGCCGGCGGAGCAACGGTTGACGGCCATGGGGTATCACGTCGTGGCCGACAACTTGATCAGCTACGGGACGTATTTGCGGCACGATGCCCAACGACTGGGCGATTTGCTCGAACAATTGTTCTTTCAATATCGGTCAAAAGGGCGTCCAGACCGGAACGCTTCACCGGGGCGCCGGGAGGGGTGACGATCATGTCGTTTGCCGCGGATACGAAAAAAGAATTGACGCAAATCAAGAGCAAGCCGTGTTGTCAACTGGCCGAATTAAGCGCATTGGCACGCATGAACGGCACGTTGCGGCTGTCGGACGGCCGCCGCACGCTGGACATCCAGACCGAAAACGCCGCCATCGCCCGGCGCATCTACACGTTGTTGAAAAAAACGTGCCGGCTGCAAGGGGAAGTGTTGGTGCAAAAGAAAGCCCAACTGAAGAAAAACCACGTGTACATCGTCCGCATTCCCATTTCCCGGGAAAACATGGATCCGTACATGGAGCGTCAGTTGCAACGGATGAAAGAAATCGGATTCCATCCCCATTTGATTCAAAAACAATGCTGCAAGCGGGCGTTTTTGCGCGGCGCCTTTTTGGCCGGTGGCTCGGTGAACAATCCGGAACGAAATTCGTATCATCTGGAGATCAGCTGTTTTTCCGAGCAATTGTGCCGGCAGCTCAGTGACTTGGCCAACGAGTTTGACGTCAATGCCAAATGCATTGAACGAAAAAACAACCATGTCCTGTACATGAAAGAAGGGGAGCGGATCACCGCATTTTTGAACGTCATCGGTGCCCATCAGGCGCTCTTGCATTTTGAGGACGTGCGCATCGTCAAGGATATGCGCAATTCGGTGAACCGGTTGGTCAACTGCGAGACGGCCAATCTGAACAAGACGATTCAGGCGTCCATGAAGCAAGTGTCGAATATCCGCTTGATTCAAGAGACGTTGGGTTTGGACAGTTTGCCGCCAAAATTGCGGGAAGTGGCGGAAGCGCGGTTGGCCCATCCGGACCTCAGCATGAGCGAATTGGGACAGCATTTGCCGAACGGGCCCATCAGCAAGTCGGGGGTCAACCACCGGTTGCGAAAAATCGATGAAATCGCCGACCGGATTCGACAAAACAGCCCGGAATATATGCTATAATAGGCATGAAACAACAGAGCAGTTGGGAGGTTAGGGGATTGTATTCAAAACCAGTGGTGGTGAAATTGCGCAATGGGTTGCATGCACGGCCGGCAGCCCTGTTTGTGCAAGAAGCAAACCGCTACTCTTCCGATATCTATTTGGTCCTGGGAGATAAACGGGTCAGCGCCAAAAGCATCATGGGCGTCATGAGCCTGGCGGTCAGTCAAGGGACCGAAGTGATCATTGAAGCGGAAGGCCCTGATGAAGTGCAAGCCGTGGAGGCGTTGGCGTTAACCGTTTCAAAAGAAGAATGAGGCGGTATTTCTGGTAGCGCTTTCATTCCTTGAACGAAGGCTGTCCTGTCGTTTCGACAGGACAGCCTTTTTGCGTTCACCGTTTATTTTGTTTGCGGGGCATGTGTAATGATTTCATCGATGATCCCGTAATTTTTCGCTTCTTCTGCCGTCATGAAAAAGTCTCGGTCCGTATCCCGTTCGATGACTTCCAACGGTTGCCCCGTGTTTTCCGACAAAATCCGGTTCAGACGATCCCGCAATTTCAAGATTTGGCGGGCATGAATTTCGATATCTGACGCTTGTCCCCGGGCGCCCCCCAGCGGCTGGTGAATCATGATTTCGCTGTTGGGCAAGGCAAAGCGCTTGCCTTTGGCGCCGGCAGCCAACAGAAACGCCCCCATGGATGCGGCCATACCAATGCAAATGGTGGCCACGTCGGGTTTGATGTATTGCATCGTATCGTAAATGGCCAGGCCGGCGGTGATGACGCCCCCTGGGCTGTTGATGTACAAGTAAATGTCCTTGTCCGGATCTTCGGCCTGCAGAAACAGCAACTGGGCGACGACGCTGTTGGCCACCATGTCGTCGATGGGCGTGCCCAAGAAGATAATCCGGTCTTTCAGCAGGCGCGAATAAATGTCGTATTCCCGTTCACCGCGATTGGTCTGTTCGATGACGATCGGGATCAGAGGCATTCGGATCTTCCTTTCGTCATAAATTGTGACGAGACAAATTGGGAGCAACAAAAAAGCCGTCCGGTATCCAGGACGGCGGTTGGTTGCCAGAGCAAAACAGGTGTCAAAACATGTGTCATAAAAAAGAAATGGTGCGCTCGGAGGGAATCGAACCCCCGCACCTGGCTCCGGAGGCCAGTGCTCTATCCGCTGAGCTACGAGCGCACAATCGAAGTGACAAGGTCATTATAGCAGGGCGTCTGCCAAATTTCAAGGGGTACCCAGACAACGGTTTTGCCGTGTATATTAAAAATAAAAAACGCGTGCATCGGCAGGCAAAGAAGGTGGAAAGGAGGTCCTGGTTTTCGTTTTGGAAGCGCTTTACGAAACCAGGCATGCCCCATGGCGATGGAACTCGGTTTTCAACTTAAACAAGAGCAAACGCTCCGGTTGACCCTCACCCCTCAACTGCGGCAGGCCATCGAGATTTTGCAATTTTCGTCGGTCGAACTGTTGGAATATTTGCATCAGCAACAAATGGAAAATCCCTTGATCGAATTGGAGGGCTTGTATCAGTACATTCATGATGTCCCCGGCACGGCCGCCCCGCGTCAGCAGGAAGAACGAGACCGCCCATGGTACCACCGAGTGGTGGTGTCTGAAGCCACGTTGCACGAGCGGTTGGAAGCCCAATTGATGGAGTTGCCCCTGCCGGATGAATTGAAACCGATTTGCAAGTACTTGATCGGCAATGTGGATGAACGGGGGTATTTGGACATTTCCGTCGGTGAAGCGGCTTCCCTGCTCGGGGTGGAGGAGGCGCTGGTCGAGCAAGCCATTGCTTGGCTTCAGCAAATGGATCCGCCTGGGGTGTGTGCGCGCAATCTCACCGAGTGTTTGTTGCTGCAGTTGCGGCGCACGTCGCCGGATGACGAACTGGCCCTCCGGCTGGTAGAAGAAGCGCTGGAGGAGTTGGCGCAAGGAAAAATCCAATCGTTGGCCCAGCGGTACGGGGTGACGCCGGCGGAAGTGCAACGGGCCTATGACCGGATTCAGTCGCTCAACCCGCACCCCGGCTTGGCTTACAGCGCCGAAACGCCGCGCTATTTAGTGCCAGACGTGCAAATTGAAAAAGTCGACGGCGAATACGTGATTTTGATGCTGGACCACTGGCTGCCCCATTTTCGCATCAACCCGGCCTATCATCAGTTGATCCATCACAGTGACGAACAAGTGGCCAACTACATGCGGGAAAAGTTAAATGCCGCCTTATGGATTGCCAAGAGCATCGAACAGCGGCGCCAGACGCTGTACCGGGTGGTGGAATGTTTGGTCGAGGAACAAAAAGCGTTTTTGGAGAAAGGGCCGGCCTATTTGCGCCCCCTCACGTTGAAACAAGTGGCGGAAAAATTGGGCATGCACGAATCGACCGTCAGCCGGGCCACCAGCGGCAAATACGCCCAGACGCCGCAGGGTTTGATCGAGTTGAAGGCATTTTTCACCCACAGCATCGGCGCAGAAGACGAGGTGTCTCCGGAACGGGCAAAACTGCGGTTGAAGGCGCTGATCGACGGGGAGGATAAACGCAAGCCTTATTCGGATCAAAAATTGGCCGAGTTGTTACAAGCGGAAGGAATTTGCCTCTCGCGTCGAACCGTGGCAAAATATCGGGAAGAGATGCGCATTCCTTCATCGGCGAAACGGAAACGGTACGGATGAGGAGATGGTGGCAACATGGAAGTCACGCTGTATTCCCGGCCCGGCTGTACGTTGTGCGAAGAGGCGAGAAAAGATTTGGAAGCGCTGGAAAATGAGTACGGCTTTGTGTTACAAGTCGTGAACATCGATGACGAGCCGGAACTGTTGTCCCGTTACGGCGACCGGATCCCGGTGGTGGCCATCGACGGCGAAACGGTGTTGGAGACGCGGGTGAGCCGTTTCCGGTTCCGAAAAGCGTGGGAAGCCCGGCAGAAGACGTTGGCGGCGGAATAAACGGCTTTGACGGAAAGGTAGCGTTTGGTGGATGCGCTGCCTTTTTTTCTTGTTTCCATTCCAGTGCGAAGGGAGAGGTATACCATGTCGGAGAAGGCCATTGCCAAGCACCTGCACCGGATGATCGATCATACATTATTGCAACCTGCAGCGACAGAAACCCAGATCCGGCAGCTGTGCCGGGAGGCGGAGGAGCATCAGTTTTTTGCCGTGTGCGTACATCCCCATTATGTTCCGCTTGCTCGTCGGGAATTGCAGCAGACGGACGTGAAGGTGTGCACCGTCGTCGGCTTTCCCCTCGGCTTACATGCCCTTGACGTGAAGCGACTGGAGGCGTCGTTGGCGGTGGAAGACGGCGCCGACGAGTTGGATTACGTCATCAACATGGCCCATGTGAAAAACGGGAACTGGCGCGGGGTGGAGGACGAAATGGCCGCCATGCGCCGCATCAAAGAGGAAGCGTCCCGGCCGTTGGTCATCAAGGCCATTTTGGAGACCGGGTATTTGACCGATGAGGAACTGGTGCGGCTCTGTCAAATGGCCGTGGCGTGCGGGTTAGATTTCGTCAAGACGTCCACCGGATTTGGCCCCGGCGGAGCGACCGTGGCCCACGTGGCGTTGATGCGGCAAGTGGTGGGTGATCGGTGCGGGGTCAAGGCGTCGGGGGGCATTCGCACGAAGGACGATGCGGTGCGGATGGTGCAGGCCGGCGCCAATCGCATCGGCACCAGTGCCGGTTTGCAAATTTTACAGCAAGTGAACGGTGAAAAATGATCCTCATTCAGGATAAAATAACCATATTACGGTGGACATGAGGGAGTGAAGGGATATGCGGATTGGCATTAACGGTTTCGGCCGTATTGGCCGCAATGTGTTGCGGGCGATCGTACAGCGGAAGGAAAACTTGGATGTGGTGGCCGTCAACGACTTGACCGATGCCGAAACGTTGGCCCATTTGTTGAAATACGATTCGGTGCACGGACGGCTGGGCGCCGAGGTCCGGGTCGAAGGTTCGACCATCATCGTCGACGGCCGGCGGATTACGGTCCTGGCCGAGCGGGATCCGGCGGCGTTGCCGTGGGCCGACTTGGGAGTGGAATTGGTCATTGAGGCCACCGGGCGCTTCCGGAAGCGGGAGGATGCGAGCAAACACTTGGAAGCCGGCGCCAAAAAAGTGATCATTACGGCGCCGGCCAAGGGCGAAGATTTGACCGTCGTCATGGGCATCAACCATCACAAATACGATCCGGCGCGGCACCACATCGTCTCCAATGCCTCTTGTACCACGAATTGCCTCGTGCCGGTGGTTCACGTGTTGATGCAGCATTTCGGCATCGAGCGGGGACTGATGACGACGGTGCATTCGTATACGAACGATCAGCAAATTCTCGACTTGCCCCATAAAGACTTGCGCCGGGCCCGGGCCGCTGCCGAGTCCATCATTCCCACCACTACCGGCGCAGCTCGGGCGGTGGCGCTGGTGTTGCCCGAATTGGAAGGCAAGCTGAACGGCATGGCCATCCGGGTGCCGACCCCTAATGTGTCCTTGGTCGATTTGACGGTGGAATTGAAAAAAGAAGCCACGGTCGAGGCCATCAACCAGGCGTTGAAAGAAGCGGCCGAAGGCCCGCTGCGCGGCATTTTGGCTTACTCGGAGGAACCGTTGGTCTCCCGCGACTACAACGGCGATCCCCATTCGTCCATCGTCGATGCCTTGTCGACCATGGTCTTGGACGGGACGATGGCGAAAGTGCTGGCCTGGTACGACAATGAATGGGGGTATTCCAACCGCGTTGTCGACTTGGCGCTGTACATGATCCGGCAAGGCCGATGAACCGAAAGCGGATGAACCACCCAGCAAGACCCGTCGCCGCGGCCAAAGCTGCCGCGGCGGAAAGCCGTTTGGCAACCATGTCGGATTTTGGTAGAATCGTCATGGACAAAAGACCAGGAGCTTACGGTGATTGAAGGGGAGCGGACGGTTTCATGAAGAAAAAGTCAGTGAAAGATGTGGACGTGTCGGGGAAACGGGTTCTGGTCCGTGTCGATTTTAACGTGCCGATGGAAAACGGCCGCATTACGGACGATACCCGGATCAAGGCCAGCTTGCCGACCATCGAATATTTGATCCAACAAGGGGCGCGGCTCATTTTGGTCAGCCATTTGGGCCGGCCGAAAGGAAAAGTCAACGAGGAATTGCGTTTGGCGCCGGTGGCGGAACGGCTGTCGGAACTGTTGGGGCGTCCGGTGCGGGCGTTGCCGGAGGCGGTGGGACCGGCGGTGGAAGAGGCGTGCCGCAACTTGGCGCCGGGCGACGTGGTGTTGTTGGAAAACATCCGGTTTTATCCGGGCGAAGAAGCCAACGATCCGGAATTTTCCCGGCAGTTGGCCGCGTTGGCGGACTTGTACGTCAACGACGCCTTTGGCACCGCCCATCGCGCCCACGCGTCCACCGTGGGAGTGGCATCCTATTTGCCGGCGGTGGCCGGGTTTTTGATGCAAAAAGAACTGGACGTGTTGGGGGGCGCGTTGAACGATCCCGAACGCCCCTTTACGGCCATCATCGGCGGGGCGAAAATTAAGGACAAAATCGGCGTCATTGAAAATTTGCTGGATAAAGTGGACCAACTGCTTTTAGGCGGTGGCCTGGCCAATACGTTTTTGAGGGCGAAAGGGTACGAACTGGGCGCGTCGCTGTTCGAAGCCGACAAAGTGCCGGAAGCCGAGCGCCTGATGGCTTTGGCGGCACAAAAGGGCGTGCGGCTGGAAATACCGCGGGACGTGGTGGCCGCCGACCGCCTTTCGTCCCATGCCGAGACGCGCATCGTTCCCGTCGACGCCATTCCCGAGGGCTGGATGGCGCTGGACATCGGCACCGAAACGGCCCGCCTGTACGGCGACATCATCCGGTCTTCCCGGCTGGTCGTCTGGAACGGGCCCATGGGCGTGTTTGAAATGAAGCCGTTTGCCGAAGGGACGTTTGCGGTGGCCCGGGCCATGGCGGAGACGTCGGCGACGACGATTATCGGCGGCGGGGATTCGGCCGCGGCCATCGAAAAAGCCGGCGTGGCCGATGCCATTACCCACATCTCCACCGGCGGCGGGGCGTCGCTGGAATTCATGGAAGGCAAGACGCTGCCCGGCGTGGCAGTGCTGGAGGAGAAGGCGTGATGGAACGCACCCTCCTGATTGCCGGAAACTGGAAAATGCATCATACGCCGGCGGAAACCGAGGCGTTTTTGGACCGGTTTTTGGCGGACGGCCCGGTGGACGGATGCGAGGTCGTCCTTTGTCCCCCTTTCACCTCGCTGTCGGTGGTGGCCGAGCGATGGCGGACGTTATCCCAAGAGTGGAAGGATCGGCTGGGCATCGGCGCCCAAAACGTGCATTGGGAAGAGAAGGGCGCCTTCACCGGAGAAATCAGCCCTCGGTTTTTGCAGGCTTGGTCGGTGGAGTACGTCATCGTCGGCCATTCGGAGCGGCGCACGTGGTTTGGGGAAACCGATGAAACCGTGGCCCGCAAAGTGCAAGCGGCGGTTGCCCACGGCATGGTGCCCATCGTTTGTGTCGGTGAGGATTTGGCCGAGCGGGAGGCGGGCCAGACGGAGGAAAAGGTGAGCCGCCAAGTGGCGGCGGCGGTCCAACACCTCCGCGCCGAGCAAGCCGAGCGCCTGGTGGTGGCATACGAACCGATCTGGGCCATCGGCAGCGGCAAGACGCCCACGCCGGAAGAAGTGGGACAAGTGCTCCGGCGCATTCGGGCCGTGTTGCAGGACCGCTTCGGCCAGACGGCCGCAGACCGCGTGCGGGTGTTGTACGGCGGCAGTGTCAGCGCCGCCAACATCGGGGCGTGGGTGACAGCGGCGGAGGCCGACGGCGCCCTGGTGGGCGGCGCCAGCCTCGAGCCGACGTCGTTTCGGCAATTGATCCGACAGGCAGTCGAGGCCAAGAAAAAAGGTTCGGCATAATTTGGTTCGGCATCATTTGTTCGGCATCCTATAAAGAAGGGGACGAGCATGACGAGACCGAAACCGGTAGCATTGATCATTTTGGACGGTTTTGGGTGGCGGCAAGAGACGTACGGGAATGCCGTCGCCCAAGCAAAGAAACCGAACTTCGACCGTTACTGGCGGGAATTTCCACACACGACGTTGAAAGCCAGCGGCGAAGCGGTCGGTTTGCCCGAGGGACAAATGGGCAACTCGGAAGTGGGGCATTTGAACATCGGGGCCGGCCGCATCGTGTATCAAGATTTGACCCGCATCAGCAAGGCAATTCGCGACGGGAGCTTTTTCACCAACGACGTCTTTTTGCAAGCCATCGAGCACGTCAAGCGGGAAAATTCCGCCCTCCATTTGTACGGGCTGCTTTCTGACGGCGGCGTGCATAGTCACATTGAACATTTGTGGGCGTTGCTGGAGTTGGCCCGGCGCCATGGCCTGAAGCGGGTGTATGTGCATGCCTTTTTGGATGGCCGGGATGTTCCGCCCGACAGCGCCCGTGGGTATATCGAGCAGACATTGGAAAAGATGCAGCAGCTGGGCGTTGGCCAGTTTGCCACCATCCAAGGCCGCTATTACGCCATGGATCGGGATCGGCGCTGGGACCGGACGGAAAAAGCGTACCGGGCCATGGTGTACGGAGAAGGGAGGGCGGTGCGGGACCCGATGGAGGCGGTGGAACTTTCTTATCAAGAAAAGGTGTACGACGAATTTGTCCTGCCTTCGGTCGTGGTGGATGCGCAAGGGCAACCGGTGGGATTGGTCCGCTCGAAGGACGCTATCATCTTTTTCAACTTCCGCCCCGACCGGGCTATCCAAATTTCCCAGGCATTTACCAATGAGGACTTTCGCAGCTTCGATCGGGGACCGGGCCGACCGACCGATTTGTTTTTCGTCTGTATGACCCACTTCAGCGAAACCGTGCAAGGTTATGTGGCCTTCAAACCGACCAATTTGGACAACACGTTCGGCGAAGTGGCAGCCCAACACGGGTTGCGCCAATTGCGCATCGCCGAGACGGAAAAGTATCCCCATGTGACGTTCTTTTTCAGCGGCGGACGGGAAGAGCCGTTTCCCGGCGAAACGCGCATCCTTATCGATTCGCCGAAAGTGGCGACGTACGATTTGAAACCGGAAATGAGCGCGTACGAAGTGACCGACGCGCTGTTGAAAGAGTTGGCCAAAGACGAGCATGACGTCATCGTGCTGAACTATGCCAACCCTGACATGGTGGGGCATTCCGGGAAGATGGAGCCGACCATCCGGGCTGTCGAGGCGGTGGATGAATGCCTCGGCAAAGTGGTGGACGACATTTTGGCCCGGGGCGGCGTGGCCGTCATCATCGCCGACCACGGCAATGCCGACACGATGATCGACGCGAATGGCCATCCGGTCACCTCTCACAGCACGGAGCCGGTGCCGATGATCGTGACCCGGCACGGCATACGGCTTCGGGATGACGGCATCCTGGCGGACGTGGCGCCGACCCTGCTCGATTTGTTGGGCATCGAGCAGCCGCCCCAGATGACAGGACGCACCATGATCGTCCGTGAACCATAAGGGAACATCATACCGTGTCAGATCACAAGAGCGAAAGGAGTTTGGAGGATGAAGGAATACAAGCCCGCGGGCACTTATGCGCTGATCGAAGAAGTCGTGGCCCGGGAAGTGTTGGATTCCCGGGGTAACCCGACGGTGGAAGTGGAAGTGTATCTCGATTCCGGCGCCATGGGACGGGCCATTGTGCCGTCGGGGGCGTCCACCGGAGCCCACGAGGCCTTGGAACTGCGGGATGAAGACGAAAGCCGTTATTTGGGCAAAGGGGTTCAACAAGCCGTCCGTCACGTTCAGGAGACCATCGCCCCGGAACTGATCGGATTAGACGCTTTGGATCAAGTGGGCATCGACCAATTGATGATTCAATTGGACGGCACGCCCAAAAAAGAACGATTGGGCGCCAACGCCATCTTGGGAGTGTCCATGGCGGTGGCCCGGGCGGCGGCCCAACATTTGGGAGTGCCCTTGTACGTCTATTTGGGCGGCTTCAGTGCTCGGACGTTGCCGGTGCCCATGATGAACATCCTCAACGGCGGCAAGCACGCTGACAACAATGTGGACATTCAAGAATTCATGATTATGCCGGTTGGGGCTTCTGACTTCCGGGAAGCGTTGCGCATGGGCTCGGAAGTGTTTCACCACTTGAAAAAAGTGCTCAAGGCCAAAGGCTTGAACACGGCGGTGGGAGACGAAGGGGGCTTTGCGCCCAACTTGTCTTCCAATGAAGAGGCGATTCAAACGATTCTCGAGGCCATCCAACAAGCCGGATACGAACCGGGCAAAGACGTGTTTCTAGCGTTGGACATTGCGTCCACGGAGCTGTACAAAGACGGCAAGTATCATTTGGCGGGCGAAGGTGTCACCAAGACGAGCGAAGAAATGATCGATTATTATACGTACTTGGTGGACAAGTATCCGATCATTTCCATTGAGGACGGCTTGGCGGAAGACGATTGGGAAGGCTGGGCCCGGTTGACGGAACGGTTGGGTAACCGGGTGCAGTTGGTCGGCGACGATTTGTTTGTTACCAATACGGCCCGCCTGAAACAAGGCATTGAAAAGGGCGTCGGCAATGCCATTTTGGTCAAGGTCAACCAGATCGGGACGCTGACAGAGACGTTTGAAGCGATTGAGATGGCCAAGCGCGCCGGCTACACGGCCATCATTTCCCACCGTTCTGGAGAGACGGAAGACACGACCATCGCCGACATTGCCGTGGCCGCCAACGCCGGGCAGATCAAGACGGGGGCGCCGTCGCGGACCGATCGGGTGGCCAAGTACAACCAGCTGTTGCGCATCCACGATGAGTTGGCGACCATCGGCAAATACGCCGGCAAAGAGGCGTTTTACAACCTGCGTCGGTTTCAAGCGTAATCGCATGAAGTGCCATTGTCGTTCGTTCCAAATACACCTTAAAAACCGGCCTCCCTGCGCAGAGACAGGAAGGCCGGTTTTGTCGTCTTGATGGGGTCAACGTTTTGAAAGCTCGGCCGGCGTTCCTTGCCGCTTGGCCTAAAAATGTGGTAAAATACAGCCGTGCTTTCTGGACTGCATGAGGAGGTCGTCCGATGATTCCGTTGATTATTACGTTGCTCGTCATTTCGTGCTTAGGCGTCATTGTGACCGTCGTGTTGCAAGAAGGGAAAAGCGCGGGATTGTCAGGGGCCATTGCCGGCGGCGCCGAGCAGTTGTTGGGGAAACAGAAAGCCCGGGGCATCGATGCCTTGTTGCACCGGTTGACGATCGGTTTTTCGGTGGCCTTTTTCGTTCTGACGGTGTTGCTCGGTTACTTTCTGTAAAGACGAGACGGTCATCAAAAGGATGGACGCGGTTCGGAAACAGCAGGGAAGGGGCATCTTTCTTGCTGTTTTTGTTTTCAGCACAAAAAATTGCGCAGCACCAAAAATCGCGGACGGCATCCACGGCCAGCCGCATGAGATGCGGGTGGAAAGGACCCGGGAGGAAGGATGTTGCGGGCGGGGAGGTAGGTGAGTGCGGGTTTGAAAATTCAGTACCGCTCTCCAAAGCCGTTTTTTCTGACCGGGCACCGGCCGGCGGCCCTGCTGTTGATTCACGGCTTCACCGGTTCGTGCGCGGAGATGAGCTTGTTGGGCGAATATTTTCACCAGCGGGGTTATACCGTGCATGCACCGTTGTTGAAAGGGCACGGGACGACCGTGGAAGACATGGAAAAGACCGGCGCGCGGGACTGGTGGGAAAGTGTGCTGGAAGGGTATGAGCGGCTAGCGTCGCCGGAGCGGCCCCACGTGTTTGCCGTCGGGTTGTCCATGGGCGGGCTGTTGGCCTTGAAACTGGCGGCGAACCGTCCCTTGGCCGGCGTCGTCTCGCTGGCGGCTCCTGTTTACGTCTACCAGCGATTCCTCGGCTTTTCCCGCTGGGTATACCCGATTTATCGGTATCACAAAGGCGGGGGCGGTTCGCGCCACCCCGATGTGGAGGCCTACGCCTGGGGGTACGATCGGACGCCGGTCAAGGCGGCGGGGGAGCTTTGGCGGCTGATGAAAGAAGTGCGGGCATTGCTTCCGCGCGTGCAAGTGCCGGCCTTGGTCGCCCAGGGGCGGCGGGACGAAACGGTCAAGCCCCACAGTGCCCAGTTCATTTATGATCGGTTGGGCAGTACGGTCAAGCAGTTGCGTTGGTATGAGCAGTCGGGGCACATTTTGACGTTGGATTGCGAGCGGGAGTCGGTGTTTGTCGATATCGAAACGTTTATGGAGACATGTTTGCGTAAAGAATAAGAATCGTCGCAAGCATCGTTAGCACGGACATAAGGAGCGAAAAACATGCTCTCGGAAGAGCAGTTGTTGCAATACATGCAGGAAGATGCCTACAAGCCCCTGACGGTGGAGGAACTGGAAGCGGCGTTAGGGCTGAAGACCGCGGAAGAGTTCAAGGCGCTGGTTCGACTGCTCAACGCCTTGGAGGCGGACGGAAAAATTGTCCGCACCCGGACGAATCGTTACGGCGTGCCGGAACGGATGAACTTGGTGCGGGGACGGTTGGAAGCCCACCCGAAGGGATATGGGTTTGTCGTGCCCGATGACGGTTCCGGTAACGACATTTACATTCACGCCTTGGACATGAAGGGGGCCATGCATCAAGACCTGGTGCTGGCGCGGGTGCATCGCTGGAATCCGGATGGCCGGGCGGAAGGCGAGATTGTCCGCATCATCAAGCGGGCCAACGAAACGGTGGTCGGCACGTATCGGGATGAGGGCAGTTTCGGGTTGGTCCTTCCCGACGACCGGCGCATTACGACGGATATCCTCATCCCCCCAGGGGCGTCCATGGGCGCCAAGGAAGGGCAAAAGGTCGTCGTCCGCCTGACCAAATATCCCGAACGGCGGCTCAGCGCCGAAGGGGAAGTCATTGAAATCTTGGGGTATAAGAACGAACCGGGCGTCGACATTTTGTCCATCATCCGCAAGTACGACTTGCCGGAACAATTTCCGCCCGAGGTGCTGGCAGAAGCGGATGCGGTGCCGGATACCGTTTCGCCGGAAGAAATTGCCCGGCGGCGGGACTTGCGGGACAAAATCATCGTCACCATTGACGGAGAAGATGCAAAAGATTTGGACGACGCCATTTCCGTCGAGCGGTTGGACAACGGCCACTGGCGGTTGGGAGTGCACATCGCCGACGTCAGTTACTATGTGCCGGAAGACAGCGCCTTGGACAAGGAGGCGTACCGCCGCGGCACCAGCGTGTATTTGGTGGATCGGGTCATTCCCATGTTGCCGCCGCGATTGTCCAACGGCATCTGTAGCCTCCACCCGCGGGTCGATCGGTTGACCATCACGTGTGAAATGGAGATCGACGAGCGCGGGGAAGTGGTCCGCCACGACATTTTTCCCAGCGTCATCCGCACCGTCGAACGGATGACGTATCGGGATGTATATGTGTTGTTGAAAGGGTTGGCGCAAGAAGAAGGGCGACTGGACGAAGAAGACGTGTTTGATGAGGACGCCGCCGACGAAGTGGAACAACATTTTCCCCGCCTGCGCCAGCGGTACGAACCGCTGTTGTCGTTTTTCCGGGACGCCGAACAGCTGGCCCGGATTTTGCGGGCCAAACGGATGCGCCGGGGCGCCATCGACTTCGACTTTCCGGAAGCGAAAATTTTAGTGGACGACACCGGCAAGCCGGTGGAAATTTTGCGCAAAGAGCGGACCATTGCGGAACAGATTATCGAAGAGTTCATGCTGGCCGCCAATGAAACCGTGGCCGAGCACTTTTATTGGATGCAGCAGCCGTTCATTTACCGGGTGCACGAAGATCCGGACAGCGACAAAATGTTGGCTTTTGCTCAATTTATCGCCAGCTTCGGCTACCGACTCCACGGCAAAGCCAACCGCGTCCACCCGAAGGCGCTGCAGGCGGTGTTGGAAGCCATCGCCGGCACGCCGGAAGAGCAGGTTATCAGTACGGTTATGCTGCGCTCGCTGAAGCAGGCCCGGTATGACGAGCAAAATTTGGGGCACTTCGGACTGGCCGCCGATTATTACACGCACTTTACGTCGCCCATTCGCCGCTATCCGGATCTGGTGGTGCACCGGATGATCCGCAAGGTGCTGCTGGAAGGGCCCATCAGCGAGGAAGAGGCGGAAAAGTGGCGGCAAAAGATGCCGGAGGTGGCCGAACACTCGTCCATTCGGGAGCGCATCGCCACCGAAGCGGAACGGGAAACCGACGACTTGAAGATGGCCCAGTGGATGGCCGAGCACATCGGCGAGACGTTTGACGGGATTGTCAGCGGCGTGACGTCGTTTGGCATCTTCGTACAGTTGCCCAATTTGGTGGAAGGCATGGTGCACGTCAGTTACATGACCGACGACTATTACCATTATCTGGACGGCCAGTACGCCTTGATCGGGGAACGGACGGGCAAGATGTATCGCATCGGCGACGAGGTGCAGGTGCGGGTGTTGGCCGTCGATGTGGACGAACGGCGCATCGATTTTGAACTGGTGGAAAGCCAAAGCCGGTCGCGGAAGAAGAAAAAGGGACGGGCGAAAGAACGGGCCGCGGCGGCCAAGAAAAGCAAGAAAAAGAAAGGGAAAAGGTAAAGTCGCCGTTAGATACAGAAAAAGATCCTGATAAAATATGTTTGTGATAATAGGGTCGGCCTGGTTACGGTAAGGAGGGATGGCCGATGGGAAAAGGCAACGTCAAAGTGGTCGCCCAAAACCGCAAGGCGAGCCATGATTATTTTATCGAGGAGACCTACGAGGCCGGGATGGTGTTGAAGGGCACCGAGATCAAGTCCATCCGCGCCGG
Organism: Bacillota bacterium; assembly: GCA_017577895.1. Lineage (GTDB taxonomy): Bacteria > Bacillota > Bacilli > ZCTH02-B2 > ZCTH02-B2 > Bacillus_BB. Next base: position 31,414 of record PKQY01000018.1, read on the forward strand.
CCGCGTCAACTTGAAAGACAGCTTTGCCCGGGTGGAAGACGGCGAAGTGTTTTTGTACAACATGCATATCAGCCCGTACGAACAAGGCAACCGGTTCAACCACGATCCGTTGCGCACCCGCAAGTTGTTGTTGCACAAAGACGAAATCCGCAAACTCATCGGGGCGACGAAAGAAAAAGGGTATACGCTCATTCCGTTGAAAGTGTACATCCGCAACGGTTTTGCCAAAGTGGAGCTGGCCTTGGCCAAAGGGAAAAAGCTGTACGACAAGCGGCAAGCCATGGCCAAGCGGGACGCCCAGAGAGAAATCGAACGGGCTCTGCGGGAACGGCAGAAAGGAAGCTGGGGATAAAACGCATGGGCATCCACGGCTCATTCCATCCTCGAAGCCGTGGATGCCCGTTTGTTTTCGGTCAGCTGGGTAGGCCGGCGATGAACTGATGGCGGTAAAAGGGCAAAAAAATCCTCCCCGTCGTCTCCAACAAAGCACGAACGTTAATCAGTTCGTACTTTCTTGGAGGCGAGGGGAGTCGAACCCCTGTCCGGAGGCAACGTTCACATCAGCTTCTCCGAGCGCAGTCACTGTATTGGGTTTAATCCTGGAAATGCCCAGTGACAGGCCTTTCGCAGGACGAGTTCCCTTGATTTCGCCTCACAGTCGGGAACAGAACTGTCAGGCTAGCCCACTCGGGTTGAGCCCCATGTCCGCCACATGGGCGATGGCGGGATGGAGCCGCTCTGATTAAGCAGCCAGAGCGAGTTGTTCTTGTTGTTTGCCGTTTACATTTAGCTCCGCGTTAGACAAGGTCGCGGCCCCTTGGCTCGCTACTGATGCACGTAACACCCCCGTCGAATCCCAAAACGCCCCCTTCTTTTGCCACGAGGGTTAGATGATACCTTCTTTGGACCACTTATTATAAGCCATTCGACAATAGAAATCAAGAGCAACCGAACCTTTTACCTTATCGAACATTTTGGTGTAGCATTCTTAGATCGGCCGCAACGGTTCGCAGCTCCCAAATGCTGCAGGCGGTGGCCGGGGACGTGGGCTCCTGGCGCGCAAGAGCCGCTTTATTGATACCGGTCGCGGTGGGATATGTATCTTGGTGTCGGCGGAGATGAATAGGGGGGGATGATTTGACAGAGAATATCATTGGCCAAAAACTGGCCGCCGACTACCAAACGGGAGGGTATCGACATGACGCAAGTGTCGACGGTGATGCACCAATTGCAACAGGTGCAGCAAATTTTCCAACAGGCGAAGCAGTCGGAACAACAACTGCGCACGCAGCTGCAGCAGTTGGCGCAAGTGGAACAACAAAATTCTCAGCAGCTGTTCCAGCTGGGACAACGGGAACAAGATACGGTGCAACAATTGCAACATTTGTATCAGCAGCAACAACAAATTTGGAATTCCATTCAACAATGCGAACAACTGATCATGCAGGCAGAACAGCAAATGCGCGCCATTCAAAGCACGTTTCAACCGAACTTCACGTCGTCTTACCAAAGCCGCACCTATACCGGCATGTCATATCAGACGCCGACGTACAGTTCGTACAGCCAATATCGGCAACAATAAAGGCAACAATAAAACAGCCACAGTCGGTTCTGGCTCAAACCCGGCTGTGGCTCTTTTTTTCCGTCACTGTTCTTCCGCTGAGGGTTCGCTTTTACCATCCGGCCCATCGTCGGGCGTCTTTGCCGATTCCCCCTGTTCGCTTTCGCCGTTGTCCGTGGACGGTTCAGGCGCCGACGACATCCGCAACACTTCGCCGCCGGCCGATTCGTTGCCGGCGATGTCCACCGCCGTCACCCGGTACACTCGACCGCCCTCCGGCACGGTGAACCGCGTCGGGTCACCGGCGAGGACGACGCCGATTTTGTGAAATTGCCGACCGTCATCCGAACGATAAATGCGATAACCGACCACATCGGCTTCCGGATTGGCCTGCCATGTCAACGTCTGGCCGTCAAGGGTCAACCCTTTCGGCACCGACGGCGGAAGGCCGTCGTCCTGCCGCGGATCGACGTCCACCGGCAACGTTTTTTTCCAGTCCAACGGCCGGTACCGGGCCGGCGATTCGCCTTCCGGAACGGGATACGGTTCCCGCCGGATGAAGACGCCTTTCCGCAACATGTCTTCCGGCGTGGTCGGCTGCGGCAAATAATACGCGCCGTCCACCATCACCACATGGCCGTGCACGTGCACGTCGCAACTGTCGACGGGCAGCTGCCTGCGCTCAAACCAGTCGGTGGTCAAGGTGCCATGGGTACGGCACAAGTCGGTGGGCAGTTTGCCGGACAACGAGCAGACCGTCTGTTGGACGAGATCATCGGGCATCGGAAACTCGGCGTCCTTCGGCGATAAATCGGGATCCAGCTCCATAATTTCATTAAACAACAAAGTCCAAATTTTTTTCGCCCGGTTCGGATCGCTCAAAGGATAATTGATTTCGTAACCGACCCAGACGCCCAGGGTAATATTCGGCGTATAGCCGATGAACCACACGTCGATGTTGCGGTTGGTCGTGCCGGTTTTGCCCGCCAAGTCCCGCTTCTCTTTCAGCTTGTTGTACACGAGGGAGCGGCCGGTGCCTTCTTTGACGACCGTGCGCAACATGTCGGTGATTAAATAAGCCGTTTGCTCCCGAAAGACCGGCACTTTTTGCACTTTGTGTTCGTAGATGACTTCCCCGTCCGGCCCTTCGATGCGCTGGATCAAATTGGCGTCGATGAAATACCCTTGATTGGCGAAAGTGGCGTAGGCGTTGGTCAACTCTTCCACCGAGGTGCCGTAGGTCAACCCGCCGATGACGCCGGTGGCGGCCTGGTAATCACTTTCGCTCAAGGTTGTCACGCCCATTTTCTCCACGTATTCCAGTCCGGTGCGGATGCCCAGCAAGTCGTTGTACACTTTCAAGGCTGGAATGTTGTACGACTGGTTCAACGCATGCCGGGCCGTCATCAGGCCATGGTATTTGTTGTCGTAGTTTTTCGGCACGTGGCCGGACAAGATGATGGGGCTGTCGTCGATGGCCGAAGCCGGTTGCAGCAGGCCTTCTTCCATGGCCGGGGCAAAGGCCGCCAGCGGCTTCATGGCCGAACCCGGCTGCCGGGGCACCGTGGCGAAGTTGACTTGGGAAATGTCAAATCCCCGGCCCTCGATCATGCCGAGAATGGCCCCGGTTTTGTTGTGGATGAGTACGGCGCCCACTTGTTCCGGCGCATTGGTGATTTTACG
>PKQY01000093.1 GCA_017577895.1 Bacillota bacterium
TATGGAAGGAATTTGTTCCCCGTTTGTCGAATCATTGTCGTATCGCAGCAGCGAGCAAGGAGGATGGATGAAACCGATGAAATGGGCTCCTTTCTCGAAGGGGAAGCCAACATGGATATGGTGGACGAGTTTCGTTATCATGGTCGTTTTCATGGTTTTGGGCAGCCCAACGGCACATGCCGCACCGGCATTGGACATGCAGAAATACCCCGGCTTTTACGTCGGGTCGAATGGATTCATTATCGAGATCACGTCGATCAACGGCAGCAGGGTCAAGAAAAGCCATTACGATCAGCAGGGAAATTTAATTTTGTCGACCAATGTCATCGAAGAGATGTCCTTGAAAGTGTACTGGCACGACAATATTAAAGAATTTGAGGAAGAAGATATCGACGATGAAAACTGGGATGAGATGGACGACGAGGACGTCACGGTGACGTACAAACGGAACAATACGACGGTCAAAGCCGAAACGAAAAGCGGCGGCCGGACGTTTGTCATCAAAAATTACGACCTCGGCCTGACCAAGTCGGGCACCGGCAAAATTCAGTTGGAAGTCAGCGAGGTGGACGGGGACAAGAAAGACACTTTCACCATCCCCTTTGTCTACCATCTGGTGGATACCCCCGGTTCCAAGCAAAAAGTGGCGTTTAAGGCCGGTTCCAAGATCGAAGCGTTCAATCAGAACATCGTATTGGAGTTTCCCAAAAACAGCGTGCTGCTCAATGCTTCCAACGTGCCGGCGGCGGAACAGCAACTGTACATTGAAGTGGGGGAACAGCCGTCCAGCACCGACACCATCACCTTTGTCGGCCATCGGTACACGGTGGAACCGGAGGCCAATGGCGCCAAACTGTCGGCCTCCGGCACCATCACCTTGACATATGATGAAAACATCTCGAAAGAAACGGCCCTGTACAACCTCACCGTGTTTTTGTACAAAAACGGCCAATGGATGCCCATCGGCGGTGTCGTCGACAGCGCCAAGCGCACCATCCGTGCGCCCTTTCACGAGTTCGGCACGTATGCCGTGGGATTGCACTATACGACGTATTCCGGCTTGCAGCGGTGGGCCGAACCGTATATCATTCCGTTAAGCAACAAAGGCGTCATTTCGCAAGCGTTGCTGAAACGGAAAGCGCAAAACCAAACCATTACTCGGTTCGAGTTTACCGTCATGTTGGTGAAGGCCCTCGGGTGGAAGCCGGTGCCGTATGACGGGTATTTTCAAGATCTTTCCAAAAACCACCCGGTCTACGGAGACGACTTGGATTACGTCATGGCCGCCATTTCCAAGGGTTTGGTGACCGGCCGCACCGATCACCTCGGGCGCAATTTCATGGACCCGGATGGCGTCCTCACGCGGGAATATGCCGCCGTGTTCGTTTCCCGGGCCATGAATTTGAACATTCAGACGTATGCGGACCTGGAAAAAACGGGAAATGACCTGAGCCGCCTGTATGTCGATTACCGCCGGATCGGCAAGTGGGCGTGGCCCAACGTGTTGGCCATTCAGAAATCGGGCATCATGCTGGGGGACCCGACGGGACGGTTCAATCCGAAACAGCCGCTGACCTTTGCCCAAGCCAGCACCATCATTTATCGGATGATGGACAAAATGGGACTGCTCGGTAAATAAACGTCATATGTAAACCATAATGTATACGGCATATGGGACTTTTCCACGAATGAGGAGGGATGCGGATGCGCAGCATCGCCGACTGCACGACGCTGCACAACGGGGTCAAGATGCCTTGGCTCGGCCTGGGCGTGTACAAGACGGCAGAAGGGGAAGAAGTGGAACGGGCGGTGCACGCCGCCCTGGAGGCGGGTTACCGGAGCATTGATACGGCCGCCTTTTATCAAAACGAGCGCGGGGTGGGCAAAGCGGTGCGGGAGTCGGGCCTGCCCCGGGAAGAGGTGTTCATCACCACCAAAGTGTGGAACGACGATCAAGGGTATGAGTCGACGCTCAGGGCCTTTGAACAGAGCCGCCGGCTTTTGGGTGTCGATTACATCGACTTGTATTTGATTCACTGGCCGGTGCGGGACAAGTACAAAGAGACGTGGCGGGCATTGGAAAAGCTGTACAAAGACGGTTGGGTGCGGGCCATCGGCGTGAGCAATTTCCACATTCACCATCTGGAAAATCTGTTGGCCGACTGCGAAATTGTGCCGATGGTCAACCAAGTGGAGCTGCATCCGTGTCTGACGCAAGCGCCGCTGCGGGAATTTTGCCGCCGGCACCAGATTCAAGTGGAAGCGTGGAGCCCGCTCATGCGGGGGCAGTTGTTTGACCATCCGTTGCTGCAGGAGTTATCCCGCAAGTACGGAAAGACGCCGGCCCAAATCATCATCCGTTGGGATTTGCAGCACGAAATTGTCACCATTCCCAAGTCGGCCCGGCCGGAGCGCATTCGGGAAAACGCCCAAGTGTTCGACTTCGAGTTGGAAGAAGCGGACATGGCGCGCTTGGACGCGTTGAACGAGAATCGCCGGGTGGGACCGGATCCGGACGTCTTTGTGTGAGCGGACCGAACAACATGTTGGCACCATGT
>PKQY01000019.1 GCA_017577895.1 Bacillota bacterium
CCGAAATTTTTCGGATCTTGCGCAATTTCTTGCATCCGATCGTAGATCGCTTTGTCGATGGTCGTGAAGATGCGGTAACCGCCCCGCAACACCTCTTGCCGCGCGCCCTCCAGGGCTTCCTGGTAGCCGGGGTCGCCTTTTTGGATGCCCTTCCGTTGCAGGAGAATTTCGGCGGCCCGCTTTTCGACTTCCATGGTCAAGGCCGGATACCGGTCAAAGGCCTTGGGTGTCGGTTTGGCCAAGGAAGCGGCGATGTCAAAGGACAACGCTTCTTCGTATTCTTCTTCGGTGATGTAGCCGACCTCCAGCATCCGGTTGAGGACGGTTTTTTGCCGCTCCAATCCCCGCTCCAATCCGCCTTCCAGGAAGGGCGAATAGGCCGCGGGATTTTGCGGAATGCCGGCCAAATAAGCGGCTTGCGCCAAGTTCAACTGTTCCGCATCGACGCCGAAAATGCCTCTGGCCGCCGCCTGCACTCCGTAGGCGTGGGTTTTGTTGGCCGTGGGACCGAAATAAATTTCGTTTAAATAGGCGGTGAGAATTTCCTCCTTGGACATGATGCGGGTCAGGCGCAGCGACAGGAGAATTTCTTTCGCCTTCCGTTCATACGTTTGCGATGGATCTTCCAGCACCGCCGTTTTGATCAACTGCTGGGTGATGGTACTGCCGCCGGTCTGGACCGGCGCGTTGGTGATTTGTTGAAAGATGGCGCGGGCAAGACCCCGGATGTCGATGCCCGGGTTTTCAAAAAAACTCCGGTCTTCGGTGGCGATGAACGCCTGGATCAAATGTTCAGGCACTTGGTCCAGCGTCACGTTGCGCCGATCTTCATCGGTGCGCAGCTGGCCGATGAGGGTGCCGTCGCGGAAATAGGCGTACGACGTCTGGTGGTTGCTGGTCACCATCCGGATCATTTCTTCCCGTTCCAAGACCGGCTGATCTTGGACGAGGGCCCCGACGAAGCCAAGACCGGCGCCGGCGGCGAACAGGGCGCCGGCCATGCCTGCGTAGAGGAGCAGGCCGACGGCGAGAACGACTCCCCGAACGACGGTGCGCCATTGTCGAGATCGGTCACGGGATGGGGTGTCTGCTGCGTGGTCCTGGTGATGGGCCATCTCCGAACCCTCCTTGCTAAAAACACGAATATTATAACACAGGTCTGTCCGATTTGGCGGGCGTGGATGCGCCCCATTTGCCTGGAGGACCGCCCACCCGATACAATAAAAAAGGTGGGAGATTGTGGCCGGAAAGGAGTAAAGGGATGAAAGTCGGTTTCGTCGGGTTGGGAAAAATGGGTTTGCCCATGACGAAAAATTTGTTGAAAGCCGGATTTGAAGTGTGGGTCGTCAGCCGTTCCCGCGGTCCCATTGAAGCGGCGGTGGCGGCCGGGGCCAAGGAAGCGGAAAGTCCTGCCGATTTGGCCCGGCGGGTCGATGTGGGCTTGACGTGTGTGCCGCTTCCCGAGACGGTGGAAGAAGTGTATTTGGGGGAACAGGGGTTGTTGGCCGGTGCCCATCCCGGATTGATTTTGGCCGATCACAGCACGGTGGGGCCGGATTTGAACCGGAAAATTGAAGCGGCTGCCAAAGAAAAGGGCGTGGCGTTTCTCGACGCGCCGGTCAGCGGCGGACCCATGGGAGCCGAAGCGGGGACGCTGAGCATCATGGTTGGCGGAGACAAAGAGGCCTTTGAAAAAGCGTTGCCGGTGTTTCGGGCCATGGGGCGCCACGTGGTCCACTTCGGCCCCAGCGGCAGCGGCAGCGTCGTGAAACTCATCAACAATATGTTGGTCGGCATTCACGAACTGGCCATCTCCGAGGCGTTGTTGTTGGCCACTAAGGCCGGCATCGATTTGCATCAGCTGTACGAACTGCTCATGAACAGCACCGGGGCCAGCGCCATGTTGCAGCGCAGTTTTCCGTTCATTGCAGCGCGGGACTTTGCCGCCCGCTTCAGCATCGACTTGTTGCACAAAGACTTGCGGCTGCTGTTGGAAATGGCCGAGCAGTTGGGCGTGGAGGTGCCCGGCGGCCGGTTGGCCTATCAGGCGGTGGATGAGGCAAAGGCGGCCGGTTACGGTCACTTGGACATCACCAGCATGTTGCTGCCCATGGAAGAGCGCCACGGCGTTCAAGTCAGAAGCCGTTCAGCGGAGGATTGAGCGCGCGAGGAAGGGAATATTCTCCTGTCGGTTCGGGCATATTGCAATATACGCTCCGGGATGGCCGGGCGCATTTTCCGTTGGTGGTGAATGTCCAAAACGATGGAGATTCGGATTCAATTCATCAAAGACGGAACGCTGCCCGATCACCGCATCGGCTCGCCCTTCGGATTTACGGAAATGGACTGGGAGTACGTGCAGGAAGAGCTTGCGCGGGTGGACTGTTTGAAAGTGGTCATGGGGTACCAGTTTCAATCGCCCCATTACGAGTCGGAACGGCTCTGCCGCAACGTCGAAGCCCAGTTTCAACAGGCCCTGCTCGCTCGGAACCGGGAGCGGTTTGCGGAACCGCCGGTGACGCTGAACTTTCAGCGGCTGGCGGCCGGCTACGGCGAGCACGTGTTTACCGACATCGTGCGAGAAATTATTTCGGCCGACATTGCCGTCTTTGAGACGTCCGACTGCAATCCGAACGTGATGATCGAGATGGGAGTCGCCTTGACATGGGGCGTGCCGGTGTGGCCCATCAAAAAGCGCGGCGCCCCTCCGCTGCCGACCGATGTGGCGGGGCAGACGTACACCGAGTACAGCGGCGACGGCGAACAGTTTTTCAACCATCAACATGCAGCCAACTTGCGGGAGTTGATCGAGCGGGCCCTGGAAAGAAAACGGCGGCGGTATCGGGAGGCCGACCGTTGAAGGGAGGAGGGGAGAACCTTGGGGGAAAAACCGAACTGGACACCGGAAAAAGCGTATGAAAAACTGCGGGAAATTTATACGGATCAGCTGATGCAAGAGGAAAAACGCCGGGTGTTGCGCCTGTTGGAAAACCGGCTGCGGCGCCTGTTGAGCGACCTGGGCATGGAATCCATCCTGGAGCCGCACGAACAACGGCTGCTTTTTTTCCGCCAATTTGCCCACATTCCGGGGGACAGCATTTTCGATTCCATGCAATACGTGTTCAATCTCGCCCGCGGTCGCCAGGAAGTGGACCCCAGCGTGACCCAATTTCATCTGAAGCGCATTTTCGACGCGCTCTTTACACCGCCGGGATTGAAAAATCCGACCATTCCGGAGTCGTTCTGGCAGACGCCTTTGGGGATCGCCTGTCAAGTGGCGGCAAAAGGCGTCGAATCGGTATATCACCTCCTGGATGAGTTGGAAACCGTCTAAAACTGCAAATACCGGACGTTTCCCGATGTCTGTTCCGAACGTTCGGAAACCCGGGGCCGTTTTTTCAGGATGAACTCGGCGATTTCTTCCGGGTGACGGTGGGTCCATTGCGGTGGAATGTATTCGTTGTAAGGATGGTACAAGTAATATTCCAGCACCCATTCCAGCAGTTCTTCAAAGGGGTGCAACGGATAACGCTTACGAATCAAAATGCGCAACACCGACCACAGCAAACCCGGAGTCATGCCCCGCTCAAACAGCTCTTGCACCAGTTCCGGGGCGTATGTTTTGGCTTGTTCCAGCCATTTGACGACACTTTGGAAACTGAGCAACTGATCCAATTTCCGATAGCAGACGCGCCGAATATGATCTAACAGCTTTTCCTCATCTTCAGCCGGATCGACTTCCGGGTCGTCGAACAGCGTGCCTTCTCCGGCCAATTGTCCGCGCAACAAAATTTGATACTGGTCGGGACGGCATTCATCGCCCCGGCGAATGCGGATAGGCGGCAAAAAGACGCCGGTTTTGGCAAAAATTTCTTTTCGCAATTCTTGTACGCGGCCGGCGAAGGACGAACCGGTACATAACCGTTCATATAAATCGGCACCCATTTGCAAGGTGAGGATATCGGCTTTTTGCTGTTGATACGCTTCGGTCGGACTCCATTCGTTCATTTCGCCAAACCCCCTTCAACAACACGAACTGACGCATGGCCGCCACGAAGACAAACATGCTTCCATGGTCGTCGGGGTGTCATGATGGCATTACATATGATCATTTTATGGTTTCGTTGCACAGATGTCTATATTTATGCGGCTGGCGGCCGGCGGCAACCCTTTTTCAGCTTTTTTTAAGGTTGGTTTGTTACAAGTAAAGATGGAAGGATGCTGCATGGACGGATAGAACCAAGGAAAGATGCAAGAAAGGGGTGTCAACATGTCTGATTTTGAAAAAAAACCCGATGAACTGTTGCCTGCGGAGCGGCCTGAGGAACGGCCGGTGACGACGTGGAAAACGATCCCGGCGCCGCCGCCGAAGCGCCGTTTTCCGTGGGGAGCCCTGGTGCTGGCGTTCGTCCTCGGCTTGGTGCTGATGGCCGGCTTTGGCATGTGGCTGGATCATGCGGAGTTTTTCCAGGCCAAAGACGCGGAACCGATGGATGAAACGGCGGAAGAACCGTTGACGGCCGCCGACGATGGGGACGACATGCCGGTGGTGTATCCGAACAACATCGCGGCCATCGTCGAAAAGGCCGGGCCGGCGGTGGTGAAAATCGACACGAAGGTGACCAGCCAGCAGGTGACGCCCTTCAACCCGTTTTTCAATGACCCGTTTTACCGGCACTTTTTCGGCGACAGCGAACAAAGGGAACGGGTCGAGCAAGGGATGGGTTCCGGATTCATCATTTCCGAGGACGGCTACATTTTGACCAATCAGCACGTCGTCAGCGGCGCCAGCGAGATCATGGTCACCGTGGTCGGGTATGACGAGCCGTTTCGGGCCGAACTGGTCGGCGAAGACTTCGATCTCGACTTGGCGGTGATTAAAATCGACGCGCCCAAACCGTTGCCGACTTTGAAATTGGGCGATTCGGAAAAAGTGCGGGTCGGCGAGTGGGTCATCGCCATCGGCAACCCGTACGGCCTCGATCATACGGTGACGGTCGGCGTTGTCAGTGCCAAAGGCCGGCCGGTCAACATCCCGACGGAAGAAGGGATGCGGCGGTACAAAAACTTGATGCAGACCGACACCGCCATCAACCCCGGCAACAGCGGCGGCCCGCTGCTGAATTTGAAGGGGGAAGTCATCGGCATCAACACGGCCATTAACGCCAATGCGCAAGGCATCGGCTTTGTCATTCCCACCTCTACCATCCAACCGGTGCTGGATCAGTTGATTCAAAAAGGAAAAGTGACGCGGCCCTATTTGGGCGTCAACGTGCAAGACGTGACGGAAGACTTGGCGGAGTACTTCGGGTTGAAAGAAGCGAAGGGCGCCATCGTCACCGATGTGGTGGAAGGCTCGCCGGCGGACAAAGCCGGTCTGCGGCGGGGGGACGTCATCTTGAGCGTCGATGATCAAGAAGTGACCGACGCCGATACCCTCGTCAGCTTGATCCAGAGCAAAAAAATCGGCGACAAAGCGGTGCTGTTGGTGTCCCGCAACGGACAAACCCAGTTTGTCCAGGTGACCATCGGTGAACGGTAAACGGGCGACGATTCTCGTTGTCGACGATGATCCGAAAATTACCGCGCTGTTGCGCCGGGTGCTCGTGGCCGACGGGTACGACGTGCGCACGGCCCACGACGGCGAAACGGGGTTGGCCGCCGCGTTGGACGCGGCGGTCGATTTGGTTGTGCTGGATGTCATGGTGCCGGGCATGTCGGGCTGGGAGATCTGCCGCCGCCTTCGCCAGCGGCGGTCGGTGCCCATCTTGATGCTGACGGCAAAAGCCCAGGTGGAGGACAAAGTGAAAGGGTTGGACAGCGGGGCCGATGACTATCTGGTGAAGCCCTTTGCCTTGGAAGAATTTTCGGCCCGTATCCGCGCCCTTTTGCGCCGCCGCCCCCGGGCGGACGATGCGGCCAACGGCCAAGAGTGGCTGACGTTTGCCGATTTGCGGCTCAACCGGCTGACGCGGGAAGTGGAGCGCCGTGGGCGTGCCCTCCATTTGACCGCCAAAGAATTTGCCTTGTTGGAGTGCTTTATGACGCATCCGAAACAAGTGTTGACCCGGGACTATTTGATGGAACAAGTGTGGGGCTACGATTACGAAGGAGAATCCAATGTGCTGGAAGTGTATGTGGCCAATTTGCGTCAGAAGCTGGAAAGCGGCGGCGAGCCCCGGCTCATCCATACGGTGCGGGGCGTGGGCTACGTGCTCCGGGAGGGATGACGGTGTTCGCCCAATGGTCCATCCGGTGGCGCCTGACGGGATGGTATTGCGCCGTGTTGATTCCCGCCCTCCTCGTCTTGGGGACGTTCGTGTACCTCCTGGTGGCCAACACGTTGGCGCGGGAAGTGGATGCGCGGTTGTCAACGACGGCTCAGAGAGTGGAACGGGCCATTCGGGTCGTTCCGTCTTATCCGTTTCCATGGGAAAATGTGGTGCTTCCTGACGTGAACGTGTTTTCCGATCCCGACACGTTTTTGCAAGCCGTGGATCTGTCCCGGCGGGTTGTCGTCAGCAAGTCCCGCAACTTGGGGAATCAGGCGCTGCCGATCTCTGCATCCACGCTGGAAAAGGCGGCCGAAGGCCAGCGGTTTTATGAGACGTTGACGGTGGACGGCGTGGCCATCCGCTTGTACAACGTGCCGCTGATGTTGGACGGCCGGCTCATTGGGCTGTTGCAAGTGGGCAGTCCGCTGACCCATGTGCAGCAGGCGCTGCAAAAGTTGCGCTGGGCCCTCATTTTCGGCAGCTTGGGCATGGTGACGGTGACCGCTGCCGTCGGCTGGTGGATGGCCAACAAGGCCCTGCGGCCCATCGACCAGATCGCCCAGGTGGCGGCGGAAATCCAGGCCGGCGAAGATTTGGCCCGGCGCATTGAACCGCCGCCGACGCGGGACGAATTGGGGCGCCTGGTGGAGACGCTGAATTCCATGCTGGAGCGGCTGGAGACGGCGTACCGCAATTTGGCCGCCGCCCACCAATTCCAACGCCGGTTTATTTCCGACGTGTCCCACGAATTGCGCACCCCTTTGACGACGATCAAAGGAAATGTCGATTTATTATATCGGATGTATGTCGGACGGTCTGGCAAAGGGGCGTCCGGCGAGGAAAGCGTTGCCGGCGCCGCTGACGGCCTGGCCGGCGACGAGTTGGACATGTTGCGCGATGTGCGTTCGGAGGTCGATCGGCTCATCCGGCTCGTCCAAGATCTGTTGACCTTGGCCCAGGCCGATGCCGGCGTCAAAATGATGTTGGAACGGGTGGCGGTGGCGGACTGGCTGCCCGACAGTTTGCGGCGGGCCGAGCGGTTGCCGCGCAGCGAGGCGGTGGCGTTCGACGTTGAACTGGAGGAAGCGGTTCTGACGCGGCAGCACTGGGCCAATGTCGATGCGTTGCAACAGCTGGTCTACATTTTGTTGGAAAACGCCTTTAAATACACCGCCCAAGGAAAAGTGACGGTGAAGGCCCGGGAGGTCGACGGCGGATTGGAACTGGCGGTGATCGACACCGGCATCGGGATGCCGCCGGAGGTGATGGCCCACATTTTCGAGCGGTTTTATCGGGGCGATCCGGCCCGCAGCACGTCGGGAACGGGACTGGGGCTGTCCATCGCGGAACACATCATCCGCGCCCATCAAGGCCGAGTGGACGTGACGAGCCGGGAAGGGGAAGGGAGTTGTTTTCGCGTCTGGTTGCCGTTGGAACCTTCTTGTCTGGCTTCGACCGGTGGGCTATGATCGGAGCAAAGGAGGACACCTTTCATGAACGTGATCAAAATTGCTCCCCGGGGATATTGCTACGGCGTCGTGGATGCCATGGTGTTGGCGCAACAGGTGGCCGCCGATCCGAGCTATCCCCGGCCCATTTACATTCTCGGCATGATCGTGCACAACAGCCACGTGGTGGAAGCGTTTCGCCAACAGGGCGTCATCACGCTGGACGGGGCCGATCGGCTCTCCCTTCTCGATCAGATCGACCGGGGGACGGTCATCTTTACCGCCCACGGCGTTTCGCCCCAGGTGCGGGAAAAAGCCATGGCCAAAGGGTTGACGGTGGTGGATGCCACGTGCCCTGACGTGAAGAAAACCCACGAATTGATCGCCAACAAAGTGGCGGAAGGGTACGTGGTGGTCTACATTGGTAAAAAAGGCCATCCCGAACCGGAAGGGGCTATCGGCGTGGCGCCCGACAAGGTGTTTTTGGTGGAAAATGAAGAGGACGTCCAGCGGCTGAACTTGTCGGCGGAGAAGATCATCGTGACGAACCAGACGACCATGAGCCAGTGGGATACGCAACGCCTGATGGAGTGCGTTGTCCAAAAATATCCGCAGGCGGAAGTGTACAATGAAATATGCCTCGCCACCCAGCAACGGCAGGAAGCGGTGGCGGAGCAAGCGAAGGGAGCCGATTTGGTCATCGTCGTCGGCGACCCTCGCAGCAACAATACCAACCGTCTGGCGCAAGTGGCCCAGGAGAAGGCCGGCGTGCCGGCGTACCGGGTGGCCGACGTGACGGAAATCGATCCCGAATGGCTGAAAGGCATTGAAACGGTGGCCGTTACTTCCGGCGCCTCGACGCCGACGCCCATCACGAAAGAAGTCATTGATTATTTGGAGCAGTTTGATCCGCAGCGGCCGGAGACGTGGACGATTCGCCGCACGGCCCCGCTCGACCGGTTGTTGCCGCGGGTGCGGCCCAAAGGGGCGAAAGAGCAGGAACAATGATGGCGGTGAGGGGGCCGGGAAGTTTTGGCTGCTCGGACTGGCACCAGCCTATTTTTTTTCTCTTATGATAGACAAAGACCGTGCACTCCCCTGTGGCTGTCGAGCTGACCGGCGGTATTCGGTTGGCCCAAGTGGGTAACGCTAACAAAGGATCGGACGAAATGGATGGTGACACACGTGTTGATCCGGCGCTATAAAGGCAATCCCATTTTGACGAAAAACGATGTGCCGTATCCGGTGGAAACCGTCCACAACGCCGGCGTCGTCAAGCATCAAGGGCGCTACATCATGTTGTTCCGCTCCCATTTGCGCAGCGGCCGCTCCATCATCGGCATCGCCGAAAGCGATGACGGGTACCGATTTTCCGTGCGGCCGGAGCCATTCCTGACGCCGGCGAAGGACGGCGACTTTGCCCTCTACGAAGAATTCGGTGTGGAAGACGTCCGCATCAACCCGCTGGAAGGGGAGTACTACTTGACCTACAGCGCCTATTCCCGTTTCGGGGTGCGCATTGCGTTGGCCAAAACCCGGGATTTCCAGCACGTGGAACGCATCTCCTTGATTTCGCAGGCCGACATGCGCAACGTGGTGCTCTTTCCGGAAAAAATCGGCGGCCGCTACGTCCGGCTGGACCGTCCCCACACCCACATCGCACCTTGGTCCATTTGGATTTCGTATTCGCCGGATTTGATTCACTGGGGCGATTCGAAAGTCGTGATCAAGCCCGCCCCCTACCATTGGGATGAGATGAAAATCGGTCCCGGGGCACCGCCCATCAAGACGCCCCACGGCTGGCTGAACATTTACCACGGGGTGTTTGAAACGATGGCTGGTTCGGTGTATCGCCTCGGGGTGGCGTTACACGATTTGCACGATCCATCTCGGGTGCTGGGCGTGGCCGACGAGTGGGTGCTGCAGCCCGAAGATGTTTGGGAAGTGACCGGATATGTTCCCAATGTGGTGTTCACTTGCGGTGCGGTGCCGGAAGAGGACGGCACCGTGAAGATTTACTGGGGCGGTGCCGACACCGTCATGTGTGTCGGCGAGGCCCGCATCGCCGATTTGGTCGAGCTCTGTTTGAAAAAGGCGCGGCCGCCGTTGTGAGACGGGTCAGAAACGGACGGACAGATGCTTGATGGCGTGAAAGGATGGGAGGAACGTGAAGCTGCAAAAGCAAGAATTGTCGGTGCGACGGAGAGCAGAAATTTACAATCCCGATTGCCGTCGGATCATCGCCAAGTTTTTTCTCCCTGGAGGAGACGACCAACGGTTGTCCGCCCTGATTCGTCGCGTTTTGGCGCTGCCGGAATCGGTGGTGGAAGAAGTGCTGGAACAAGTGATGGAGGAGTTTGCCCACCGCCACCGCCGCTTTCGCTACATTTTAGAGAAGCATTTCCGGGCCATTGCCGGGTTAGTGTCGTTGCCGACGGCCAACTTGTCGGAAGCGCGCAAATTGTTGATCGGTGCATATTTTACCAACGAATATTCGGTCCAATGCGTGGGGCTGTTCAACCCGTCCATCGTCCCGCATCCGGATCAATCGGGCCTGGAGCCGGGACATTTGCGGTTCATCATGTCGTTCCGCAGCGTGGGCGAAGGACACATTTCCTCGATCGAATTTCGCTCCGGCGTGTTGGATGAAAACAGCGAGATGATCGACGAAGAAGTCAGCGCCTTTTTGGAAGTTCCCGAAGTGGTGTATTCCCGGGAAGTGGACCGGGAGCTGTTGCTGGCCAAATTGAGTGAGGAAGGAGTCGAGGCGCCGGTCTTGGACCGGTTGCGCCAGAAGTTGCCCCAGCAGTGCAAGAAGGAAGATTTGGCCGAGGTGGTCCGTTACGTGGAAGTGCCCGAATCGGAGCAGCCGGCGCTGGCGGAACAGTTGTTCAAGGCGGCCGAATGGTTTTTGCACAACAACTATGAAATTCACTTCGATCCCGAAACGAAACTGTCGGAGCGGGTCATTTATCCGATTTCGCCCAACGAATGCAAAGGGTTGGAGGACGCCCGCTTTGTAGCATTCCAAGAAGAGGACGGCAGCACCATCTATTGCGCCACGTATACCGGCTATAACGGCTACATCATTCAGCCGAAAATGTTGGAGACGAAAGACTTCATCAACTTCAAAGTGACGACCATGGCCGGGCGGGCGGTCAAAAACAAGACCATGGCCCTCTTTCCGCGCCGTATCGGCGGCAAATACGCCATGATTTCCCGGCAAGACGGGGAAAACATGCACATCATGTTTTCCGACAACCGCTACGTTTGGGACCGATCGGAAGTCATTCGGACACCGACCAGTCCGTGGGAGCTGATTCAGATCGGCACCGGCAGCCCCCCCATCGAGACGGACGCCGGCTGGCTCGTAGTCAACCACGGCGTCGGACCGATGCGCAAATATTGTATCGGCGTGGAATTGTTGGACTTGGAAGATCCCCGTCGCGTCATCCGGCATTTAGAGTCGCCGCTGCTGTCGCCCAACGCCAAAGAACGGGAAGGATACGTGCCCAATGTCGTCTACACATGCGGTGCACTCATTCACGGGGATGAACTCATCATACCGTATGCCATGTCCGACTGGATTTCGGGCATCGCGTCCGTATCGGTCCAAGCGCTGATGGACCACTTGCTGGGCAAATAAACACCCCTGCCGAACCCGCGTCATGGAGAGACGGACTCGGCAGGGGCGCTGATCACTTTGTTGCCGCCGCTGCGCTTGGCTTGATACAGCGCCTGGTCCGCAGCATGTAACAAATGGCGCATGTCTTGCTGTTGGTCAGGAATGGTGGCGGCTACGCCGGCACTGATCGTAATGTGCTTGCTGTTGCGGGCGTAATGGTGTTCAATTTTCAACGCGGCGACCTGCTGGCGCATTTGTTCGGCGACGGTGACGGCGCCTTCCAGCCCCGTGTGTGGCAAGATGACGGCAAACTCTTCGCCGCCGTAACGGGCCACCAGATCGCTGGGCCGTTTTACCGCCTTTTGTAAAATACGGGCCACTTGGATGAGGCAATCGTCGCCGGCCAGATGGCCGTAATGATCGTTGTACGGTTTGAAGGCGTCGATGTCGATCAAAATGACGGACAGCCAATATTTGCCCCGCATGGCGCGGTTCCATTCGATGGCCAATGTGCGGTTAAACTGGCGGCGGTTGGCGATGCCGGTTAAATCGTCCTGGGTCGACAGTTGTTCCAGTTTCCGGTTGGCTTCTTCCAGCTGTCGCGTCACTTCCAGCAACTCTTTTTCCCGCTGCTTGCGCTTATCCATTTCCCGTTTCAACGTCAAGGCATTGCGAATGCGGGCCAACAGCTCCACTTTGTTCAGCGGGCGGGGGATGTAATCGGTTGCCCCGGCGGCAAAAGCCGATTCCAACACGCTGATTTCGGTGCTGGCGGTGACGATGATCACCGGCAGATCTTTCCCCTTGGGGTGGGCTTTGATGCGGCGGCACGCTTCGATGCCGTCCATTTCCGGCATGACGACATCCATTAAGACCAGTTCAATTTCGGGGGCGGCCGTCTCTTGTCCTTCGGAGGCATCGTCGTCCATGCCCAACAGCTGGAAAGCTTCGGCGGCCGAGCCGGCTGTCTGAATATGCGTAAAACCGGCATCTTGCAAGATCGATTTCAGCAACAGCAAATTGAAACGGGAGTCGTCCACGATCAAAATGCTCATCGACCAATCCTTCCTCGCAAGCATCCCGATGTCGTTCTCGCTGTCGTTCTATGAAACGGTTTCAAATAAGATTATAGCATAACTTGCATCGTCGTCCTTGGATGGAATGGGAATTGCAGTTTTTTGTCGTTATTGCATAAATTTTCGAGGCTAATGAAACAATGCGCGGTTGGACGGGGGGTGGCACGATGGCGAGCCGGCCCGACGTGTTGATCATCGGCGGCGGTCCGGGAGGGATCGCCAGTTTCATTTGGGCGAAACGGTTGGGGTTAGAAGCGGTGTTGTTGGAAAAAGAGGCGGAACTGGGCGGGCAGTTGCGGCACATCTTCAATCGGATCATCGATTATCCGGGATTGCCGGCGGCCGACGGGGCGGAATTGGCGCGCCATTTTGTCCGGCATGTGAAGCCGTGGGCTGAACAGATTCGATGCGGCGTCGACGTCCAGGCGGTGGACGTGGCGACGAAACAAGTCATCGTTCGGGGGGAAGGAAGGGAGACATACCACCCCCGCTTTTTGATTCTCGCCATGGGGGCCCAAAACCGGCGGCTGGGCGTTCCCGGCGAAGAAGCCATGCTGGCGCGGGGGGAGACGTATTCGGCCGCCCGGGACCGGTTTCGGTTTCGCGGCCGGCCGGTGGCGGTCGTCGGCGGCGGTGACCGGGCGCTGGAAGGGTCGCTGTTGTTGGCCGAGGCCGGGGCTGAGGTGCTGCTCATTCATCGCCGCCGACAGTTTACGGCCCGGTCCGAATATGTGAAACCGGTGTTCAACCACCGGCGCATCCGGGTGTTGACTGAAGCGACGGTCCAGCGCATCGTCGGCGAAGAGCGGCTGGAGGGCATCGTCGTCCGGCAACACCACCCGGCATCGCCGGAAGGGAAAGAACAATTTTTTCCGGTGGACGCGGTGTTCGTGCGCATCGGCATGGAGCCCAACAGTCACCTCGTCCGGGGACAGGTGGCGACGGACCGGGACGGATACGTCCTCGTGAACAGCGCCATGGAGACGACGGCCGCCGACGTGTTTGCCGTCGGGGATCTGTGTACCCGCCCGCTGTATTCCAGTATTTCCATGGCCACGGCGCAAGGCATGGCGGCGGCCAAATCCATCGTCTCCCGACTGAGCGAATCATCGGCCGAATAAAATAGCAGCCCGCCGCCCAAAGTAAGCAAAAAGGGAGGGTCGAGGCCGTGAACGCATGGTATGAGCAGTTGGCCCGCTCGTTAGAAGAAATCGGAAACGGCATGCAACGGTTGACCCAACAGTACGGGGACGGTGCGGGCGAGTCGGCGGCGGTGGCGGGAAAAATTCGGCAATCCATGGCCGAGGTGCAAGGCGAGATCCAGCGGCTTAAGGGGATGTTACAAGAGGCGGCGGCGAAGACGAGCGACGGGGTGCCGGCCGAATGGGATTTGGTGGCGGTGGTGCCGGCGGACCAGGCCGACCCGGAAAAAGCGGAACAGAGCGGGATGCTGCCCGACGCAGCGACGCTGGGAGACGCGTTTGTCCGGGGCATGGACGGCTTTGAACGGCTGCAGGAGCTCATCAAGCGGCACAGCCAGCGTCCCCTGGACGAACGACAGGTGTGGGCGGAAGAAGTGGAGCGGCTCGGCAAAGAATTTCACCGGATTTATCAGTTGGCCCGCGACGCCCATGATGCCAACTGGCACGATCGGTATTACTGAGCCAAATTCCTGTCCTGACCCTTGGCGATCACAGTTTCGTCACAAATTGTGATGCTTTAATCACAGAAATGTGTTATACTAATTTTGCTTCAAGATTTTTTCGATAACGCAGGTCAGGGAGATTTTCAGATAAAGGGGTAAGGACGGGAATGGAGACAAAACAAGAACAATCGTTGCGTGAAGCTTTTCGGAACGCGAAGGTGCACGTCAACTGGCCGGTCAGTCGGCTGATTGAGGCGGCGATCATCCGGGGGGAAGGCATTTTGACCGCACAAGGGGCGTTTCGGGCCACGACCGGCCAATATACCGGCCGTTCCCCCAAGGACAAGTTCATCGTCGATGAACCCGCCGCCCGCCACGTGCATTGGGGCGACGTGAACCGGCCGCTGGCGCCGCATTATTTTGAACGGCTGTACCAGGACGTCATGCGGTACGTCGAGGGCAAAGAGTGGTTTTGCTTTCAAGGCTTTGCCGGGGCCGATCCGGAATACCGGCTGCCCATTCAAGTGTTTACCGAATTTGCCTGGCATAACTTGTTTGCCCGCCAATTGTTCATCCGGCCATCGGCAGAGGAGTTGGCGGGCTTTGAAGC
Source organism: Bacillota bacterium (assembly GCA_017577895.1). GTDB lineage: Bacteria > Bacillota > Bacilli > ZCTH02-B2 > ZCTH02-B2 > Bacillus_BB. The sequence continues at coordinate 14,680 of PKQY01000019.1, forward strand.
TTCCTTCACCGTTGTCGCCGCGCCGGGGTTTAAAGCCGACCCCAGTGTTCACGGCACCCGTTCCGAGACGTTTATTGTTCTCAGCTTCGAGCGCCGTTTAGTGCTCATCGGCGGAACCGAGTATGCCGGAGAGATCAAAAAGTCCATCTTCACGGTGATGAATTACCTCTTGCCGCAACAGGGCGTGTTTCCCATGCACTGTTCGGCCAACGTCGGGCCGAAGGGAGACGTGGCGCTGTTTTTCGGTTTGTCGGGCACCGGCAAGACGACGCTGTCGGCCGATGCCGGACGGCGGCTCATCGGCGACGACGAGCACGGGTGGTCGGAACGGGGCGTGTTCAACATCGAAGGCGGTTGCTATGCCAAGTGCATCCACTTATCGGAAGAGCATGAACCGCAAATTTACCGCGCCATCCGTTACGGGGCGGTGCTGGAAAACGTCGTGGTGGACGAAGAGACCCGGGAACCGGACTACGACGACGCTTCGCTGACGGAAAACACACGGGCGGCGTACCCGGTGGACTACATCGACGGCGCCGTCATTCCCGGCGTGGCCGGCCATCCGAACGTGATTTTGTTCTTGACGGCGGACGCCTTCGGGGTGCTGCCGCCCATTGCACGGTTGAGCAAGGAACAGGCCATGTACCACTTTTTGTCCGGCTACACCAGCAAACTGGCCGGTACCGAACGGGGGGTCACCGAGCCGCAGGCGACGTTTTCGGCCTGTTTCGGTGCGCCGTTTTTGCCCATGGAACCGATCGTCTACGCCCGGATGCTGGGCGAAAAAATCGACCGCCACAACACGCGGGTGTATTTGGTGAACACCGGCTGGTCCGGCGGTCCGTATGGCGTGGGCGAACGCATCAAGCTGCGCTATACGCGGGCGATGGTACGGGCGGCCATTGATGGGGTGTTGGACGAAGTGGAAACGGTGGAAGATCCGGTCTTTGGCCTGCACATTCCCGTCCGTTGCCCCGATGTGCCGGAGACGGTGCTGAACCCGCGGGCCACGTGGGCTGACGCCAGCGCCTACGACCGGCAAGTGCGGGAATTGGCCCGCCGCTTCCGGGAAAACTTTGCTTCGTTTTCCAATTTGACGCCGGAATTGGAGAGCGCCGGCCCGAAACTCGACTAGAGACGATGAGATAATCGAACAGAAGGCATTCGTGACAACACAGGCCTGTGGTCACCCACAGGCCTATACTTATGTTGCCGGTTTATGTTGGTCCGTGGCGCGGGGTCGGCGCAGCATTTGGGCTTGATCAACCCCGCCGCAAGTCGTTTTCCAGTGTGGGCCGTTCGGCGGTGAGGGCGTTCATGCCGGCGCGGAAAAACTGATAGGCGTTCCGCTTTTCTTTCGCCTGGTACATGGCGGTGTCGGCGTGCCGGATCAACCGATCGACCTGGTCGCCGTCATCGGGAAACAGGCTGATGCCGATGCTGGGAGATAGTGTGTATGCTTTCCCTTCCAGTTCAAACGGATCGGCAAAAGCCGCCAAAATTTTTTCCGCCACTTTGGCAGCGCCGGCCGGGCCGTCAATGGGATACAGGAGGATGATAAACTCGTCGCCGCCCAAGCGGGAAACGGTGTCGCTTTCCCGGACGCATTGGGCCAGGCGGTCCGCCGCTTGTTTCAACAACGTGTCGCCGATGGAGTGGCCCAACGTGTCGTTGATGAACTTGAAGCGATCGAGATCGAGAAACAAGACGGCCAGCCGCTGTCCGTTGCGCTTGGCGGCGGCAATGGCTTGTTTCAGGCGGTCGGTGAAAAAAATCCGGTTCGGCAGGCCGGTCAACGCGTCGTGATACGCCATAAACTGGATTTGCTTCTCCAGTTTTTTGCGTTCAGTGATGTCTTTTTGGACGCCCACGTAGTGGGTGACGACGCCGGATTCATCTTTGACCGCGCTGATGGACAACTCTTCGTAATACACTTCGCCGTTTTTCCGCCGGCTCACCAGTTCGCCTCGCCATTGGCCGGTCTGGCGCAAGACGGCCCACATGTTTTCGATGCGGGCCGGATCGATGTCAGGAGAAAGCAGCTGGGACGGCCGTTTGCCCACCGCTTCTTCTTCGCTGTAACCGGTGATGGCGGTAAAGGCCGGGTTGGTGCTGACGATGATGTCGTTGGTGTCGGTGACGATGATGCCTTCCGAGATGCTTTCCAAAATTTTGGCCGCCAACCGTTCTTTCGCCTGCGACTGTTTCAGTTCCGTCAAGTCCCGGGCGATGGTGGAGTAATATTCCACCTGGCCGCCGTTTCCTTTGTGGGCGATGACGACTTGATGCACGGGGATACGGCGGCCGTCGCGATGCAACAAGACCGTTTCGCCGCTCCAGATGCCGGTGCGGGCCGCCGTCGGGAGCACTTCTTCCATCATCTTGCGGGCCATTTCCGGCGGATGGCCTTGGGGGATGCTGTAGTCGAGTTGCGCTTCCGCTTCATCGAGGCCCAACATGTTCCGGGCGGCCCGGTTCAAGTACAAGGTGCGGCCCTGGGCGTCGGCGATGGAAACGAAATCGGTCGTCTCTTCCAGGATGGCCAACAGCCGCTGTTGTTCTTTTTCCCGCTGACGGCGCTCGCTGACGTCGCGAAACACCAAGACGAAGCCTTGGATGTCGCCGGCGTCGGTACGGATAGGAGCGGCGCTGTCGTCGATGGGGATTTCCCGGCCGTCTTTGGTCAACAACGTGTGGTTGTCCAAACCGACGACGGTTCCTTGGCGCAACACTTTTTCCACCGGCGATTCCACCGGCTGACGGGTATGTTCATTGATAATGCGGAACACTTCGGTGATGTGTTTGCTCCGGGCTTCCGCCTGCGGCCAGCCGGTCAGCCGTTCGGCCACCGGGTTCATGAACCGGATGCGTCCATGTTCGTCGGTGGCGATGACGGCGTCGCCGATGCTGTGCAACGTGGTGTATAACCACTTGCGGTTCATGGTCAGCCGCCGTTCGGTCCGGTACAGCCGCCGCAGCGCCGCTTGGACGTTTTCGACAAAGATGGCCCGGTACAAAAAGCCGTAGGCGACGACTTTCAACCCGTGGGCCGTCACATTGAAAAAGTCGGTGATGAGCACATAACGGGCGAAAAGCAGTTCGCTCATGAACAACAAGTGGAGGCTGATGAACAAGTCTTTGACCGAAAACGGATACGTCTCCTTTTGCCGCCGGTACAGGACGCCGCCGGCGCAGGCGTATGCCGCCAACATCAGCGCTTCCGCGGCCAAGTAAAAGGCCGTCGGGCCGCGGCCGGAAAAATGGAGGGCCGGAAGAGACGCGGGCGCCAACAATACCAGCCCGTGGATGCCGGCGCTCAGCCCGAGGGCGCCCAGCAGGTAGCCGGCCCGAACCGCCGGCCGATTGGGGCCATTCGGCCAACGCAGGATGATCAACAAAAGTCCTCCGGCGACGATGACCCTTGCCGCCAGCGAGAAGCGGAGGGTTTGCTGGCTGTTGAGGTCGAGTATCGTGGGCATGCCGGCATACGTCATCGTATGGGCGAAATCCATGAGGCCGGCGGTCAAAAACACCGCTGCCAACAGCAGCAATTGCTGATCTTGGTGGCGGACTTGAAAGTGCCAGCCGGCGAAGAAAATGAGCAGGGACACCGTGACCGAAAACAGTTCCAGCAACGGATGTAACATGAGCCAAAACGGTTCGGCGACGATGGCCGCAGGCCGCAGGCGCCAGCACACCAGCAGCGCCAGCAACAGCAATGCCGCCAGGCCAACGACCGTCCCCGGCGGGATCGGATGGGAGCCGGCGGCCGCCGTCTTGGCGGATGGGTTCCGAGGGAGTTGGGTTCGGGCGGTGAAGTCCTTCATCGGCTTCGCCTCGCTTAAAGAAACAGACATGTTGCAAAAAGTTCGGAATTTGTCGATGCATGTCCATTATACCGTACTCATCCAGCCCGAACCAGCGATGCGCGAGGAGGTTGGTGCTTCGGACATTTTGGGTTACAATTACGGGGTACCCCCGTGCAAAGCGACCATTCGGTGTGGGCATGCCGGTCCACACTTGTACATAAGGCGATGATGAAAAGTGGCCTAATCCATTGACGAACTTGGAGAAGAACTAGGAGGAAAGGAAGGGGTCATGGAGATGTTGTTTCAATGGGCTGCCCAACTGTTACAGCCCCATGTTCAGTTGGAGGAAGCGGAACTGTTGCGGCTCTTGGAACGGCCGCCGAAGCCGGAGCTGGGGGACGTGGCATTTCCGTGTTTTACCCTGGCCAAAATGTGGCGCCGTTCTCCCCAACAGATCGCTGCGGAGTTGCAAGCGCGTCTTGCCGGCGCCCAGGCGGAGGCCGGCTCCGACGGCCCGATTCCGCTGCTCAAAGCGGAAGCGGCCGGCGGGTATTTGAACTTGTTTTTCGACCGAGCCCGGCTGTTCCCGCGGCTGTTGGCCCAGGCGGCCAAGTTGACGCTGCCCCGGCCGGGGGCCGGCAAGCGGGTCGTGGTGGAATTTTCGTCGCCCAACATCGCCAAGCCGTTCGGCGTGGGCCATTTGCGCTCGACGGTCATCGGCCACTCTTTGGCCCGCATCCACGAAGCGTTGGGATACGACGTCGTGCGCATCAACCACTTGGGCGACTGGGGCACCCAGTTCGGCAAAGAGATCGCCGCCTACAAACGGTGGGGCGACGCGGAGAAGATCAAGGCCAATCCGATTCCGGAACTGTTGGCGCTGTATGTCCGCTTTCACGAGGAGGCGGAGAAAAACCCCGCGTTGGAAGAAGAAGGCCGGGCCTGGTTTAAAAAGCTGGAAGAGGGCGATGCCGAGGCGCGGGAGCTTTGGCAGTGGTTTGTGGACGAAAGCTTGAAGGCGTTCCGCAAGACGTACGATCTGTTGGGAGTCGACTTTGATCATTATACCGGGGAAAGCTTTTACACCGACCACATCCCGAAAGTGGTGGAGGCCTTGCGGGAGAAAGGGCTCTTGGTGCAGAGCGAAGGGGCATGGGTCGTCGATTTGAGCGACATGGACATGCCTCCGTGCATCGTGCTGAAGGCCGACGGCACCTCCATCTACGCCACCCGGGATTTGGCGGCGGCCATTTACCGGCACGAGCAGTTCGGCTTCGAGAAGATGTTGTACGTGGTGGGGGCCGAGCAGACGCTCCATTTCCGGCAAGTGTTTGCCGTGCTGAAAAAAATGGGCCACGACTGGGCCGACCGGTGCGAGCACGTGCCCTTCGGGCTCATGCAGATGGACGGCAAGAAAATGTCCACCCGCAAAGGCCGGGTCATCTTCCTGGAGGAAGTGCTTCAAGAAGCGGTGGACCGGGCGGCGGCGATTATCGCCGAGAAGAACCCCGACTTGCCGGACAAGGAGACGGTGGCCCGGCAGATCGGCGTCGGCGCCGTCATTTTCCACGACTTGAAAACCCACCGCATCCACAACGTCAACTTTTCGTGGGAGGAAGTGTTGAACTTCGACGGCGAGACCGGCCCGTACGTGCAATATACGTACGCCCGTACGCAAAGCGTCTTGCGCAAAGCCGGCTGGCCCACCGAAGCCGGTCCGGGCGGGCCGGATGCCGGCGCCTGTTGTGCGGCGGACGGCGGCTGCTGCGCCGGGCCGGCCGAAGGGGAACGTTCCCAGGAATTGGCCTTGGAGACGGCGCCGTGGATTGCCGGCAGCAAGGCGTGGGACGTCGTCTTGCACGTCCTCGAATTCGGCAAGGCGGTGGAGCGGGCGGCGGAAAACAGCGAACCGTCGCAAGTGGCCCGCTACTTGCTGGATCTGTGCCAGCTGTACAACCGGTTTTACCACGACGAGCGCATTTTGGTGGATGACGCGGCGGAGCGGGACGCCAAACTGTGCTTGACGGCGGCGGTGGGCCGGGTGCTGCGGCAAGGGCTGTACTTGCTGGGGCTGGAGGCGCCGGCACAAATTTAGCCTCACACATTTCGCCGTATGAACAAAATCCGAACATTATTTGTACATTCGGTTCAAATGTTCGTTTTTTCCGTTGACTTTTCCGGTGGCCATTGTTACACTCGGTTACGGAAGGTGTGGCAGGGGAACTCCCGACACCTAGGCACGAGTCGGTGGTCACCGGCTGCGGCAGCTTCCGTTCGTCGGGGAGCTGCCTTTTTTAGTTGCGGAACGTGCTTGCGACGTTGCCTGTTGGTTGTGGAATGGCTTCGGTTGTGGAAAGCTAGGAAACGAGCATCGGACGGGTTGGAGGGAAGCGGATGATCGAACGGTACACCCGGCCCGAGATGGGGGCCATTTGGACCGAGGAAAACAAATACGCGGCGTGGCTGGAAGTGGAGTTGTTGGCGTGCGAGGCGTGGGCCGAGCTGGGCGTCATCCCCAAGGAAGACGTGGCGGCCCTGCGGGCCAATGCCCGTTTCGACGTGGCCCGCATTGAAGAGATCGAGCGGGAGACGCGCCACGACGTGGTGGCCTTCACCCGGGCCTTGTCGGAACATTTGGGACCGGAGCGGAAGTGGGTCCACTACGGCCTGACTTCCACCGACGTGGTGGACACGGCGCAAGGATACCGCCTGAAACAGGCCAACCGCATTTTGCGGGACGATTTGCACCAGTTGCTGGACGTGTTGAAGGCGCGGGCGAAAGAACACAAGTGGACGGTCATGATGGGCCGCACCCACGGGGTGCACGCCGAGCCCATCACGTTCGGGCTGAAGCTGGCCCTCTGGTATGCCGAAATGCAGCGCAATTTGGAGCGGTTCGAACAGGCGGCCAAGCAGGTGGAGTTCGGCAAAATTTCCGGCGCCGTCGGCACGTACGCCAACATCCCGCCTTTTGTCGAAGAGTACGTGTGCAAGAAACTGGGCATTCAGCCGGCGCCCATTTCCACCCAGACGCTGCAGCGGGACCGGCACGCCTATTATTTGGCGACGCTGGCCCTCATCGCCACCAGCCTGGAGAAGTTCGCGGTGGAAATCCGGGCCTTGCAAAAGAGCGAAGTGCGGGAAGTGGAGGAGCGGTTCCACCCGGGACAGAAAGGGTCTTCGGCCATGCCCCACAAGCGCAACCCGGTGGGTTCGGAAAACATCAGCGGCCTGTCGCGCCTGATGCGGGGGTATATGCTGGCGGCGTACGAAAACGTGCCGCTTTGGCACGAGCGGGACATTTCCCACTCGTCGGTGGAGCGGGTGGCCTTGGCCGACGCCACCATTTTGTTGGACTACATGCTGCACCGGTTTACGAACATCCTGCGGGAATTGACCGTCTATCCCGAAAATATGCGGCGGAACATGGATCGGACGTTCGGGCTCATTTATTCCCAGCGGGTGATGCTGGCCTTGATCGAAAAAGGGCTGAGCCGGGAAGAGGCCTATGACTTGGTGCAGCCGCGGGCCATGCAGGCGTGGGAAGAACAGCGGCCGTTCCGGGCCATTTTGGAAGAAGAGCCGCGCATCACGGAGCTCCTGTCGCCGTCGGAGCTGGACGACTGCTTCGATTACCGCTACCACTTGAAACACGTCGACACGATTTTTGCCCGGCTGGGGTTGAACGATTGACGGGAAAGATTGAGGGGGACAGACCATGGAACGCGAGAACCACGTGCCGGAACGCCGGGAGCTGTTGTATGAAGGAAAGGCGAAGCAAATTTACGCCACCAGCGATCCGGGATTGGTCTGGGTGCGGTACAAAGACGACGCCACCGCCTTTGACGGCAAAAAGCGGGCCACCATCGCCGGCAAGGGCGAGTTGAACAACCGCATCAGCGCCATCTTCTTTGAGCGGCTGGGAGCGGCGGGCATCCCGCATCACTTTGTCCGCCGCCTGTCGCCGACGGAACAGCTGGTGCGAAAAGTGGCCATCGTGCCGCTGGAGGTGGTGGTGCGCAACCGGGCGGCGGGCTCCATGGCCCGGCGGCTGGGTCTGGAAGAAGGGACGCCGCTGGCGCGGCCGGTGGTGGAGCTGTATTACAAGGACGACGCCTTGGGCGACCCGATGGTCAACGACGACCACGCCCTTGTCTTGGGATGGGTGACGGATAAGGAATTGGCGGAGATGAAGCGGCTCGCCTTGGCGGCCAACGAGGTGTTGCAGGCTGATTTGGCCGAACGGGACGTGCTGCTGGTGGATTTCAAGCTGGAGTTCGGCCGCGCCGACGACGGGCAGTTGCTCTTGGCCGACGAGATTTCCCCCGATACGTGCCGCTTCTGGGACAAGACGACGCTGGAAAAATTGGACAAAGACCGCTTTCGCCGCGACTTGGGCGGGGTGACGGAGGCGTATCGCGAAATGTTGCGCCGCCTGGGCGGCCTGGACGAGGAGCAAAACGGCGGCAAGCCGTAAAGGTGCGGTGTAAAGGAACGGCGCCGACGGGAAACGATGGATTTCAAGGCGAAACGTGCAACCGGAGAGGCTTTTGGAAATGAAAAAAAGAGGGAGGAACCCGAGATGGCCAACGAAGAACGCGTGGTGACGTTGCAAGGAGAACCGACGCCGGAAGACATTCGCGACCGGGGGATTTATCGGGAACTGGGGTTGACCGACGACGAATACCGGCGGGTGTGCGAAAAACTGGGCCGCCTGCCCAATTACACGGAAACCGGCTTGTTCAGCGTCATGTGGTCGGAGCACTGCAGCTACAAACATACGAAACGGCTGCTGCGCCAGTTGCCTACCAGCGGGCCGCAGGTGCTCATGGGGCCGGGCGAAGGGGCCGGCGTGGTGGACATCGGCGACGGGCAAGCGGTCGTCTTTAAAATGGAAAGCCACAACCACCCGTCGGCTGTGGCGCCGTTCCACGGCGCGTCCACCGGCGTCGGCGGCATTGTGCGGGACATTTACTCCATCGGCGCCCGGCCCATCGCCCTCCTCAACTCGTTGCGCTTCGGCCGCTTGGATTCGCCCCACGTGCGCCACTTGTTCCGGGAAGTGGTGCGGGGCATCGCCGACTACGGCCAGCATCTGGAGGTGCCGACGGCCGGCGGAGAAGTGGCCTTTGCGCCGACGTATGAAGGCAACCCGCTGGTCAACGCCATGGCGGTCGGGATCGTGGCCCACGACCGGGTGCAGCGGGGCGTGGCGGAAGGCCTCGGCAACTTGGTCGTTTACGTCGGGCGGCCCACCGGCCGGGACGGCATCCACGGAGCGACGTTTGCATCGGAAGGGCTGGACGAGGCGACAGAAGCGACGTACGTCGTGGGCGATCCGGCCTTCGGCAAGCGGCTGATGGAAGCGTGTCTGGAGATCGTCGAACAAAATTTGCTCATCGGCATCCAGGACATGGGGGCCGCCGGGTTGACCTGCTCCAGCGCCGAAATGGCGGCCAAGGGCAACCACGGCATCGAACTGGACTTGGACGCGGTTCCCCAGGCCGAGAGCGGCATGACGCCGTACGAGATGATGTTGTCGGAAACGCAGGAGCGGATGTTGATCATCATCCGGCCGGACCACTGGGAGGCGGTGCAGGCCATCGGCCGGAAGTGGGACGTGCCGGTGACGGTCATCGGGCGGGTGACCGGCGACGGACTGCTCCGCCTCCGATTCCGGGGGCAGACGGTGGCGTGCGTGCCGGCGGCGGCATTGGCCGACGGCCCCGAGTATGAGCCGCCGGCGGAAAAACCGGCCTGGGTGGCGGAATACGAGACGTGGGATGCCTTGACGACTGTCCGGCGGCTGTGGCGGCAAGTGCACGAAGCGCGGCTCGGGCGGGAGAAAGTGACGTTTGAGCAGGTGTTGAAAGACGTGTTGGCTTGGCCCAACGTGGCCAGCAAAGCGTGGGCGTACCGGCAGTTTGCCTCCGATGCCGATGCCCAACTGGCCGTCTTGCCCGGCGCCGACGCGGGCGTCGTGCGGCTTCCGGGGACGGAGAAACAGCTGGCCGTCACCGCCGACGGCAACGCCCATTTCGTGTATCTCCATCCGCGGCGGGGCGGCGCGGCAGCGGTGGCCGAAGCGGCCCGCAACTTGGTGTGCAGCGGTGCCCGGCCGCTGGCCTTGACCGACGGGCTCAACTACGGCAGCCCGGAAAAACCCCACATTTACTGGCAGCTGCGGGAGTCGCTGGCCGGGGTGGCCGAAGCGTGCCGGGTGCTCGAGACGCCGGTCATCAGCGGCAACGTCAGCCTGTACAACGAAACCCGCGGCGAAGCCATCTACCCGACGCCCATCATCGGCATGGTGGGGCTCATCGAAAAGCCGGAACACGTCACCGGCATCGCCTTCCGGCGGGAAGGGGACCGGCTGTTGCTCCTCGGCGAAACGCGGCCGGAAGTGGGCGGCAGCGCATACCAAGAACGGCTGACAGGTTCCATCGAAGGCCCGGCCCCGAATGTCGACTTGGCGGCGGAAAAACGATTGCAACAGTGCGTCCTGACGGCCATCCAAAACGGCTGGGTGGCGTCGGCCCACGACTTGTCGGAAGGGGGGCTCGCGGCCGCCGTGTGCGAGTCGGCCATCGCCGGACAGCGGGGCGCCGTGGTGGAAATTCAGCCCGGCGAATGGGAAGGCCGTGACATCATCGAGACGTTGCAGGAAGAGACGGCCGAAGCGGCGGAACGGGAGGCGCTGGCGCAGTTGGAGGCGGAACTGTACTTTTTCAGCGAGTCGCCCTCCCGGGTGCTGATCAGCGCCGACGACGAAGGCTCGGCGGCCATCCGGCGGCTGGCGGAAGAAATGGGCGTGCCTTGTGTGGAAATCGGCCGGGTTGGTTCCGGCGGTCCTGACGCTTCGCTCGTCTTCCAGTTCGGCGAACGCATCATTGCCGTTCTGCCGCTGGCGGAGCTCCAACAAGTATGGCAAGAGGCGATTCCGCAGCGGATGCAGGAGGAGGCGGCCCAATGAGGCCGCTCTCCGGTGTTCCGTCCGCCCGGATGGCGCCGTCCGGTGCGGGAAGCGGTCTGCCTGCGGAACTGGCCGAGAAACGGGTTGCGGGACGCGTGCCGCCGGTTCAATCACATGCGGTGGGAGAGGATGCGGACATGGCAGCGGAAGAAAAGGCCAAAAGTCCGTTCGGCGCGGGTCCTGTCGAAGCCGGCGGCATCGGTTGTGCCGTTTCGGCGGCGGCCGCGGGGGACGTTGGCGCCGCGGCGCGGGCCGGTGTCGCTGCAGCGGATGTTGCTGAAGCGCATGCCTCTGTTGCGGGTGTCGCGATGGAGGCCGCCGGAGAAAGCTGGCACGAAGAATGCGGCGTCTTCGGCATCTGGGGCCATCCCGATGCGGCGCAAATCACGTATTACGGCCTCCACGCCCTGCAGCACCGGGGGCAAGAGAGCGCCGGCATCGTCTGCTCCGACGGCCAGCGCTTCACGTTCCACCGGGGCATGGGGCTCGTGACCGACGTCTTTGACGCCGCCGTGTTGCGGCAGCTCCGGGGTGACCGGGCCATCGGCCACGTGCGTTACACCACCAACGGGGCGAGCGTCTTGCAAAACGCCCAGCCGCTGGTGTTCAATTACCGGAACGGCGAGCTGGCGGTGGCCACCAACGGGGCGCTGGTCAATGCCGACTCCATCCGGCGGTATTTGGAACGGCAAGGCTCCATTTTCCAGACGACCAGCGACACCGAGACCATTGCCCATTTGATCGCCCGTTCCGCCTACGACGACGTGGCGGAAGCGGTCAAGGAAGCGCTGCAAATGTTGAAGGGCGCCTACGCCTTTTTGATCATGACCAATGACAAACTGGTGGTGGCCTTGGACCCGAACGGCTTGCGGCCTTTGTCCATGGGCCGTCTGGGAGGGGCGTGGGTCTTCGCTTCCGAGACGTGTGCCTTTGACACGGTGGGGGCCACCTTTGTGCGGGATGTGGAGCCGGGCGAGCTCATCGTCCTGGACGAACAAGGCATCCACTGCCGGCGGTTCGCCAGCCCCGCCCGCAGGGCGCTGTGCACGTTTGAATACATTTACTTCGCCCGGCCCGACAGCGACATCGACGGCGTCAACGTCCACATGGCCCGCAAGCGGATGGGCAAGCGGCTGGCGGAAGAGGCGCCGGTGGAAGCCGACGTGGTGACCGGCGTGCCCGATTCCAGCATTTCGGCGGCCATCGGCTTTGCCGAAGCCAGCGGCATCCCGTACGAAATGGGCCTGGTGAAAAACCGGTACGTCGGGCGGACGTTCATCCGGCCCAGTCAGGCGCTGCGGGAACAAGGCGTGAAAATGAAGTTGTCGGCGGTGCGGAAAGTGGTGGAAGGCAAGCGGGTCGTCATGATCGACGACTCCATCGTCCGGGGGACCACGAGCCGCCGCATCGTCCGCCTGTTGCGGGAGGCAGGGGCCAAAGAAGTGCACGTGCGCATCAGCTCCCCCATGGTGAAACACCCGTGTTTTTACGGCGTGGATACGACAAACCGGAAAGAACTGGTGGCCGCCGACAAAGACGTGGAAGCCATCCGGCAGCTGATCGGAGCTGACAGTTTAGCCTTTTTGAGCCTCGAAGGGATGCTGGAGGCCATCGGGCGGCCGGCCGCATCGCCGGCCGACTGGCAGCGGGGGCACTGTCTTGCGTGCTTCACCGGCGACTATCCGACGGAAGTGTACGAGGAGATGGAGCCCCTCGCCTCGGCGGCCCGGCCCACCGGCGGGACAGCCGGTGAAGAGTTATCCGGTGACAGCGGAACCATCGGCGGCAGAACCGAGGGCGAGACCGCCGACGGGTCTCTACACCCAGCACCGACCGCCGGCGAGCCGGCGGGCAACGCCGTGGATGCCGTCGAGGAGCGTTCGATGGCGAAACATTCGTGAGCGCCATTCGGCGAAATGTGTCGCATTTCCTGGGAAATCGGGACGAAGAAGCAGGGACGGATAGACCAAGGTTCCAGGGACAGATGGGAGGACGGTGGGGATGGCTGAAGAGGTAAACCGCCGCCAGCGGGACGCTTACAAGGAGGCCGGCGTGGACATCGCGGCCGGCAATGAAGCGGTGGAACGGATGAAACGGCACGTCCGGCGGACGTTCCGGCCGGAAGTGCTGGCGGGATTGGGGGGCTTCGGGGCGCTGTTCCGTCTCGATCTTACCCGTTACCGCCGGCCGGTTCTCGTGTCGGGCAGCGACGGCGTGGGCACGAAACTGATGCTGGCCCAGATGTTGGATCGGCACGGGACCGTCGGCATTGACGCGGTGGCCATGTGCGTCAACGACATTGTGGTGCAGGGAGCGGAACCGCTCTTTTTCCTCGATTATCTCGCGCTGGGCAAAGTGGTGCCGGAAAAAGTGGAACAGATCGTGGCCGGCGTGGCGGAAGGCTGCGCCCAGGCCGGCTGCGCCCTCATCGGCGGCGAGACGGCGGAAATGCCGGGCATGTACGGGCCCGACGAGTACGACATCGCCGGGTTTGCCGTCGGCGTGGTGGAAGAAGACCGGCTGGTGGACGGCCGCCGCATTCGCCCCGGCGACCGGTTGATCGGCCTGGCCTCCAGCGGCCTGCACAGCAACGGCTACTCGCTGGTGCGCCGGCTGTTGCTGGAACGGGCCGGCTATGACTTGCGCCAGCCGGTGGCGGAGTTGGGCGGCCGCGAATTGGGCGAGGTACTCCTGACACCGACGCGCATCTACGTCAAGACGGTCTTGCGCCTGCTGGAACGGTTCGACATCAAGGGGATGGCCCACATCACCGGCGGCGGCTTTTTGGAAAACATCCCCCGCATGTTGCCGGACGGTCTGGGGGCTAGGGTGCAGCTGGGCCGTTGGCCGATTCCGCCGGTGTTTACGCTGCTCCAACGGATTGGCGAATTAACGCTGACCGAATGCTACCGGACGTTCAACATGGGCATCGGGCTTGTTTTGGCGGTGGCGCCGGAAGAGGCGGAGGCGGTGTTGGAGGCGGCCCGGAAGCTGGGCGAAGCGGCGTATGACATCGGAGAGGTCGTCCCCGGCCAAGGGGTGCAGCTGCTGGAGGCGGACAACGGCCGGGCGGCGGTGGCCGTGACGCATGATGCCGTCCAGGGAGGCATCCCCGAAGCGGCATCGGGCACGCCGTTGGCGGACGAAACGAAGGAGGCATCGCAGCCGGCGCGTCCGTCGGCTCCCGGCGGTGCGGCAGACGCACCGGCCCCATATGGACCGTCCGCACCGAAAGGGGTGCTGCAGCGCTTGGCCGTCTTTGCCTCCGGCAACGGCAGCAATTTCCAAGCGGTGGCCGAGGCCTGCCGGGACGGGGTGATTCCGGCCGAGGTCGCTTTGCTGGTGACCGACAAACCGGGCTGCAAAGCCGTGGAACGGGCCCGGCGGCTGGGCATTCCGGTGCTGGAACTCTCACCGCGGGACTTTCCCGACAAAGCGGCCTACGAACGGCGCATTCTCCAACAGCTGCAGGAAACCGGCGTTGACTGGATCATCCTGGCCGGCTACATGCGCCTCGTGGGGCCGACGTTGCTGGACGTCTATGAAGGGAAGATGATCAACTTGCATCCGTCGCTGTTGCCGGCCTTCCCGGGCAAGGACGCCATCGGCCAGGCGTGGCGCCACGGGGTGAAAGTGACGGGGGTGACGGTCCACTTTGTCGATGCCGGCATGGACACCGGGCCCATTTTCATGCAGGAAGCGGTGCCCATCCTGCCCCACGACACGCCAGAAACGCTGGAGGAACGGATTCATCAAGTGGAGCACCGGTTGCTGGTGGAAGCGGTCCGGCGGCTCGTCACCGAAGGCTCGCCTTTAGACGGTCACTCTTAAGCGGTATGCATGTTATAACTAAATAGGCGTGACTAAATAGGCGTGCATGGAAATAGCCGGGCATGCTCAATCCCCGTGCCCTTCGGTATGGTTTTTGCCCATAGAGAGACGTTATCCATTTCTTCATGGAGAGTTGTCATCCATTTTCTCATGCAGAGATGCCATCCATTTTCGCCGCCCGGTTTCGTGGCAAGCATTGTTGGGTACGGCCGCGGGCGGGCCGCGGTTCTCAGGACTTGCGGCTGATTTTTTGCGGGGATGGCCGTTGAACGGGGCGTGGTCCGACGCGGCAAGTTTCGTTTTGGCGGTTTTGGTTGCGTGTGAATCAAACGAAACGGGACAACAAACAGAAAGGGATGGAAGAAAGCCTATGGCAGACGGCAAAAGACGGGCGCTCATCAGTGTCTCCGACAAAAACGGCATTGTGGACTTTGCCCGGGCGTTGGCGGATTTGGGCTACGAGATTTTGTCCACCGGCGGGACGCTGGATTTGTTGCGGAAACACGGCGTGCCGGCCATCAGCGTGGCGGAAGTGACCGGATTTCCGGAAATTTTGGACGGCCGGGTCAAGACCTTGCACCCGAACATTCACGGCGGCATTTTGGCCGTCCGGGACAACGCCGAACATCAAAGACAACTGGCGGCCCACGGCATTGCGCCCATTGACTTGGTGGCGGTCAACTTGTACCCGTTCAAGGCGACCATCGCCAAGCCGGACGTGACGTTCGAGGAAGCCATCGAGAACATCGACATCGGCGGGCCGTCCATGGTGCGGGCGGCAGCCAAAAACCACCGGGACGTGACGGTGGTGGTGGATGCCGCCGACTACGGCACGGTGCTGGAGGAACTGCGGCAAAGTGGAACTGTGAGCGAGGCGACGCGGCGGCGGCTGGCGGCCAAGGCGTTCCGGCACACGGCGGCGTACGACGCCCTCATCGCCGATTACTTGACGGAACAAGCGGGCGAAACGGAACCGGAGGCGCTGACGCTGACCTTTGAAAAAGTGCAGTCGCTGCGCTACGGCGAAAACCCGCATCAATCGGCTGCCTTCTACCGCTTGCCGCTGGCGGAGGGGCCCAGCGTAGCGACGGCCCGGCAGTTGCACGGAAAAGAGTTGTCGTACAACAATATCCAAGACGCCGATGCGGCGCTGGCCATCGTGCGGGAATTCGACGAGCCGGCGGTGGTGGCGGTGAAACATACGAACCCGTGCGGCGTCGGCATCGGTCCCGATCTGTACGCGGCGTGGGAAAAGGCGTATTCTGCCGATCCGGTGTCCATTTTCGGCGGCATCGTCGCCGTCAACCGGGTGGTGGACCAACGGACGGCGGAGGCCATGCACCAGTTGTTTTTGGAGATCATTTTGGCGCCGGGCTTTACTGACGAGGCGCTGGCCATTTTGAAACAGAAGAAGAACATCCGCCTGCTGGAATTGGGGGATTGGAGCGCCAAAGCTGCCAAGACTGCGCGGCCGGCGGAAGGACGGCAAGTCCGTTCCGTCCAGGGCGGGTTGCTCGTGCAAAGCGCCGACGTGCGCCGCATCACGGCCGACGATTTGCGGGTCGTGACGGAACGGGCGCCCAGCGAGGCGGAGTTGGAGCAGCTGTTGTTTGCCTGGAAAGTGGTGAAACACGTCAAATCGAACGCCATCGTGTTGGCCAAGGATTTTCAGACGGTCGGCGTCGGGGCCGGGCAGATGAACCGGGTCGGCGCGGCGCGGATCGCCATCGCCCAGGCCGGCGAGAAGGCGAAAGGGGCGGTATTGGCATCGGACGCCTTCTTCCCCATGCCCGACACGGTGGAAGCGGCCGCCGAAGCCGGCATTACAGCCATCATCCAGCCCGGCGGCTCGATTCGCGACGAGGATTCCATCCAGGCGGCCAACCGGCACGGCATCGCCATGGTCTTCACCGGCGTGCGGCATTTTAAACATTGAAGGCATGCGATACATGTTAGCCCTGCGGCGGCCGGTGCCAAGGGTATGTGAGATTCGTCGGAGATGGACCCGGGAGCTTGAGCTGCGAAATGAGAAGCGGGCGAACAATGGAGAGCCCGGACACGGGAGTGCCGCGCCGGTTCGGGCGCACGGGCGGCAGCGTGAGGCTTGGGCAGCATGCATTTGTGAGACGCATCGTTTGTGACACGCATCGTTCGGCCATGTCGATAGGGCGTGCCAGCGGCGTGCCGTTTTCCGGTCGGCTTGCCCCCTCTCTTTCGGTCTAGATTTGTGAAAATTGGGCAAAAATGGTGAACAACGCGAGTTTGAGACCGAAGAGAGGGATGGCGTGTGCGGCACGAACATGAAGCCCACTCTGATGTTCAAGATGTTCAATATGGATCGTCGCTGCTTTCCGCCCGGCCGGCGACGTGGCCCTGGAAGCGCGCTTCCCGGATGAGGGGTTAAGCGGGCCAACGGGGAGAACAGCCGTATTTGGGACGGTTGAAAGACAACTTGTACATTGCGCCCGACGATCCCCTCTATTGGCA
>PKQY01000001.1 GCA_017577895.1 Bacillota bacterium
GGAAAACATGTTCATTGCAATCCCTTGAACGGTTGTGTTACATTAGATAAAGAAATTTTTCGTTCCTCATGCCGTAGTAGTACCGGTGACGTAGTTCGATAGACGTTGAACGAAATGGCGGCACGGTTTGATTTATTTTTGAAAGGAGAAGTTCTCCGATGCGTGGACATTTCATCCGCGCGGGAGCGGATCGTCCCGTTGCGGCTGGGGAATGGGAAAAGCCCGTGGCAGCTGGTCGCAGAGCGACTTGGCGCGATTATGTCGAAGTGACGAAACCGGGCATTACCATTTCCAATTTGATGATGACGTTCGGCGCCTTCTGGTTGGCATCGGGTGGCCAACCGGATTGGGCCAAGTTGGTAGTCACGTTGTTCGGGACATATTGCGCCGTCGTTTCCGGTGCCATCTTGAACAATTATTTTGATCGGGATAGGGACATTCTGATGCCGCGTACGAAAAACCGAGCCTTGGCCCAACAACGGATTGCTCCCCATGTCGCCTTAACCTTGGCGATCTTCATGGGTGTGTTGTCGCTGTGCGTTTTGGGTGGCGGGTTGACGGCCATGGGCGGAAACGGTGGGTTGCCGGCCCTGTTGGCTTTCATCGGCATCGTGACGTACGGATTGATTTATACAGGATTGAAGCGATACACCGCCTTATGCACACTGTTCGGCGGCATTCCCGGTTCGATTCCGTTTGTCATCGGCTGGACGGCCGTCGTCGGAAAAATGGATTATTTTGCGTGGGTGCTCTTTTTTGTCATGTTTTTGTGGCAAATGCCCCATTTTCTGACGTTGGCGGTCTTGAAAGTCGAAGATTACAAAGCCGGGAAATTTCCGATGTTGCCGGTGGTGCGGGGCGTCGAGGCGACGATTCGCCAAGTGTTTTTATACACGGCCGCCTTGTTGCCGGCGTCGCTCTTTCTCGTCTTCAGCGGCCTGGTGGGCTGGCTGTATGTGGCTGTCATGACCGTCTTAGGAGTTTGTTTCGTCGTTTTGGCTGCATCCGGATTTTGGACGAAAGACACCAACGCTTGGGCAGTGCGGAATTTTCGTTTTTCCTTGATCTATTTGACGGTATGGTGTCTCGTGATGATCATCGACGCCCATCCGGTGACGACAACCTTGTAAGACAATCTTGCGTGGCCTCGCGGTTTTCCCGAGGCTTTTTTTCGTGAAAAGGAGCGCTGGTATGAAAGACCAATCGTATTTGCGAAATATTGCCATCATCGCCCATGTGGATCACGGCAAGACGACGTTAGTGGATCAAATGCTCAAACAAGCCGGCATTTTTCGGGACCCGACGGCCGTCGAGGAACGGGTCATGGATTCGTTTGTGCTGGAACGGGAACGGGGCATTACGATTTTGGCGAAAACGACGGCCATTCCGTACGGTCCGTATACGATTCAAATTGTCGATACCCCTGGACATGCTGATTTTGGCGGCGAAGTGGAGCGGGTCATGAAAATGGTCGACGGGGTGTTGCTGGTGGTGGACGCCTTTGAAGGGTGCATGCCCCAGACCCGTTTTGTGCTCCGGCGCGCCTTGGAGGAAAAAAAGACGCCCATCGTGGTCGTCAATAAGATGGACCGGCCCAATGCACGGCCGGCCGAGGTGCTGGATGAAGTGTTGGATTTGTTCATCGATCTCGGAGCCGATGAAGACTTGTTGGATTTCCCCGTCATCTACACCTCGGCGCTGAAAGGATGGGCGTCCACTTCACCCGAAGAAGCCGGAAAAGACATGAAAACGTTGTTCGACGCGATCGTCGCCCACGTGCCGGCACCAGAGGGAGATCCGGAAGCCCCGCTGCAAATGCAGGTTAGTTTGTTGGATTTCAACGATTATTGGGGGGCTTTGGCCATTGGCCGCATCGCCCGCGGCCGGCTGCGGCTTGGCCAGTCGCTCCTTCTCCTGCGCCGCGACGGCCGTCAACTTCCGTTCCGGGTGACGAAACTGTTGGGGGTCCGTGGATTGGAGCGGATCGAAATACCGGAAGCGTCCGCTGGACAAATCGTGGCGGTGGCCGGGATGGAAGACGTGGATGTGGGAGAGACGATTGCGGCGCCCGAATGCCCTGAACCGTTGCCTTTGCCGAAGGTAGAGGAACCGACGTTGCGCATGGCGTTTCTCGTCAATGACAGCCCCTTTGCCGAACGGGAAGGCCGGCATGTGACAGGGCGCCAGTTGAAGGAGCGCCTGTTGGCGGAAACGAAGGTCGACGTCGCCTTGCGGGTGGAGGACACGGACCATCCGGACGTTTTTCTCGTCTCCGGACGGGGAGAGCTGCATTTGTCCGTCCTCATCGAAAAAATGCGCCGGGAAGGGTATGAGCTGCAAGTGTCCAAACCGGAAGTCATTTTCCGGCAAGAAAACGGGCAGTGGCTGGAGCCGTATGAGTCGCTGTGGATCGAGGTGCCGGAAGAATATGTCGGTGCCGTCATCGAGTCGCTGGGGGAACGCAAGGGAGAAATGCGGGATATGCAGCAGCATGAAGGACAAGTCCGGTTGGAGTATCTCATCCCGTCCCGGGGCTTAATCGGCTATCGCAGCCAGTTTTTGACGTTGACCCGGGGCTACGGCACGCTATATCACGCCTTTGATTCGTATCGGCCCGTCGTGGAGGGGCCGATTCGAACACGTCGGAATGGCGCCCTCATTGCCCATACGAGCGGCGTCGCCACCGCTTATGGCATTGAGGCGGCAGAGCAGCGGGGAGTCATGTTCATCACGCCAGGAACGGAAGTGTACGAAGGGATGATCGTGGGCGAACATGCCCGGGAACAAGACTTGGTCGTCAATGTATGTAAACAAAAGCACGCCACCAACATGCGTTCTTCGACGAAAGAAGAGACGGTCAAGCTGAAAGCGCCGCGCCGGCTCAGTTTGGAAGAGGCCCTCAATTTTCTCAATGACGATGAACTGTGTGAAATCACGCCGTCATCCATCCGCTTGCGCAAGAAGCTGTTGAGCAAGTCGGAGCGGGAAAAGGCGGCCAAAGGGAAAAAATCCGATGCCGTCACAACGGCAGGTGAAAGAACGGCAGGTGAAAGACATGTTTGACGTTTTGCGAACCGTGTTGGACACGCCGGAAAAAGCGTATTTTCTCATCGTTGTTTTCTGCTTTTTCATGTATAAGTTAGGTTTTCAGGAACGGAAACTGCCGCTGTTGAAAGCGGCTGTCGTGTACGCGGCGATGGCGGTCGGCTGCATCCCGTTGACGACGCTTTGGATGTTGGGGATGCCCATTGTGGAAGTGTTGGTGTTGGGCACGGTCATTTTGCTGGTCGTCCGCTTCAGCCGGCGGCGGACCGGAAAGGAGAATGGCGCCTGATGCTGACGGACCATCTGTTACACTGGCTGCAAATCAAATTGGTGGCCGACCGTCGGCCCGATGACGCCGCTGCTCAGGATACCGTCGACTTTTTTGCCCAAGTGTTGCAAGAAGAACACGGGGTCGATATCGAAGCGCTGTCTTACCGTGTGGAAGAAAATGTCATACACGTCTACTACGTGCAAGCCGGGCAGCGCAAATGGCACATGTTTTCCCGGGATGCGGCGGAACAGCTGTGGCGGGCTGTCGAAACAGAGCCGCGGTACGGACAATGAGGACGGACGATGCCGGATGGACGGTCAGCGATACAAGCCGCTGCTGCGGTACGTGTCGATGATGTCCAACAGCCGCGCGATGTACTCGCCGATGACCGGCAAGGTGATGAATTTTCCGAGTACATAAGCGGCCACGGCTAAAAATAACGCGGTGCCCACCGTCAGACCGACGCCTCGGAAAAGCCCGGCCAAAAAATTGATCCAAATGAGTTGCCAGGGGTGACGGTAGTAAAAAAACAGTTCCCTGGCATGTTGTTCTTCCAAGCGGCGGACCATGCTCCACAAAGCAGGATGAGGGGCCCCTTCCAACGGCAGGGTGGAGACGGCGGATTTTTCCTCCTGTTCCGCTCGGTGCCGGTTTTCATCGGAAGAACACATGGCCGTTCCCGTTCCGCAAAACGCCTAGGAAGACCGAGGTTGTTTTTGCGGTGCCAGTGGGTTCGTCCGCTGTTCCGGGTTTTCGGTCGGGGCCGGCTCGATGTCTTGCGGAAATTGCGGCATGAGCCGGGCAATGATATTGGACAGCTCATCGGCAAATCCTTCCAGCGGTTTGCCCCGTTGAATATCCCGGTTGATCTCCCGCACGCGCCGGACGATGTCGGGATCGGCGGTGACGACCGCATTGGCCCCTTGCGGATCTTCTCTCAACGCCTCGGCGACGGTATATTTCACCGTGCCTACCCTCGAACGATCCAAACCGTCGTCCAGATCGATGCCGACGATGGCCGTTTTACCGAACACGATGACCGTGGCGTCCCGGACTTCCGGAACGGCGGTGGCCAACTGGGCCAGCCGTTCGGCCGTCGACTGCGGATCTTGAGGTTTTTTCGTGGTCGGCGCCGGATTTTTTTTCATCTCCGGGCGAAATTGTTGTTGTTGCACTTGCCCGGGTTGTTGCGACGCATCTTGTTGCCCGGCCGTCTGACAGGCCGTGACAGCAGTGGACAATACGAACATTCCGGCGACGAGCCAATGAATTGGTCGGTTCAATCGGTTCACCCCTCGCAACGTGTTGTGCGGTGTTCCAGTTGCGCCTATTTTTCCCCTAAGTGATGGTCATTATGAACACAGAAGCGTTTTGTTGGAGGTGCCCCCATCGTGGACAGTCTGTCGGCCTGGCTGAAGGATACGATCGCGTCCCGTCCCGAGCAGTGGATGTCGTTGGCGGAATGGATGGACGCGGTGCTGTATCATCCCCGCTGGGGTTATTACATGCGCGACCGCAAAAAGATCGGCAAAGACGGCGATTATTACACCAGCAGCGCGTTGAATCCCCTCTTCGGTGAGGTCTTGGCGGAAGCGTTGTGCGGCTTTGTGACGACGCTGCCGCCGGCGTGCCGGAACATCGTGGAATTAGGCGGCGGGGAGGGGAGACTGGCCGCCGCCGTGTTGGATGCCTTGCAACAGCGGCCGGACGTGTACGAAACATTGACCTATTATATGGTAGAAAAAAGCCCTTATCACCGGCGGTTGCAACAAGATGTCCTAGCGCGGCACGCCGACAAAGTCGTTTACGTGGAACACGTCCAACCGTTGGCCCCTTTTTTCGGCGTCGTCTTTTCCAATGAGTTTTTTGACGCGTTGCCCGTACATGCGTTAGTCGCCCGGGACGGACAGTGGATGGAAGTCGGCGTGACGTGGGACGATGAGCTCCGACGATTTGTGGAAAAATGCGTTCGTTGCCAAAATGCCCGCCTGTTGGCCATGGTGGACGAATGGGGCGTGCGGCCGACGGCGGATACGCGTTTGGAAATTTCCTTGGAAGCGGCCTCCTGGATGGAACAACTGGCGAAGATGCTGGACACCGGTTACGTATTGACCATCGATTACGGATATTTTTCCGAAGATGGCACGTGTCGTCCCGACGGAACGGTCCGGGGTTTTCAGGCTCACCGGCTGATGGACGATGTGTGGGAGCATCCGGGGCAGCAAGACGTGACGGCCGACGTCAATTTCACGTTGCTCGTGCGGGAAGGGAAAAAGAGCGGTTTGAAGCCTCTATGGTTGGAGACGCAGCGGGATTTTTTGTTGCGGTGGGGCATTCTTGAGGAATTGACGGACGGGGCGACCGATCCGTGGAGTCCAGAAGCGCGAAAAAATCGGATGATTCGGCAAATCGTTTTCGATGAGACCGGAATGGGCAGCCGATTTTTGGTCCTCGTGCAGGCTAAAAATGTTCGGTTTCCCTCGCGCCTCCAGGGGGTGAAACGGTCGTATGCTTGGCACGATATCCCGCAAGAGATGCTGCTAAAGAAGTCGAACCATGAATCATAAACGAATCGCGAAACGAAAAAAGGGAGCCAATCTGGCTCCTTTGTCATTGACCGACGGGCATGTGGAAGAACATCCACCCGTTCAGGCCGATGAAGGCGATGAGCATGTAAGCGCCAAATATGTACATATACGTTTTTTCCGTTAACTTCATGTAGCCGAGCACGAAGAACAATACGGTCTGCAACGCAAACAAAATGGTCAACGGTGCCAATTCCGCACCACCGGTGTAGGCCAACAAGGAAATGAGGCCGCTCAAAAAACCTAACACCCGGAACATTCTTGCCATTGCTGTTCCCCCTGTCACAATTCGATCCTAGCTTGTGCAACCTGTGCTGTTACCCATTATAAGCGACTTGGATAAGGTTGTAAACTATTGTTCCCCCTCGTTCACCGAATATACCCGACACAAAGAGGATAGGCGGTTGCAATTCGTTTCATAAAGTAATATACTTTCCTTATGAAACCATTGCCGTGATGATGGGAGATGGGAAAGATGAGTAAGAAAACGTGGCGTTTTTATACGTATCCGAGTTGTACGTCTTGCCGCAAAACGAAAGCGTGGTTGAACGATAGAGGCATTTCTTATGAGGAACACCACATTTTCAAAAATCCGCCGACGGTGGAAGAATTGACGGATATAGTGCGGATGACGCAAAACGGCGTGGACGACATTTTGGCCACCCGGAGTCAGAAATTCAAAGAATTGAAACAAGATTATCGGGATCTAAAACTGAGCGAACTGCTTCAGCTCATCCGGGAGGAACCACGGTTGTTGCGGCGTCCGATTTTGACCGACGGCGAACACTTGGTCATCGGTTATGACAAAGAAGCGTTGGAACGGTTTTTGGCGTGACGATGAATGTGATGAAAAGCAAGGGGCCGATTCTGTCGGAGGAATCGGCTCTTTTTTTGTTGGTCTCGATTGGTATTCAGGGCAGGAACATGTATAATCATGTCGAATGAGTATTGGGAAAAGGTGAATGTTCGTGAATTTGGCGTTCATCGGGATGGGCAGCGTCGGTTTGCTGTTTGCTTCCCGGTTTTTGTCATCCATGAACTCAGGCATTGCGGTCACCCGACGCCCGGAACAAGCGCAGGCATTGCTGGAGAACGGCTTGACGGTGCGGCAACAGGACGGCTCATCGGTGACCAGGGCTTGTTCGGCGGTGTCGTTGGACGAATGGTCGGGTGATGCGGACTGGGGATTGGTTTTTGTCAAACAACCGGACCTGTCCGCTTTGCTCTACCGACTGCGGCTCAAACCGACGCAACCGGCCCGTTTTCTATTGTTTCAAAACGGACTGGGCCACATTGAACAGGTGCAGGCCGCATTTCCCGGCAAGCCGGTGTATGTGGCGGTGACCACCGAAGGCGCCATGCGAATCGACGATACGACCGTCCATCATACCGGAAGCGGCGTCACTTGGCTTGGGCCGGCCCATGACGACGCCGGGCAGGACGAAACAGGTCTTGCACAATTGGAGCGACTGGCGGCCGATTTGCAGGCCCAGGGAATGGACGTGCGCATCACGGACCGCATCCAGCAGCGGATGTGGGAAAAGTGGGTAATCAATTGCGCCATCAACCCCTTGACCGGCATCTTGGCGGTGCAAAACGGGGCGTTGTCTCAAGGCCCGCCTTTGCGGGACTTGGTTTTGGATGTGGCAGAGGAAGCCGTGCAGGTGGCCCGGGCTCACGGCATTCGGTTGGATGAAGATGAGATGAAACAAAAGGTGTTGGACGTTTGCGAGAAAACCGCCGCCAATGCGTCCTCCATGCTACAAGATTTGCTCCATCACCGAGAGACAGAAATCGAGGCATTAAACGGATTATTGCTCCGGCTGGCTGCCCAGCGGCACGTGGACGCACCCGTCAACCGGGTCTTGTATCGGTTGCTCAAAACCGTGGAAGTGCTGGGAGTCCGGGGACCGGTGCGGACTTGGCCGAACTGAGGTTGGGGAAAGCGACGCGGGGGAGGGGCCGCACAATGTGGGAGATGTTGCGCTACCTGTATGCCTTTTTCGTTGCCATACCGCCTTTCGGTTATTTGGTCACGTACGGGATTGTGTACGCCGTCACCAAAAACAAATCCACTGCCCATTTAAGGGCTTTGGATGTGACGACGATTCTTTTGCTCTCGGCAGTCTCGGTTCTGTGGTACAATGTGACCGGCGGAAAAGGCTGGTTGGCAGTTTTAACGTTGTACGTCTTGCTGGGGGCCGGCTTGGCAGCGCTGCAGCGTTGGGTGCGCGGCCGAATCCACTTCCGCCGTTGGCTACGCGGGCTCTGGCGGTTCGGCTTTTTATTTCTCGCTTTGTTCTATTGTGTCTTGTTCGGCATCGGCATTTTTACCCAATGAATGCATGGGTCGGTTTGGCAGTTGGTTTGGCAGTTTAGACGACATCAAGAGAGGTGGACGGGTTGGACAGTGTTATTCGCGATCCGAAATTGGCCGCAACGGGACAGTTGAAAATCGCCTGGGCGGCGGATCATATGCCGGTTTTGACCCGTTTGCGGGAGCAATTTGAACGGGAAAAGCCGTTTCGCGGCACGAAGGTGGGGATTTGCCTTCACCTGGAAGCAAAAACCGCTTATTTGGCCCAAGTGATCCAAGCGGGCGGCGCCCAAGTCGCCATCTGTGGAAGCAATCCGTTGTCGACCCAGGATGACGTGGCGGCCGCCTTGGCCGAGTCCGGCGTGACGGTGTATGCTACCCACGGCCCGACGCCGCAGGAATTTCAGGCGTATCAGGAAATGACGCTGCGCTTTGGTCCGGATTATTTGATTGACGACGGCGGCGATTTGGTCGGGTTGCTCCACGAGCGGCCCGAGGCGTTTCCCTCTACAGTGAAAGGCGGCTGTGAAGAAACGACGACGGGAATTTTGCGCCTCAAGGCGTTGGAAAAAGAAGGGCGGCTCCGTTTCCCCATGGTGGCGGTCAATGACGCCCTATGCAAGCATTTGTTTGATAACCGTTACGGCACCGGCCAGTCGGTGTGGGATGGCATTAACCGGACGACGAATTTGGTCGTGGCCGGCAAGACGGTGATCGTTGCGGGATACGGCTGGTGCGGCAAGGGCGTGGCCATGCGGGCGAAAGGCCTCGGCGCCAACGTCATCGTCACTGAAGTGGATCCGATCAAAGCCATCGAAGCCCATATGGACGGGTTTCAAGTCATGCCCATGGAGGAGGCTGTGGGACGGGCGGATTACATCGTGACGGTGACCGGCAATGCCCGGGTTGTGACGACCGAGCATTTTTCCCGGATGAAAGACGGGGCGATTTTAGCCAATGCCGGCCACTTTGACGTGGAAGTGGACGTAAAAGCCCTGGAAGCGATGGCCGTAGCCAAACGCCGGGTGCGCCAAAACATCGATGAGTACCAATTGGCTGACGGCCGCAAACTGTACTTATTGGCGGAAGGACGGCTCGTCAATCTGGCGGCGGGGGACGGTCATCCGGCCGAAATTATGGACATGAGTTTCGCTTTGCAAGCTTTGTCCCTCCTGTGGCTGATGCGAGAAGGGAAGGGTTCGGCCGCCGCAACGAACCGAGTCGTACCGGTGCCCGCCGAATTGGATCGCCGCGTCGCCTGGCTCAAACTGGAAAGTCTCGGCATTCGCATTGATGCGCTGTCGGAAGAACAAGTGAATTATTTGTCCAGTTGGCGGGCCGACAGCCTGTAAAGCTTCATCACTTTTTACAAAAATATCCTGCTCTGAGGAGCAGGATTTTTGTTTTGTGCGGCGAATATGGGAAACTGAGTGGTGGAAAGTGGGGTATAGTGGGGGGAAGTGGAGAAAATGTGGGTGACGGGCCATGCTGATGGGTGAGTATTATC
Organism: Bacillota bacterium; assembly: GCA_017577895.1. Lineage (GTDB taxonomy): Bacteria > Bacillota > Bacilli > ZCTH02-B2 > ZCTH02-B2 > Bacillus_BB. The sequence continues at coordinate 9,726 of PKQY01000001.1, forward strand.
ACACGATCGATGCGAAAGGACGCCTCATCATTCCTGCGAAATTCCGAGAAGAACTGGGCGACACCTTTGTGATCACCCGCGGCTTGGACCGTTGCCTGTTCGTATTTCCTGCCCACGAATGGCAACAAATCGAGGCAAAGCTGAAAAGCTTGCCCTTTACGAGTGCGGATGTGCGGGCGTTTACCCGTTTTTTCTTTTCAGGAGCGGTGGAGTGTGAATTGGACAAACAGGGCCGGGTGAACTTGCCGCAGCCGTTACGGGAATATGCTCAATTGGAAAAAGACTGTGCCATCATCGGGGTTTCGACCCGGGTGGAAATTTGGAGCCAACCGATCTGGGAAAGCTATTTTCAGCAGTCGGCCAGCAGTTTTAGCGAAATTGCCGAAAAGCTGGAGTTGCAATTTTGATCTTCAAAGGAGTTGGACGCATTTTGTCACATCAATCGGTGTTGCTGGAAGAAGCGGTGGAACGGCTGCTGACACGTCGGGATGGGATTTATGTGGACTGCACGGTGGGGGCCGGCGGCCACAGCGAAGCCATCTTAAAGCGGTTGGACGAGCGGGGGAGGCTCATCGGCATCGACCAGGACGAGGCGGCTTTGCGCATCGCCCGGGAACGGCTGGCACCTTATGGGGAACGGGTGACGTTGGTGAAAGCCAATTTCCGCCATTTGGGCACGGTGTTGGACCAAATGGGTGTGATCGTTGCCGACGGATTTTTGTTCGATTTAGGCATTTCGTCCATGCAGGTGGATACGTCGGAACGGGGATTCAGTTATCATCACGACCATCGTTTGGACATGCGCATGGATCAAAGCCAACCGCTGTCCGCTTGGGAAGTGGTGAATCATTGGACGGAGGCTCGCCTGCGGGACATTTTGTATCGGTATGGTGAAGAGCGCTTTGCGCCGCAAATTGCCCGTGCCATCGTCGAACGGCGGAAAAGGCACAGCATCGACACCACGGGGCAGTTGGCGGAGATCGTCAAATCGGCCATTCCGGCGCCTGCCCGCCGCAGCGGACCGCATCCGGCCCGCCGGACGTTTCAGGCTATCCGCATCGCGGTCAATGACGAGCTGGATGCCCTGAAGGAAGGGCTGGAGCAGGCGTTGGGACGCCTGCGTCCGGGCGGCAGAATCGCCGTCATCACGTTTCATTCCTTGGAAGACCGGATCTGCAAACGGCAGTTTGTCGAATGGGCTACCGGATGTGTTTGCCCTCCGTCTTTTCCGGTATGTACGTGTAACCGACAGCCGCAAGCCCGTCTTTTGACCCGCCGGCCGGTGACGCCATCGGATGATGAAGTGCGGCAAAATCCGCGCGCTCGTTCCGCCAAATTGCGGGTCGTCGAGAAATGTGAGTGATAGAACCATCGGGCTTCGAGGAGGGGACAGCGTGAGTCAGCGGATGTTGCGTGGAAATTTGGCCGTCCGGCCGGAACCGAAAACGCGCGTCGTCAAACGGACCCGGATTGTCCGAGCTGGGTTGTCCATGGGGGAAAAGCTGTTTTACTTGTTGTGCCTGGCGGTGACCATCGGCGCAGCCGCTTATTTGATCTCTTTATATGGCATGTCGGCGGCCATCAACTATGAAGTGCAGGAATTGCGCCACCATCTGGAAGAAGAACGGGAACGGACGGTTCAGATGCGCGTCGATTTGGAAAAGCGCAGTACGGCGGAAATTATCACCAGTAAAGCGCAAGAATTAGGCATGTCGTTTAGTGAAGACCGGCTCGTGGTGTTGCCTGGCCGTTGAAAGGATGAGATGCCTTGCGGCGCATCGGCATGCGGACGTTAGCGCTCGGATTGTTTTTAAGCGCGTTGTTTCTCGTTTTGCTGGTGAAAATCTTCATGTTGCAGGTGGTGGATGCGGCCTGGCTGCAGGAAAAGGCGACTCACGTCTGGAACCGGCATGAGATACTCCGCCCGGAACGAGGAAAATTGTACGATCGCAATGGCGAAACGCTGGCTTACGACGCGCCGGCCTTTACCGTCGTGGCCACGCTGTCGGAGAAAGACCCGAACCACGTGGAAGATCCGGTCATGACGGCCCGGCGCCTGGCCCCGGTTTTGGGCACGTCGGAGGCCATCCTTTATAAGCAGCTGACGAAGGATGCGTATCAAGTGGAATTGCGGCAGGGCGGCTGGAAAATCGACGTGGAAAAAGCAAAAGCCATCCAGGCGCTGGAGTTGCCCGGCATTCATTTGATGGAAGAAACACGGCGGTTTTACCCCAACAAAACGTTGGCAGCCCATTTGCTCGGTTACGTGGATTTAGAAGGCAATGCGAAGATGGGTCTGGAGTTGTCGATGGACGAATGGCTGAAGGGTACGGAAGGCAAAAGCCGTTTCGTCAAAGATGCCCGAGGCATTCCGTTGCCCAATGGAGAGTTGGAATACGTACCGGCGGAAGACGGGGCGGACGTGTATTTGACCATCGATCGCAATATCCAACGGTTTGTCGAACAAGCGCTGGATCGGGCTCAAGCGACCTATGAGCCCAAGCGGATGGTGGCGATTGTTTCCGATCCGAATACCGGCGAAATTTTAGCCATGGCCGTGCGGCCCGGTTTCGATCCGAACCAATACTGGAAGATTGAAAATTACAACAACTACGCTGTCAGTTATCCGTTTGAACCGGGGTCGACGTTCAAAATCATCACGTTGGCGGCGGCCATCGAAGAAGGGATGTTTCGACCGGACGAGACGTACATGTCCGGGACGTACTGGGTGAAAGGGTCCCGGATTCCGGTTCGGGACCATAACAACGGCCGCGGATGGGGGCAAATTACGTTTCTGGAGGGCGTTCAACATTCCAGTAACGTTTTGTTTGCCAAGTTGGGTGTGGAGCGGTTAGGACAAGAGCGGCTCATCCAGTACATCCATCGGTTCGGCTTTGCCCAAAAAACCGGCATCGAGTTGCCGGGCGAAGTGGTGGGACGGGTGCCGGACGGTTCTGGACGTCTTCCGGTGCGGGATTTGGCCGCCATTTCTTTCGGACAAGCCGTGTCGGTGACGCCCATCCAGCAAGTGGCGGCGGTGGGAGCCATCGCCAACGGCGGAAAGATGTTGCCGGTGACGATTATTCAACGCATCGAAAAAGACGGGCAAGTGTTGCGGCAATTTGAACCGCCGGCGGGTGAGCAAGTCATTCGCCCGGAGACGTCCCGAATGGTGCGGGAAATATTGGAAAGCGTCGTTTCGGATGGGAGCGGCCATGCTGCCTATTTGGAAGGGTACCGGGTGGCCGGCAAGACCGGTACAGCGCAAAAGTTTGACGAAAGGACCGGAAAATTGATCGAAGGCGAGTACATTGCCTCGTTTATCGGTTTCGCCCCGGCCGACCAACCGGTCATCCTCGTATACGTGGCGGTAGACGCGCCCAAGGGCGGTTACTACGGCAGCACGGTGGCGGCGCCCATTTTCCAGGAGATTATGCGCAACACATTACACTATTTGCAAGTGCCGACCGATTCTTAAAACCGTTCTATCCTTGTCCCTCTGCGAATACAGTAGGGAGCAGGGGGGAGGAGGATGCGGTTTTCAAGGGCGGTATTCCGGCGGCGGCTGTTTTTGTGTCTCGTTTTTGCCCTGTGTTTGTTTTTGCTCCTGCTCGGGCGACTGGCGTACCTCCAGTTGTTTCAAGGCGAATGGTTGATGGAAAAAGCCCATGATTTGTGGAATCGGGAAGTGCCCTTTGAACCGATGCGGGGGAAGATTCTCGACCGCAATGGAGTCGTGCTGGCTTACAACGTCAGTGCGCCTTCGGTCTTGGCCATTCCGGCGCAAATTCAGTCGCCGCGGGAAGCGGCCCGGCAGTTGGGAAACGTGTTGGGCATGGATGAAGAGCGGTTGTACCAACTGTTGACAAAGCGGCAGTTGCTTGTGCGGATTGTCCCGGAAGGCCGCCAAATCAGCCCGGAAAAAGCCCAACAAGTGCGGGATCTGAAAATTCCGGGCATCGTCATCGCCGATGACAGCAAGCGGTATTATCCTTATGGCACGTTTGCGGCCCATGTGTTGGGGTTTACGGGAGTCGACGGCGGGCTGGCCGGTGTCGAGTACAAATACGATCACGTGTTGCAAGGGAAAAAAGGGGCCATCTCCTTCATGGCCGACGCGCGGGGGCGGGAAATTCCCGGTTTGGAGGAAGGCTATCGTGCCCCCCAGGACGGATACGATTTAGTGCTCACGCTGGACAAATCCATCCAGTCGTTTATTGAACGGGAATTGGATCAGGCGATGTTGCAGTACGAAGCGGACCACGCTTTGGCCATTGCCATGAATCCGAACACCGGTGAAATTTTAGGGATGGCTAGCCGCCCGACGTATCATCCGGGGCAATTTTCACGTTATCCGCCCGAAGTGTATAACCGGGTGTTGCCCATTTGGATGGCTTATGAGCCGGGTTCCACGTTTAAAATCATCACCTTGGCGGCGGCGTTGGAAGAGAAAAAAATTGACTTGAATGACACGTTTTACGATCCGGGCCATGCTATCGTGGCCGGGGCCAAAATCCGCTGTTGGAAAGCAGGAGGGCACGGGCATCAAACGTTTCTGGAAGTGGTGGAAAACTCCTGCAACCCCGGTTTTATTGAAATCGGACAACGGCTCGGGAAAGAGTTGTTGTTTCAATACATTCGCGATTTTGGTTTCGGCAGCAAAACCGGCATCGATTTGAACGGTGAGGCCGCCGGGATTTTATTCCCTTTGGAGAAGGTCGGACCGGTGGAGTTGGCCACCACGTCCTTTGGGCAAGGCGTTTCGGTGACGCCGCTGCAACAGGTGACGGCGGTGGCGGCGGCCATCAACGGCGGCAAGTTGATGAAGCCCCATTTGGCCAAACAAATCCAAGATCCCGAAACCGGGGAAGTGATTCAGCGGTTTGAACCGGAAGTGATTCGCCGCGTCATCTCTCCGGAAACGTCCCAAAAAGTGCGGCTCGCTCTGGAAAGTGTGGTGGCCCGCGGGACGGGAATGAACGCCTATATCGACGGCTATCGGGTAGGCGGAAAGACGGGAACGGCGCAAAAAGTCGGGCCGGGCGGCAAATATTTGCCCAACAATCACATCGTTTCCTTTATCGGTTTTGCTCCGGCCGACAATCCGCAAATCCTCGTTTATGTGGCGGTGGACAATCCGAAAGGGATTCAATTTGGCGGCGTCGTAGCCGCTCCGATTGTCCGCAACATTATGGAAGACAGTCTCCATTATTTGCGAGTGGAACCGCGAAAAGATCAAATACCGAAAGAAATTCGCTTCAACGAACGGCCTTTGGTGGAAGTGCCCGATCTGGTGGGTGCCAGTGTCAAGGACATCCAAATGAGCCAATTCGGTTTTCGCTTGGAGACGTTCGGTGAAGGCGATCGCGTCATCAATCAAGCACCCAAACCCGGCGTCAAAGTACAGAGCGATGCGACAATCCGCATTTATTTAGGTGACGCTGAAAGATGATGACAAATACACGGCGGCGTTCTACAATGAAATGGAAGGCCCCCGCCAGACAATTGGCATGGGGGTTCTTACTTTGCAAGCGCGATTTGGTATAAAGTGATGGTTCTCCGATATGTTGATTAGAAAGAGGGCCGGGATGTTTATAATGGGGATAAGGGGGCCGATTCATGCTGTTGGCCGACATCCAACGATGGTTGATCACGGCGGAAATCCGGGGAGAGGCATCGACCGCCATTCACGGCATTGCAGCCGATTCGCGCCGGGTCAAGCCCGGTGACTTGTTCATTTGTTTGCCGGGATTTACAGTGGACGGCCATGACTTTGCCGAACAAGCCGTCCAAAAAGGGGCTTGCGCCCTGTTGGTAGAAAGATTTTTGCCCCTGGCCGTACCCCAGTTGCGGGTCACCGATACACGGCGGGCCATGGCCATCATCGCCGACCGTTTTTTTCGCCAACCGACGCAACAATTGCGGCTCATTGGTGTGACGGGAACGAATGGAAAAACGACCGTCACGTATTTGTTGGAAAAAATTTTTTCCGACGCAGGTCACAAAACCGGTCTCATCGGCACGATTCGACATAAGGTGGGGGATACGTGGATTCCTTCCCACAACACGACGCCGGACGCCCTCGATTTGCAACAAATGTTTCGGCAAATGGTCGATGCAGGCGCCGATTATGCAGTCATGGAAGTTTCTTCCCACGCCTTGCAATTGGGCCGGGTTCGGGGCTGTTTTTTCCGTACGGCAGTGTTTACGAATTTGAGTCGGGATCATTTGGATTTTCACGGTACGATGGAGGAATATTTGTGGGCCAAGTCCCTCTTGTTTTCCGGTTTGGGCAACAGTTACGGCGATGTGACGCAATTTGCCGTCCTCAACGCCGACGATCCGGCGGCTGATCGCTTGGCGCAAGTGACGGCCCAGCCGGTCGTCACGTACGGCGTACGGAAACCGGCGGACGTAAAGGCGCTGAAGATGGAGCTTCGGCCCGACGGAACGGTCGTGGATGTGGAGACGTTTCATGGTGCCATCCGCTTGCGGTTGCAATTGGTCGGTCTGTTCAACGTGTACAATGCGCTGGCCGCTATGACGGTGGCGCTGTTGGAAGGTTTGGACTTGGAGCAAATCGGTGCCAGTCTGGAGCAGGTGACGGGTGTACCGGGGCGGTTTGAGCGGATCGACGAGGGCGGCGATATTCATGTCATTGTCGACTATGCCCATACGCCCGACAGTTTGCAAAACGTTTTGCAGGCCATCCGTGGCTTTAGCCCAGGACGGATCATTTGCGTGGTCGGCTGCGGCGGCGACCGGGACCGCGGCAAGCGGCCGCTGATGGCCCAGGTGGCGGTGGAATACAGCGATTTGGCCGTGTTCACATCGGACAATCCCCGTTCCGAAGATCCGGAGCGCATTTTGGCGGACATGGCGGCAGGCGTATTGAACCAGTCCGGCCGCTGGATCAGCATCGTCGATCGCCGGGAAGCCATCTTTGAAGCCATCCGGCGGGCCAAGGCCGGAGATACGGTGTTGATCGCCGGCAAAGGACACGAAACGTACCAAATCGTCGGCCAACAGACGTTGCCCTTTGACGATCGGGAAGTGGCCCGGTTGGCGCTGCAGGAAAGAAGAAAGTCGGGAGAACGATGATGAAACGCACCCTCCAACACGTGGTCAAAATGGTGGATGGCGTCTGGTGCGGGTCCGGGGAAGATCTGGCCCGGACGTGTGATGGTGTCGTGACCGACAGCCGACAAGTAAGGCCGGGGCATTTGTTCGTGCCGCTGAAAGGGGAACGTTTTGACGGTTGTGAGTTTATCCCGGAGGCGTTAGCCAAAGGCGCCGTGGCCAGTCTTTATCCAAAGGATCGGCCGGTGCCGGCCGAGTGGACGGCCAACGGCCCGTTGCCCCTCATTTTCGTGGATGACCCGCTGGCAGCGTTGCAGCGGATGGCTGACCGCTACCGGCAGGAATGGGGCGGACGGGTGGTGGCGATTACCGGCAGCAACGGCAAGACGACGACGAAAGATGTGACGGCGGCGGTGCTGGCGCAACAGTTCCGGGTTCATAAGACCGCCGGCAATTTGAACAATCACATCGGCTTGCCCTTGACGCTCTTGGCCATTCCGCAAGAAGCGGAAGTAGCGGTGGTGGAGATGGGGATGAATCATCCGGGAGAAATCGCCTTTCTCTCGCGCCTCGCCCGGCCGGATGTCGGCATCATTACGAATATCGGCGACGCCCATCTGGAGCATCTCGGTTCCCGGGAAGCCATCGCTGCCGCCAAATTGGAAATCGTTCATGGATTGAATCGGAACGGCGCTTTGATTGTCAACGGCGACGAGCCTCTGTTGCGGACGGTTCCGTATGACGGTGCGGTGTACCGGTTTGGGTTTGGGGACGGCAACGATTTGCGGCTGTTGACGGCAGAACGGGCGGGCCGGTGGCAAACCCGGTTTACGACGAACCGGACCGTTCACCCGTTGACGGTGCCGCTCATCGGCCGGCATATGTTGCAAAATGTGCTGGCCGCCGTCTTGTGCGCCCTCTACTTTGGCCTTTCGGAATCGCAAATTCAGCAAGGCTTGCAGGCAGTCCAACTGAGCGGGATGCGCATGGAACCCCAAAAAGGGCCCAACGGCATGCAAATCTTAATGGATGCTTACAACGCCAGCCCGACCTCCATGCGGGCGGCGCTGGAGTTGTTGGCCGAATTGGACGGTTTTTCCATCAAACTGGCGTTGCTCGGCGATATGTTGGAACTCGGTGCACAAGAAGAGACCTTGCATCGGCAAGTGGCCCATCAATTGTCGCCGTCGTGGTTGGACGGCTTGTTCACGTACGGTTCCCGTGCCCGTTGGATTTCCTTGGAGGCTGAGCGGCTCGGTTTTCCCGTTGACCGGATTTTCCATACGGACGATCCGCAAGTGATGGCGCAGGCGTTGCGGTCTTGGACCAAACCGGGAACGGTGTTGCTGGTTAAGGGTTCGCGGGGCATGCGGATGGAGAAGATTATCGAAGCGTTGCGAGGGGAAGGTTCATGGACATTCGGCCAATGATTTTGACGGTGTTTGCAGCATTTATGCTCGCCCTTCTCCTTTCGCCTTTGTTCATCCCGGTGTTGCGTCGGCTGAAGTTTCGGCAATACATCCGGGAAGAAGGGCCTAAAGGGCATCAAAAAAAGGCCGGGACGCCGACCATGGGCGGCCTCGTCATTATGTTGGCCGCGTTGTTGACCACGTTTCTGTTTGCCGAAATGACGCCGGAGTTGGGCGTCTTGTTGTTGTCAATGCTCGGGTACGGCCTCATCGGTTTTTTGGACGATTTCATCAAAGTCGTGTTGAAGCGGAACCTCGGTTTGACGGCGACGCAAAAACTGTTCATGCAGCTCTTGTTGGCGTTGACCGTGTTTTTGTTCTTGCAACGGATGAATCACCCGTTTGCGGTGACCATCCCTGGTACCACTTGGGAAATCGACCTGGGGTGGGCGTATTTTCTCCTCCTCATTCTCATCAATTTGGCGACGACCAATGCCGTCAATTTGACCGACGGGCTGGACGGGCTGTTGGCCGGGACGTCGGCGATTACGTTTGCGGCTTATGCCATCATTGCATGGGTGTATATGAAACCGGAAGTGGCGCTCTTCAGTTGCGCCATGATGGGGGCGGTGTTGGGCTTTCTCGTCTTTAATGCCCATCCGGCGAAAGTGTTTATGGGCGACACCGGTTCATTGGCCATCGGCGGGGCGCTGGCGGCCATCGCTGTCTTGACGAAAACCGAATTGTTGCTCATCGTCATCGGCGGCGTGTACGTCATCGAAGCGCTGTCGGTGATTATCCAGGTCGTTTCTTACAAATTGCGCAAAAAACGGGTGTTTCGGATGAGCCCCATCCATCACCATTTTGAGTTGTCGGGCTGGTCCGAATGGCGGGTGGTCGTGACGTTTTGGCTGGTCGGCTTTTTGTTTGCCGGATTCGGCCTTTATTTAGGAGTGTTGGTCTGATGCGTTTTCCCCGTTCATGGTTTGCGGACAAACACGTCGTCGTTCTCGGTTTGGCCAAGAGCGGATTGGCGGCGGCCAAGTTGTTGCGCCGTTTGGGCGCCCATGTGACGGTCAACGATCAAAAGCCGGAAGAACGAATTCCCGCCGAGGAGAAGCGGCTGCTGGCCGAATGGGGCGTGCAGTGTGTCTGGGGCGGCCATCCGCCGGGATTGATCACGCCGGATGTGGACTTGGTGGTGAAAAATCCGGGCATTCCCTATGCGATTGCACCGGTCCAGGACGCCTGCCGCCTCGGCATTCCGGTGGTCACCGAAGTGGAGTTGGGCTGGCAGTGGACCTCGTCTCCCGTCATTGGCATTACCGGTTCCAACGGAAAGACGACGACGACCACGCTGATCGGCGAGATATTGCGCCAAGCCGGGCAAAAAGTGCACGTGGTGGGCAACATCGGCCAAGTGATGTCGGAAGTGGCCTTTGACTCGCGGCCGGATGAGACGTTGGTGGTGGAACTGAGCAGTTTTCAGCTCATGGGCACGGTGGAGTTTCGCCCGAAGGTGGCAGTGCTGACCAATGTGTATCCGGCCCACTTGGATTATCATCAGACGATGGATGCGTATGTGGCGGCCAAGTGCAAGTTGTTTGCGAATCAACAGGCGACGGATGCGGCGGTCCTGAATGCGGATCAGGAGCTCAGCCATCGCATCGCGCCGCAGCTGCCCAGCCGGGTGTACTGGTTCAGTCTGCGGGGACCGGTGGCAGCCGGTATCTATGTGGAAGAGGATCAGATTTATTGGCAGCCGCAAGAAGGTCCACGGGAAAGGCTGTTTTCCCGGGCGGATGTGGCCATCAAAGGTGAACACAATTTGGCCAATTTGTTGTCGGCCGCGGCGGCGGCCCTCATTTACGGCATCCCGAGCGAGGCAATTCGTGCGGTGGCCCAATCCTTTATGGGTGTCGAACACCGGCTGGAATTCGTGCGGGAAGTGGCGGGCGTGGCCTATTACAACGATTCCAAGGCGACCAATACGACGGCGGCCATGACCGCTTTGCGTTCGTTTCCGGAAGGCGTGACGTGGATCGCCGGCGGCTTAGACCGGGGGATTTCTTTTGATGACATGATTCCGACGGTGCGTCAGCATGTGCGCCGCGTCATCGCCTACGGCCAGACGCGGGAGCAGATTGTCTCCATGTGCCGGCAAGCGGGAGTAGAGCAATGTTTTACGGTCGAAGATGTGGAGGAAGCGGTGCGCCTGGCGCACCGGCTGACACCGGCGGGGGAAGTGGTTTTGCTTTCACCGGCTTGCGCCAGTTGGGACTTGTACCGTTCCTTTGAGGAACGGGGTCATATCTTTAAACAAGCGGTGCATAAGCTCTAGTATGTATGGATGATCGTGGACACGCCGGGGCAAGGCGGGGTGAAAGGATGCGGCGTAAAGCGCCGGATTTTTTGCTCATGGTCAGCGTCATGGGACTGTTGGCCATCGGCATCGTCATGGTGTACAGCTCCAGCGCCGTATTGGCCGAATATCAGCAAGGCGATTCGTTTTATTACGTGAAACGGCAACTGCTGTTTGCCGTCTTAGGTCTCGTTTCCATGTATACCTTGATGAACATCGACTATTGGGTATGGCGGCGATGGGCCGGTTGGCTGTTGTTGGGTTGTTTTTTGCTGCTCGTCATCGTCTTAATACCGGGTGTCGGTCTCGTGCGGGGCGGCGCCCGCAGTTGGCTCGGCGTCGGTGCGTTTAGCATCCAACCGGCGGAATTCGTCAAACTGGCCATTATCCTTTACTTGGCGCACATGATGGCCAACCATCCGGAACGCATCCCGAGTTTTTGGCGGGGGATGGTTCCCGCCTTGTTCCTGTCCGGTTCGGCCTTTGCGCTGATCATGATGCAGCCGGATTTGGGCACCGGTACGGTGTTGATGGCGACGACGGTGGTCATGCTGTTTGCCGCGGGAAGCCGCATGCTCCATTTAGGCGGGTTGGCGATCTTGGGCATCGTGGCATTTGCCGCCTTGATTGCAGCGGCGCCGTACCGGATGCAACGGATTATCGCCTTTCTGGATCCGTGGCAAGACCCCCAAGGAGCCGGTTATCAATTGATCCAATCGCTGTACGCCATCGGCCCCGGCGGACTGATGGGGCTCGGTTTGGGAAAAAGCATCCAAAAGTTCGGTTATTTGCCGGAACCGCAGACCGATTTTATTTTTTCGATTTTGGCGGAGGAATTGGGCTTCTTGGGCGCCGGTTTTGTATTGGTGTTGTTTGCCGTGATGGCCTGGCGCGGCGTTCGGGTGGCCATGTATGCCCCGGACTTTTACGGCAGTTTGGTGGCCATCGGGATCATCGCCATGATCATGATCCAGGTCGTGATCAACATCGGCGTGGTGACTGGCTTGTTGCCAGTCACCGGTATCACGCTGCCGTTTTTGAGTTATGGCGGTTCGTCATTGACCATCGTGTTGACGGCCGTTGGCTTGTTGTTAAACATTTCTCGGCATGCCCAGCCGTTTCCCGTCCGCCTATAATCCAAAGTTTGAACGGGCGTGAATTTGCGGTGACGTGAGAGAGGAAGGCGGGTTGGTGATGAAGCTGTTGTTGTCCGGCGGAGGCACCGGCGGCCACATTTATCCGGCTTTGGCGGTGGGCCGTGAATGGTTGCGGATGTCCCCGGAAAACGAAGTGATGTACATTGGCACGCGGCGGGGACTGGAAAACGAGATCGTCCCCAAAGCGGGATTTTCTTTTGCCACCATCGAGATAAAAGGCTTCAAACGGTCCTTCAGTTTGGACAATTTGCAAACGGTGCGGCTTTTTTTTCGCGGCGTTCGGGTGGCCAAAGGGCTGTTGCGGGAATTTCGCCCCGATGTGGTGCTCGGAACCGGGGGATATGTGGCCGGGCCCGTGTTGGTAGCGGCCCATCAATTGAACATTCCGGTGGCCATCCACGAACAAAACGTCATCCCGGGGCTGACCAACCGGTTTTTGTCCCGTTATGCGTCGCTCATTGCCGTCAGTTTTCCCGGAACGGAGCGGCATTTTCCGGCCCGGAAAACGCGGCTGTTCGGCAATCCGCGGGCTTCGGAAGTGGTCCGGGCGGATCCGCAAAAAGCGTGGGCGCTGCTGTCTAAACCTTCGGGAGGCAAACTCGTCTTGATCGTCGGCGGCAGTCGGGGAGCGGAAGCCATCAACGACGCCTTTTTGTCCATCATCCCCCGTTTGTCTGCCATCCCCGATACGCATTTCGTCTACGTGTCGGGGAAAGTGCACTATGAACGCATCTCCCGTCTGGCGGAAGAACAGCTGGCTTGTCACCCGGAGGTCCGTCGGCAGTTGACCATTTTTCCGTTTCTCGACGAGATGCCGGAAATGCTGGCTGCCTCGACGCTGGTCATCAGCCGTGCGGGTGCGACCATCTTGTCCGAATTGACGGCGCTGGGGCGGCCGGCCATTCTCATTCCGTCCCCGTATGTGACGAACAACCATCAGGAAAAAAATGCAGCGTGGTTGACCGAAGCGGGAGCGGCGGTCATGATTCGGGAACGGGAGTTGACCGGAGAGCGGCTTTTTGCCGAGATGAAACAGTTGTTGGAGCAGCCGCAACGGTTGAGTGCCATGGCACAGGCTTCCCGAGGTCTTGGTCGGCCGGATGCCTGCCCACAGCTTTGTCGGGCGTTGGCCGAATTGGCCCGGCGTTAGGCAGGTGTCACCGTCTGCCCCATTTGCATACGATAAGTCAGCACGTTCCCTCTCCCACGTCGGTCGACCGTCCACGTCTGTTTTGAACTACCACCGGCAGGAGGTTGGCGTAGGATGCGTGAATTGGCGAACCGGTTGAAAAGCTTGATGATCGGACAAGTGACGGAAAAGGAACCTTTGGCCAACCATACCACGTGGAAAGTCGGTGGGCCAGCGGATCTTTTCGTCGTTCCGGACGATCAAGAAAAACTGCAATTGGCCATGCAGCATATTTACGAGGCGGCCGTTCCGTGGCTCGTCATCGGCCGGGGTTCCAATTTGCTTGTGCGGGACGGCGGGTTTCGCGGCGTGGTCTTGTCATTGGAACGATTGAACAAGGTCCGCTTCGAAGGCAATTTGTTGATCGTGGAGGCCGGTTGCTCCTTCGTTCGCGCTGCGGTGTTGGCGGCCCAACAAGGGTTGGGCGGCCTCGAATTTGCGGGAGGCATTCCCGGCAGTGTCGGTGGCGCGGTGTATATGAACGCAGGAGCCCACGGTTCCGACGTGTCGCAAGTGTTGGAGACAGTGACCGTGCTGACGGAAAAAGGTCCGGTCCGCATGAGAAAGGAAGAGATGGGCTTTGCTTATCGCACATCCCGCTTGCAGCAAGAACCCGGGATTGTGACGGAAGCCGTCTTTCGCCTACACCCGGCCGATCGCGCCGAGATTGCGGAGAAAATGCGGCAATATCGATTGAAAAGGCTCCAAACCCAACCGTTGAACATGCCATGCGCCGGCAGCGTGTTTCGCAATCCGCCGGGGGATTACGCGGCCCGACTCATTGAAGCCGCCGGTTTGAAAGGGATGACGGTGGGCGGAGCGCAAATTTCCCAAATGCATGCCAATTTTATCGTCAATCTCGGGCATGCGACGGCCAAGGACATCTTGACGTTAATGGCCTATTGTCAACAAGTCGTTTACGAAAAGTACGGGGTTCAGTTGCATGCGGAAGTGCGGATCGCGGGCGAGGACTGACATGCGGGGGTGAGACGTTGGAGTTTGTCATACAAGGGGGAAGACCACTGAGCGGTTCACTCCGCGTTCATGGCGCGAAAAATTCGGCATTGCCCATCTTGGCGGCGACGGTGTTGGCCGACGGCCGTTTTGAGTTGTTTGATTTCCCGCAATTGAGCGACGTGAACACGATGTTGCAAATTTTAGAGGCGTTAGGCATCCGAAAACTCCGACATGACAAAGACGTCGTCTTGGATACGAGCACCCTTTCTTCCTCCGTCGTGCCGGAGTCGTTGATGAGTCAAATGCGTTCCTCCATCTTTTTGATGGGTCCCTTGTTGGCCCGGTTCGGTGAAGTCACCGTTTCCCGGCCCGGTGGCTGCGCCATTGGGGAGCGGCGCATCGACTTGCATTTGGATGGCTTGGAACGGATGGGAGCGGAAATTATTCAGCAAAATGGCCGCCTGATCTGCCGAGCGCCGCGGTTGTACGGAACGACCATCTATCTCGATTATCCGAGTGTCGGCGCGACGGAGAACTTGATGATGGCGGCGACGCTGGCTGTCGGCGAAACGGTGATCCACCACGCGGCCAAAGAGCCGGAAATCGTGGATTTGGCGCGTTTTCTTAACGCCATGGGGGCCAAAATCAAAGGCAGCGGCACCGATACCATCGTCATTCAAGGGGTGTCGAAACTGCACCCCACATCGTACAAAGTCATCCCCGACCGCATCGTGACCGGCACCATGATGCTGGCGGGCGCCATGACCAATGGAGAAGTGTGGCTGGAAAACGTCATTCCCGACCATGTGCGCATCTTGATGGAGTTATTGCAACAGGCCGGGTGTATTGTTGAAGAAGGCGAAAACACCATCTATGTCAAAGGAACCGGACGGCCGAAGGCGATAAAAAAAGTGACGACGTCCCCGTACCCCGGTTTTCCGACCGACTTGCAAGCGCAGATGATGGCTTTCTTGAGCATCGCCGAAGGGGTCAGCATCGTGAAAGAGACGGTGTTTGATGCTCGCTTCCGCCATGTCAACGAATTGAATCGGATGGGGGCATCCATCTACGTTGATTTGAATACGGCGTTTATCCGCGGTGTCGAACGACTGACAGGAGCCGTGGTGGAAGCTTCCGATTTGCGGGCCGGTGCGGCGCTGGTCTTGGCCGGCTTGGTGGCCGAAGGCCAGACCCGGGTGCAACAGATCCATCACATCGATCGGGGTTATGAAAATTTGGAACACTCCTTGCGGCAGTTGGGAGCCATTATTTCGCGAAAAACGGTAGAATGAGAGAAAAGGAGCGGTGTATAATTGAAGTACAGTTATACATCGCTTCTTTCGTTTATTGTTCGACGTTTGGGTTGTAAACGACGACCAAATGAGTGATGTCCATGCAACCATTGGTGCCCTATCGGCGAAAAAAACCCCGGCAGAAAACCAACCGTTGGATGCTCAGCGGACTTATTCTTTTTTTTATTCTTTTAGGTTGTCTCTTATACTTGCAATCCCCCATCAGCCGCATTCAACAAATCGAAGTGACGGGACTACAATTGTTGACCGAAGACGAGGTCATTGCCGCCAGTGGGCTTTACATGCAATCGGTCTTCCAACTGCTCAGGGAAGAGCCGATCAAAAAACGATTGCTCACGTTGCCGGAAATTGCCCAGGTGGATTTGACTTATCAATTTCCCAATACCGTACATATTACGATACAAGAATGGAAGCGGATCGCCAATTGGGAAACGAATAACGGTCCCTTGATCATTCTCGAAAACGGTGCTGTGCTTGAGCATCGGACATGGCAGGAAGACTACCGAGACAAGCCCTTCATACGCCGTTGGGACGACGTCGAACGCCTGCCTCAGCTCATTGCCGAACTGAAAAAGCTGTCCCCTTCCCTTTTGACCCAAATCCAATCCATTGAACAGAGCGAACAAGATCCGGAACGCATCGTGCTGCACATGCGGGGCGGGTTGACCATTTACACGACCTTGATCGAGTTGTCTGATAAGCTTTCGCTTTATCCTCAAATTACCAATTACCTTCGTTCACAACAATTGGAAGGCGGTGTGTTGTATCTGGACGAAGCGGTTTGGTACCAAATCGCCGAGGAGGAAGGGACGGAGGATGGAAGTGCCGAAGAAGGAGAAGGGACTGCACCCCAAAATGATTCGCCTTAAAAAAGGCCAAGTATTGCTGACGTTCATTTTTATGTTGCTGGGCGCACTTATGGCGTTTCAATACAATCAAGTGTCGCTGTCGGGCAAACAACAGAATGTCGGGACCGAATACCGGTATGATGTAGAGACCGAGTTGCAATTGCAGGAGGAGTTATTGCGCATTCGGGAAGAAAACCAAAAGTTGGAAGAACAACTTGCCTTGTTGCAGGCAGAAACGGCACAGATGGAAGAGAGCTTGACCGCCCACAAAGGGACCATTGAGATGTTATACGAGGAATTGGAAAAGACGCGGATGATGGCGGCGATGGTGCCCGTCACCGGTCCCGGACTGGTCATCGTTCTGAATGACAGTCCGTTGGCAAAGACAGTTCCGCCGGAGGAAAAAGACAATTATTTGGTCCACGTAGAGGATTTGCGGGCCGTCGTCAACGATCTGTTTTTAGCCGGGGCTGAAGCCATCGCCATCAACGGCCAGCGGTTGGGTCCTGTCTCGTCTTTGCGCTGTATCGGTCCTGTCATTTATGTGAACGGAAAACAAATGGCGCCACCGTTCAAGATTGAAGCCATTGGCCCGGCTGATGTGCTGGAGACGGCCATGAATTTGCCGGGAGGCATTCTCGACGTGCTGCGGGACTGGCAATTGGAAGTCAGCGTGAAAAAGGCCGACAACTTGCAGCTTGCCGCGATGATCAACGAAGAACGGGTGACGCCCAATTTGTTGGAAAAAGCCAGCGAGTCCAGCGACGAACCGAGGCGACAGACTTCAGAATCGGGCTAAAAGGAGTCTGACTTCCATGATGAAACAAAAACAGTGGCTGGGCAATTTGCTCATTTTTGGCATTACGGTCATCGCCGGCATGATGTTGGCCATCCAATTCCAAAGCCATGCGGAGCCCGGGTACGGGGAAAGCCGGGACATGATTCTCGGTTTGCGCAATCAAATTCAAGAAGAACGGCTGAAACACCAAGAATTACGCAATGAAATTTTCAAGTATCAAATGTTGAAAAATCAATATGAACGGGCCAGCGACGACGAAGACCAAATCAGTGACGTCATGTACCGGGAGTTGGAAGAAGCCCGTCGGCAAGCTGGCCTGACGACCATGGAAGGACCGGGGTTGATTTTGCGCATTGACGTGCCCCAATACCAGTTGGAATACAACGCGTACGAAGCCCGGCAAAAAGTGTATCAAAAATTGCTGGACAACGATATGCGCGCGTTGGTGGATGAATTGTTTGGCAACGGGGCCAAAGCCATTTCCATCAACAATCACCGGTTGATGGTCAATTCCACGATTCGGAAAGTGTCCAACACGATACAAGTGAACACCCACCCGATTGCCTTGCCTTTTGAAGTGCGCGTCATCGGCGATGCGGACATGTTGCTGGCAGCACTGCAAGTGTCCGACATTCCAAAAGTTTTTCGCGAAATTGGTTTGGAAATTACGCCTGAAAAAAAAGATGCCGTGACGGTTCCGCAAGCCCGGGAAATCATGCAAATACAACATATGCAACGGTTGAAAGAGAGTGATTGATGTCATGTGGTTGCCTTTGGTCGGACTGGTGGTGGGCATCCTGCTCGGCTTGTTGACGGACATTCAAGTGCCGGCCGGCTGGAGCCAGTACTTGGCGGTGGCGTTGTTGGCCGCTTTAGACACGGTCTTCGGCGGCATGCGGGCCAATTTGGAAGGGACGTTTGACGTGCGGGTGTTCAGCAGCGGCTTTTTTTTCAACACGCTGTTGGCGGCCGGTCTGGCGTTTTTAGGCGAACGGATCGGTGTCGACTTGTATTTGGCTGCGGTGATCGTTTTCGGCACCCGTCTTTTTAACAATTTGGCCACCATTCGGCGAATTTTGCTGAATCGCTGGGCGGACCGACGGCCGCAAGAAGGGGAACGGAAAAAAATGGCCTAAAAATTAGAGCAGAAAAAAAGGAATTTCGCGGGCAGATGTTGAATTTCACTTGGAAGGAGTTTTATTGCTACCGAATAGCGGCGGCTGGTTGATATTTAGGGAGGTGCCCTGTTTGAGCAACTTAGATTATCTCATCGCGCTCGATATCGGTACGTCCAAAGTTCGGATAATCATCGGGGAATACCATTCAAATACAGTCCAAGTGATCGGTGTTGGTTCGGCGCCTTCGCTCGGCATCAAAAAAGGCGCCATTGTCGACATCGACTTGACGGTGGAATCCATCAAACAAGCGGTGGCCCAAGCGGAACAAATGGTCGATTTGCGCATTCATGAAGTCGTGGTCGGCATATCTGGCAACCATATTGAATTGTTGCCGGGCCACGGGGTCGTCGCCGTTTCCAATGAAGACCGGGAAATTACCGACATGGATATGGAACGGGTGCTGCAAGCTTCCCGCGTGATTGCGTTGCCGCCGGATCGGGAAGTGATCGACATTGTCCCGCGGGAATTCATCGTCGACGGCCTGCGGGGGATTCGGGATCCGAGAGGTATGATCGGAGTCCGCTTGGAAGTTGAAACGACCATCATCACCGGATCGAAAACGTGGTTACATAACCTTCATCGCTGCATTGAACGGGCGGGCCTGCACATCGCCGGCTACGTGTTGATGCCGTTGGCGGCGGCGGAGGTGGCGCTTTCCGCCGATGAAAAAAAATTGGGCGTCGTCTTGATCGACTTGGGGGCCGGTTCCACCGACATTGCCCTGTTTGAAAACGGCACGCTGTCGAAAACGACCGTGTTGCCCATCGGCGGCGACTACATAACGAATGACATCGCCATCGGTTTGCGGACGCAGACGGATGTAGCGGAACGGCTCAAGTTGACCCATGGGCATGCCCTCATCGCTGCGGCCAGTGAAGAGGAGACGTTTCAAGTGCCGCGCATCGGAAGTCAAAACGAAGCCGTGTACAATCAAGTGGATTTGGCCGAAATTATTGAACCGCGGGTCGAAGAAATCTTTTATCTCATTCGGCAAGAAGTGGAACAGCTCATCGACAAAGAACCGGCCGGCGGTTACGTGTTGATCGGCGGAGCGGTGTCGCTTCCCGGGATGCGGGAAATGGCGGAAGCCGTATTAGGACATCCCGTGCGCATTGCCCAACCGGAGTTTGTCGGTTTGCGGGATCCGGCTTACGTCAATGGAGCCGGCATGATCTTGTACATGGCGAAACGGTTGACCCGAACGACGGCGATGCCGTCTGAAGGGAAGAGCAAACCAGCAGGAAAGAAAAAGAATGTGCGCAAAGCATCGCCTTTTGAAAAAGTCAAAAATTGGTTCAGTGAATTCATTTGATGGGGATGCAGATGGGAGGAACCAAGATGCTCGAATTTGACATGGATTTCCAATCTCTGGCACAAATTAAAGTCATCGGTGTCGGCGGCGGTGGCAGCAATGCGGTGAACCGGATGATTGAATGCGGTGTAAAGGGCGTCGAATTTATTACGGTCAATACCGACGCGCAAGCGTTGAATTTGTCGAAAGCGGAACACAAAATTCAGATCGGTGAAAAGCTGACCCGGGGCTTAGGGGCCGGGGCCAATCCGGAAATCGGGAAAAAAGCGGCGGAAGAGAGCCGGGAAATGTTGGAAAATATTCTCAAAGGTGCCGACATGGTCTTCGTCACGGCGGGGATGGGCGGCGGAACCGGCACCGGGGCGGCACCCATCATCGCCGAAATCGCCAAGTCGCTTGGGGCACTGACGGTGGGCGTCGTGACCCGGCCGTTCAGTTTTGAAGGCCGTCGGCGCGCCATGCAAGCCGAGAGCGGCATTGCGGCGTTGAAAGAAAAAGTGGACACGTTGATCGTGATTCCCAATGATCGGCTGTTGGAAATCGTGGACAAGAACACGCCCATGTTGCAAGCGTTCCGGGAAGCGGACAACGTGTTGCGCCAAGGTGTTCAGGGCATTTCGGACTTAATTGCCGTACCGGGCCTCATCAACCTGGACTTTGCCGACGTGAAGACGATCATGACCGAACAAGGGTCGGCCTTGATGGGCATTGGTGTTTCGTCGGGCGAAAACCGGGCAGTGGAGGCGGCCAAAAAGGCCATTAGCAGCCCGTTGTTGGAAACGTCCATCGACGGTGCCCGCGGGGTGTTGATGAACATTACGGGCGGGGCCAACCTCAGCCTGTATGAGGTGAACGAAGCGGCGGACATTGTCGCTTCCGCCGCTGACGAAGATGTCAACATGATTTTCGGCGCGGTGATCAAGGAAGAGATGGAAGATGAGATTCAAGTGACCGTCATCGCCACGGGATTTGACGAGAAGCAGGAGTCGAAACGGACGAGCATCCGGGTGGAGAAGGATGACGTCAAAATGGACTTGCGTCCTTTCAACGTGTCCGACAACTTGGACATTCCGACCTTTTTGCGCAATCGCCGGCGTCGTTGACGCGGCGGCAAAGTATTGTTCATGCACTGCCTTGGGCGGTGCATTTTTTTTTTGCCTTCGCTCTTTTGCCTTTAATCGTCAAAAAACGCAGGGCGGATGTGTCATGTTTAGACAGACAACGAAATATAGATGGACTATACTGGCCTTACTCGTGAAGTCGGAGGCTCGTCTATGGTCTACATCGATCTGCTGTTTGCCCAAAATGTGCTGATCGACTACTTGTTGTTGTCCTTGACGAGCATATGGCGGACGGAGCCCGTCAAAAAATGGCGCATGTGGGCGGCCGCTGTTTTGGGCGGTACGTACGTCCTTTTCTTTTTCTATTTGCGCTTCGGCTTTCTATATACGTTTTTGGCAAAAATTTGTTTTTCGTGCATCCTCGTGCTCCTGGCCTTCGGCTTTGCGGGATGGCGGCCTTTTTTCCGGCTTTTGGCCACCTTTTACATGACCGCCTTTGTCATGGGCGGTTGTGTCATGGCGTTGTACTGGTTGCTGCAGTCGCAAGTGGATGTGCTGTACGCGTTCCGTTTCCTGCGGTCCGCCGATATGATGCAATGCAGCGTTTTGGGCGTGCTGGCGGTTGGTTATCCGTTTTCCTGGTGGTTTTCCCGGTGGACGTACCGCTCGCTGCAACGTCAAAAACTCGTTTTTGATCAATTGTTGCAAGTGGCCGGAACGGTATTGGGTCATCGCTTTCAATGCACCGGGCTCGTCGATACGGGAAACCAGTTGTACGACCCCATCAGTCGGATGCCGGTCATGCTTGTCGAAGTGGCGGCCATGCCGTTTTTGCCGGCGCCGTTGGTGCGTATGGTGGATGCGGCATCGGAAGGCCGGTTGGACGAGATGCTGGACACGCTGGATGATGCCTGGGCCAGCCAGTTGCGCATCATCCCGTATCGAACGGTGGGGCGGGCCGACGCGTGGCTGGTGGCTTTGCGTCCTGACGGTTTGTCGCTGCAAATGGGCGAGCGCCGCTATGACGTCCGACGTGTCCTCATCGGTCTGACGTCGGTGTCCTTGTCCCCAGACGGCACTTACCAAGCCATTGTCCATCCGTCGTTGTTACAATATCAAGCGAGCTGAGGAGGGTCTTTCGACGTGCGGTTCTTGAAATGGCGGTTGCAGTTGCGTTTGTGGTGGACCAACCTGTTGCTGAAATTGGGGCTGAAGTCGGAAACCGTCTACTATATCGGTGGCAGCGAAGCCTTGCCTCCGCCCTTAAGCAAGGAAGAGGAGGAACTGTTGCTGGAGCGGTTGCCCAGTGGGGATCCGGCGGTTCGTTCCATGCTGATTGAACGAAATTTGCGGCTGGTCGTCTACATTGCCCGAAAATTTGAAAATACGCGGGTGAACATCGAAGATTTGATTTCCATCGGCACCATCGGCCTCATCAAGGCCGTGAACACGTTCGATCCAGACAAAAAGATCAAGCTGGCGACGTACGCATCCCGGTGCATCGAAAACGAAATTTTAATGTACTTGCGGCGAAACAACAAAACGCGGACCGAAGTGTCCTTTGATGAACCGTTAAATGTGGATTGGGACGGGAACGAACTGTTGTTGTCCGACGTGTTGGGAACCGACGGCGATATGATTTACCGCAATTTGGATGAAGAGATCGATCGGGATTTGTTACATAAGGCGTTGGCCAAATTGTCCGAGCGGGAAAGGACGATCATGGAATTGCGGTTTGGTCTGGACGGCGGTGAAGAGCGGACGCAAAAAGATGTGGCCGACTTGTTGGGCATCTCCCAGTCGTACATTTCCCGTCTTGAAAAGCGAATCATCAATCGATTGCGAAAGGAATTCAGCAAAATGATTTGAAGCATATTTTTCCCTCCAGGGGGGATAATGAACATCGACCGATGGTGCCCCATGAGGAGGGAGAAGTTTGGCCAGGAACAAGGTGGAGATATGCGGCGTCGATACGTCCAAACTTCCGGTGTTGAGCAACGAAGAAATGCGCGAACTGTTCAGGCAATACCAGGACGGTGATTGGACGGCCCGACAAAAACTGGTCAACGGCAACCTCCGTCTCGTGCTCAGCGTCATTCAACGGTTCAACAACCGCGGGGAATACGTGGACGATTTGTTCCAAGTGGGATGTATCGGGTTGATGAAGGCCATCGACAACTTTGACTTGAGTCAAAACGTCAAGTTTTCGACCTATGCCGTGCCGATGATCATCGGGGAAATTCGCCGCTACTTGCGGGATAACAACCCGATTCGCGTGTCTCGTTCGCTGCGGGATATCGCCTATCGCGCCCTGCAAGTTCGGGATGAACTTACCAATCAATATTCGCGGGAGCCGACGGTGCACGAGATTTCCGAGAAGCTGGGATTGCCGAACGAGGACGTGGTCTTTGCATTGGACGCCATCCAAGATCCCGTTTCGCTGTTTGAGCCCATTTATCACGACGGCGGCGATCCGATTTACATCATGGACCAAATCAGTGACGAGCGGCAACGGGATGCCCAGTGGGTCGACCATATCGCCTTACGGGAAGCGATGAAAAAATTAAACGCGCGGGAAAAATTGATCTTGTCCATGCGCTTTTTTGAGGGGAAGACCCAGGTGGAAGTGGCCGAGGAAATCGGCATCTCCCAGGCACAAGTTTCCCGACTCGAAAAGGCGGCCATCCAACAAATGCAAAAAGACGTCACCAGTTAAGCCGAAACGAACAGCTAAAAACGAACAACGAACAAAGGAGCATCAAGCGGGAGCTCACCACAAGAGCTCCTTTTTCTATCTTATAGACACTTTCAAGGAACGGTGACATATACTTTAGTTGAAAGGTGAGGCGTTGCGAAAGGCGGGAAAACAGTGAGGGTTTCAGAATTACAGGCTCGGGTCGTCATCAATATTTTAGACGGGAGACGATTAGGTTATATTTCCGACGTCGTCATTGATCCGGAACGGGGGCGCATCACGGCCGTCGTGTTGCCGGGAGAAGGCAAATTTTTTGGGATTTTCGGCCACGGAAAGGAAAAGGTCATCCCTTGGACGAATATTGTAAAAATCGGGATCGATTGTGTGTTGGTCCGTGTCGGCGACGACTTGGATCGATCGATTCCCTCGCCTATCGTGGCGGTTAAGAATGGAAATAAGGTATAATCGAAGAAACGGAGCGGATTTTGTCTGATCCGTCAAAGAGGTGATCCGAGCTGGTGGAACCGTTCCATTTGGGAAGCGACGGTTTGTTGCGGCTCGCCGCTTGGGAAAAGCGGTGGCCGGGATTGGCCGTCGGCATGACGACCCGTGACCTGGGGAATATGGCCTTTCGGCCAGACGAAAGGGTTCACGACGTCACAGAGCGACGGGAAAAGCTGGCTGAACGGTTGGGTTTTTCCTTTGCCGGTTTTACGTTTGCCCAACAGGTGCACGGGACAGGGGTCCAGGTCGTCGACGGCTCACAGCGGGGGCGGGGCATGCGCGATGCGGGACATGCCATACCGGAGACGGACGGTTTGAGCACCGGCTTGAAAGAGACGGTGTTGTCGCTGTTTTTTGCCGACTGTGTACCGATTTACTTTTTTGCACCGAATCGCGGCGTCATCGCATTAGCCCACGCTGGATGGCGCGGTTCAACGCAGAATATGGCCGCTCGGATGCTAGAACATTTCCGAAAAGTGTGGCTGATTCAGCCGGACGGGGTGTGGGTGGCCATCGGTCCGTCCATCGGCGGTTGTTGCTATCAGGTGGATGCGCCAGTGGTCGATGCTGTGCAACGGGTGTTGCCGGATGGCACCGAAGAGGTGTGTTGTCCCCAAGGAGAAGGAAAGTGGCTGCTGGATCTCAAAGCTTTGAATCGGCGGCTGCTCGTGCGCGCTGGCGTACCCCCGTCGCACATCAGCGTATCCCAATATTGCACGGCATGCCGGACCGATTTGTTTTATTCGTATCGCAAGGAGGGACCAAAGGCAGGAAGGATGCTGGCATGGATCGGACAGAAGGAAGGGGATGGCCGATGAGCGAGTGGGCTGCCCGCGTTCGGGACAACTGGCTGCGGGTACAGGAGCGCATCGACCGGGCTTGCCGGCGCAGCGGCCGTTCGCCCGAGGATGTTACGGTGGTGGCCGTCACCAAGTATTTGGACGTGGACGAGATGCGCCAGCTGTTGGAGTTAGGCTTTGAACATGTCGGTGAGAATCGGGCGCAAGCCGCTGTCAAGAAATGGGAACAGTTGGGGGAACGAGGGACGTGGCATTTTATCGGGCATTTGCAAACGAACAAAGTGAAGGATGTATTGGGCCGTTTTCACTACATCCACTCGCTGGATCGGCTTTCTTTGGCCCAGGAATTGGACAAGCGTGCGGCTAAAGCCGGTGAGCCGGTGACATGTTTTTTACAGGTTAACGTGTCGGGAGAGGCGACGAAGTCGGGGGTGTCGCCGGAAGAAGTGAAGCGGTTTGTTGAAGCGATTGGGAAGTTGCAGTATATTCGGGTCGTAGGGTTGATGACCATGGCGCCCAAAACCGACGATCCGGAAACGACGAGGCCGATTTTTCGGCGGTTGCGGGAATTGCGCGATGAAGTGCAGGCCATGGGGATTCCGAACGTTCCGGCAAAACACTTGTCCATGGGCATGTCGGGAGATTTTGAAGTGGCGGTGGAAGAAGGGGCGACGTTTGTCCGTTTAGGCCAAATCTTGTACGATGCGACCGGAAAGGGAGGGTGAAGATAGAGATGCTGAGTCGGATCATGAACTTTTTTGGCTGGCAAGATGAAGTCGAAGAAATCTACGAAGAAGTCGTGGATGAACAAGAGATGTTGCCGCCAAAAAAGTCGCAAAAAGTCGTGAGTATTCATACCCAACCGACGATTCGGGTCATTCTCAGTGAACCGCAGTCTTATGACGAGGCGCAGATGATTGCCGACCATTTGAAAAACCGGCGAACCGTGGTTGTCAATTTGCAACGGATGCGGAAGGAACAGGCCCGGCGGGTGGTGGACTTTCTGAGTGGCACCGTCTATGCCCTCAATGGGCACATCCAGAAAGTCGGCACCGATATTTTTCTGTGCACGCCCGACAACGTGGAAATGGAAGGCACCATTTCCGATTATGTGCATCAGGATTGAACATGGGGCGCATGAGGTGAAGCGATGAGTACTTTGTATACCATTATCAATATTGCCTTTCAAGTGTATTTTTGGCTCATCTTTTTTTATGTGTTAAGTTCGTGGATTCCTGGTTTAAGGGAAAGCAGCATCGGCGTTGCCATCGGCCGGATCGTGGAGCCGTACTTATCCATTTTTCGCCGCTTCATTCCGCCCATCGGCTTCATTGACATTTCGCCGGTCGTCGCGCTGATCGCTTTGCAATTTATTCAACAAGGCCTGTTTGTCGTCTTGCGGATGATCTTGTGACGGAAAGAGGCGACGCGGCATGGACACAACAACGGGCCGATACGTGCATTTTACGCCGGAGGAACGTCCCTTTGTCGCCCGGGTGGAAGATTGGTTGGATGCGGCCTGTCGGAACCGACCGGTCTGCACGCCGTTTCTCGATCCGCGGCAGGCGTTCATCCTGCAGTCGTTGGCAGCGCACCGGGGCGTGAAGGTGTTTTTCCACGGCGGTTATCCCGAGGCGGAACGGAGGCGGGCTTGGATGTCGCTTTGGCATCCCGGTTCATTGACCGCCGACGATTTCAACATTGTCCTCCTGCAGGCAGAGCCGGTGGGACATGGGTCATCGGCCATCGAGCATCGGCATTTTTTAGGTTCGTTGCTCCATACGGGCATCAAAAGGGACAAAATTGGCGATTTGTGGTTGCTCCCGCCGGACCGCCGGGTGGCCCAGGTCGTCGTGGCCAAGGAAGTGGTCGATTATTTGACGCTGCACTGGACGAAAGTCCATCATTTTTCCCTTCGCGTTGAAGCGTTGTCATGGAGTGAACTCATTCCGCCGCAGCCGGAAATGGAACAGTTTACGGCAACGCTGTCTTCCTTGCGCTTGGATGCTTTCGTCGCCGAAGTGTGCCGTCTTTCCCGCGCCAAAGCGGCGCAATTGGTGAAAGAGCAGGCGGTGAAAGTCAATTGGAAAGTGGAGGACGATCCGGCCTGCCCCTTGCAACCTGGTGATTTGGTGGCCATTCGAAAATATGGGCGGTTTCGCTTGTTGGCCATTGTGGGGGAAAGTCGCAAGGGGCGGTTGCGGGTCGAGGTCGGAAAAACGGTGTGAGCGGCGAAGCGCGGGCAGGAAAGAAGGATCGCTTGTCGAATATTGATTATTATTCCGATTTGAAGGCGTGTGGCCAGATTTTCGTACTCGCAATGGAGGTGTCACCATGCCGTTAACCCCATTGGATATTCACAACAAAGAGTTCAGCCGCAGTTTCCGCGGCTATGACGAAGATGAAGTGAATGAGTTTCTCGATCAGATCATCAAAGATTATGAGGCGATGATTCGCGACATCAAGCGGCTTGAGGAAGAAAATGCCGAGCTGAAAGAAAAGCTGGCCCATTATGAGCAATTGGAAGAAACGTTACATAAGTCTATTGTCGTGGCGCAGGAAGCGGCGGAAGCATTGAAGGGCAACGCCCGGAAAGAATCCCAATTGATCGTTCGGGAAGCGGAGAAAAACGCAGATCGGATCATTAACGAAGCCTTGATGAAGTCCCGTGCCATCCTCGCTGAAATCGAAGAATTGAAAAAACGGGTCGTCGTCTACCGCACCCGTTTCCGCACGTTGTTGGAAGCCCAGTTGGAAATGCTGGAAAGTGACGAATGGGATTTCATCGATGAAGATGATAAGCCGCTTCTGGAAGTGCGGGAAAATGCGTGAACGCCCGGCCTTTTTGACCATCTTGGCCATCAGGGATATAATGGAAGGGATCTTGTCATGAACGAGTAGGCATGAGCACCGGGATGATAGAAAGAGGGTTCAAGATGGATTACAGTAAGACCATCAATTTGCCAAAAACCGATTTTCCCATGCGGGCGAATTTGCCGAATCGGGAGCCGGAAATTCAGGCGTGGTGGGATGAAATCGGGATTTACGAAAAAGTGCAGGAACGGCAAAAAGGAAAACCGAAGTTTGTCCTGCATGACGGCCCGCCGTATGCCAACGGCGACATCCATATCGGCCACGCTTTGAACAAAATCTTGAAGGACATCATCATCCGCTTTAAATCGATGAACGGATATGATGCGCCGTACGTGCCCGGCTGGGATACCCACGGCTTGCCCATCGAGCAGGCCATCATCAAAAGCCAAAATCTCGACCGGCACAAAATGGATGTGCTGGAATTCCGCGAAAAGTGCAAGGAGTACGCGTTGCACTATGTCAACCGGCAGCGGGAACAGTTTAAGCGGCTGGGCGTGCGCGGCGACTGGAACAACCCGTATTTGACGTTAATGCCGGAATATGAGGCGGAACAAATCCGCGTCTTTGGCCAAATGGCCAAAAAAGGGTATATCTACAAAGGGTTGAAGCCGGTTTACTGGTCGCCGTCTTCGGAGACGGCTTTGGCGGAAGCCGAAATTGAGTACAAAGACAAACGTTCTCCCTCCATCTACGTGAAATTTCCGGTCAAAGACGGCAAAGGGTTGTTGTCGAACGAAAAGACGTACTTCGTCATCTGGACGACGACGCCTTGGACGTTGCCGGCCAACATGGCTGTGGCCGTGCATCCCGACTACACCTATGTCTTGGTGGAAGCGGACGGCGAGCAATACGTGGTGGCAGAAGGGCTGCTTGAGCAAGTCAAGAAGGCCGTCGGCTGGGAACGGGTAAACGTGCGGCAAAAATTTGTCGGCAAACAGCTGGAGGGCATCGTCTGTCGCCATCCGTTTGCCGACTATGACCGGGATTCGTTGGTCGTGCTGGGCGAGCACGTCACGCTGGACGCCGGAACCGGATGCGTGCATACGGCTCCGGGGCACGGAGAAGACGACTTTTATGTCGGGCAAAAATACGGCTTGCCCGTTTTGTCGCCGGTGGATGACAAGGGGTATTTTACGGAAGAAGCTCCCGGCTTTGCCGGACTGTTTTACGACGATGCCAACAAAAAAATTACCGAGAAGCTCCAGAATGAAGGCATGTTGCTGAAACTCGACTTCATCACCCACCAATACCCCCATGACTGGCGGACGAAACAGCCGGTCATCTTCCGGGCGACGGAACAGTGGTTTGCTTCCATCGACGGCTTCCGCGAGGCGATGCTCAACGAGATCAAAAACGTCCGCTTTACGCCGCCGTGGGGCGAACAGCGCCTGTACAACATGATTCAAGAGCGCCGCGACTGGTGCATTTCCCGGCAGCGGGTGTGGGGGGTGCCCATTCCGATTTTTTATTGTGCCGACTGCGGGGAAATTATCGTCAACGACGAGACCATCGAACATGTGGCGGGGATCGTCGAAAAAGAAGGGTCTTCGGCCTGGTTTGCCCGACCGGTGGAGGAATTGGTGCCGCCCGGCTTGAAGTGCCCGGCCTGTTCCGGGACGACGTTCACCAAAGAGACCGACATCATGGATGTCTGGTTCGACTCCGGATCCAGCCATGCCGCCGTTTTGAAACGGCATCCGGACTTGACATGGCCGGCGGACATGTATTTGGAAGGGTCGGACCAGTACCGGGGCTGGTTTAACTCCTCCATTTCGACGGCCGTGGCCACGACCGGAAAAGCGCCGTACCGGCAAGTGCTCAGCCACGGTTTTACGCTGGACGGCGAAGGGCGGAAAATGTCCAAGTCGTTGGGCAACGTCATTGCCCCGCAAGACGTGATGAAACAACTGGGGGCGGACATTTTGCGCCTGTGGGTGGCCTCGGTGGATTACATGGCCGATGTGCGGATTTCCGACAGCATTCTCAAGCAGATCGCCGAGGTGTACCGCAAAATCCGCAACACGTTCCGTTTTATGCTGGGAAACTTGTACGATTTCGATCCGAAAGCGAATCGCGTTCCGTACAGCGATTTGCCGGATTTGGAACAGTATATGTTGCATCGCCTCCAAGAAGTGGAGAAGCGGACGATTCAAGCGTACGACGCCTATGAGTTCCATGTGGTTTACCATACGTTGAACAATTTTTGTACGGTGGAACTGAGCCAGTTTTATTTCGATATTTCCAAAGACATCCTGTATACCCAAGGGACCGATGCACCGGAACGGCGGGCGGTGCAGACGGTGTTGTACGAAGTGCTCCATTCCTTGGTCCGCTTGGTGGCGCCCATTTTGCCCCATACCGCCGAAGAAGTGTGGCGGCATGCGCCGGGGACGGAAGTCATCAGCGTCCAGCTGACCGACATGCCGACGGAGCAGCGGGTGTCCTTGGACAAAGCGACGGTGGAGCGCTGGCATAAGTTCATGGAGTTGCGGGATGTGGTGCTAAAGGCACTGGAAGATGCGCGGAAAGAGAAAGTGATCGGGACGTCGCTGGCCGCATCGGTGGATTTGTACCCCGATGAGGAGACGTACGCGTTGTTGAGCCAATTTCAACATTTAGACAAACTGTTTATCGTCTCGCAGGTGACGCTCCATCCCCCCGGAGCGGAAATTCGGGCGCACCAGGAGGTGCCCTTATTGGTGGCCGTCAAGCATGCCAGCGGTGAAAAGTGCGAGCGGTGCTGGGTCGTATCGCCGGAAGTGGGCACCGACGCCAAGCACCCGACCCTTTGTCGCCGCTGTGCCGACGCGGTAGAAAAATATTACACCGCTTGATGGTCCAACGATGCGAAGGACGATGCACACAAGAGACGAGGCGGCTTCCGCCTCGTTTTGTACTTTTTGTTACCGAAAGGAAAGGACGGCTACAACATGTGGAAATATTATGGGGCAGCCTTGCTCATTTTGTGCCTCGACCAATGGACGAAAAAGTTGGTCGCAGAAAAGATGGATTTGGGGGAGTCCATTCCGCTCATTGAACATTGGTTGTACTTGACTTCCCATCGCAATGCGGGGGCCGCCTTCGGCATTTTGCAAGGCCAACGTTGGCTGTTTATCGTCGTGACGGTGGCGGTGGTCGCCGTCATCGTGTACGCTTTTTGGAAAATGCGGCACGATGAGCCCCTTTGTTGGTCCCTCAGCCTCATTTTAGGCGGAGCGGTGGGCAATCTGTTGGATCGCATCCGGTTTGGGGAAGTGGTCGACTTTATCGATGTGCGCATCTTTGGTTACCATTATCCGATTTTTAATGTGGCCGATTCGGCAGTGGTCATCGGCGGTGTCTTGTTGGCCCTGATGCTTTGGCGCGGCGGTGCGCGGGAAACGAGGATGGCGGCGAAGCTGTCCGAGCGTTCGGCGAACGATCACGAAAGGCCATCCGGTGAGTGAGAATGACGGACGCGAAAGCCGCACGATATTCGTGGGAGATCGAAGTGGAAGATGCGGGAGAGCGGTTGGACAAGTTTTTGGCCAACCAGCTGGGGGATGTTTCCCGTTCCAAAGTCCAGCAATGGATCAAAGATGGCCGTGTGACGGTGAATGAACGCCCGGTCAAGGCCAGTTATCGCTTGGGCGTCGACGACGTGGTGCAAGTGGAGGTGCCGGAAGCCGTTCCGCTGCAAGTAGTGCCGGAGCCGTTGCCGTTATCCATCGTTTACGAAGATGCCGACTTGTTGGTCATCGATAAACCCCGGGGGATGGTCGTCCATCCGGCTCCGGGGCATGAAACCGGCACGTTGGTCAACGGTTTGCTCTACCACTGCCGCGACTTGTCAGGCATTAACGGCGTCTTGCGCCCCGGCATCGTGCACCGGATCGACAAAGATACCTCCGGTTTGCTGATGGTGGCCAAGCATGATGCGGCCCATGTGCACTTGGCCAAGCAGTTGGCCGAACATACCGTTGAGCGGGAGTACGTGGCCATCGTCCATGGAAAGGTGTCCGCCGACCGAGGGACCATCGATGCGCCCATTGGGCGAGACCCGACGGATCGGCAACGGATGGCGGTGGTAGAAAAAGGGGGCAAACGGGCCGTCACCCATTTCGTCGTGGAGCAACGTTTTGCCAATTATACGTTGCTGCGCTTGCGATTGGAGACGGGACGAACGCATCAAATCCGGGTGCACATGAAATATATCGGCCATCCGGTGGCCGGGGATCCGAAGTACGGCCCGCGCCGCACCTTGCCCATCGCCGGCCAGGCGTTGCACGCGGCGGTGCTGGGATTCGTCCATCCACGCACCCATCAATGGATGCGGTTTGAAGCGCCGTTGCCGGAAGATATGCGGACCCTTTTACGGCGGCTGACAGCGGAGCGGTCATGAATCCAAAGGCAGAACGGCGGCGTTTCAGAAATTGTAACAAATTGTAAACGGGCAAACGATTGACAGTGACGTCGATGGAGTGACATAATGTGAAAGAATATCAGAACCTTTTAATCGAGTCCTGTGAGGCGGGAAAGGTGACAAAGATGGGCGTGATGGATGGGAACCGACCGGCGATGCATGCTGGCACAAAAATGCGGGAGAAAGCGACGATTCTCGATGCGGCCGCCATCCGCCGGTCGCTCGTGCGGATTTCCCACGAGATTATTGAAAAGAATAAAGGAGTCGAGGACGTCGTCTTGATCGGCATTCGGACGCGGGGCATCTTTTTGGCGCAACGGTTGGCCCGTTTCATCGCCGAATTTGAAGGGGTTCAGTTGCCGGTAGGCGAACTGGATGTGACGTTGTATCGGGACGATCGGCGGAACCAACCGCGCCAGCCCGAGGTGACGCGGACCCAAATTCCGTTTGACGTCACCGACAAAAAAGTGATTTTGGTCGACGATGTCCTGTTTACGGGCCGCACGATTCGGGCGGCCATGGATGCGGTCATGGACGTCGGACGCCCCCGTTTGATCCAATTGGCGGTCCTCATCGATCGCGGTCATCGGGAGTTGCCCATCCGGGCCGACTATGTCGGGAAAAATGTGCCCACCTCCCGGCAAGAGGTGGTGGCCGTAGCCTTGCAGGAACAAGATGGAGATGAACGGGTTTTGTTGATGGAACTGATCGCCGCACAATAAGGGAAAAACGATCCTTTAAGCAGGTCCAGAGAGGCCGGCAAGGAGTAGAAAAGCCCTGTCGCACGCGGCGGAGGCCGTGTTGCGCGTGCCTTTGACAAGCTCTTTGCCGAAATCGGCAAAGAGCTTTTTTGGTGCCCGGCCCAAGGGCCAATTGGAGGAGGGAAATCATGCGACATTTGATTTCAGTGGCCACGTTGACGGCGGATGACGTCGAAACGATTTTGGAACGGGCGGAATACCGCCTCGCTCACCCGGTGGGCCAAACGTTGGCCCAAGCGGTGGTGGCCAACTTGTTTTTCGAACCGAGCACCCGGACCCGCTTCTCGTTCGAGCTGGCCGTCAAGCGGCTCGGCGGGGAGACGTTGAATTTCCAGCCGACGTCCTCCAGTATGGAAAAAGGCGAAAGTCTGGAGGACACGGTCCGGACCATCGACGCCATGGGCGTGGACGCCATGGTGATTCGGCATGGGGAAAACGGTGTTATGAGCCGGTTGGCCCAATTGGGAACGGCGCCAATCATCAATGCCGGGGAGGGGACCCATGAGCATCCCACCCAATGTCTGTTGGACGTGTTGACCATCAAACAGGCCTTTGGCAGACTATCCGGATTGTCGGTGGCCATAATCGGCGACGTGGTCCACAGCCGCGTGGCCGGTTCCCATCTCAACCTTTTGCCCCGGTTAGGGATGGAAATTTTGTTGAGTGGCCCTTCATCCTGGATGCCGAAACAAGTGCCGGCGGGTGTCCGCATTGTCCCCATAGAGGAAGCGTTGCAGGCGGACGTGGTCATGATGCTGCGGGTTCAAAAAGAGCGCATGTCGGTCATGGAAATTCCGGATTTCAAAGCCTACCGGCAATTGTTCGGGTTGACGGTCAACCGGGCCCGACTGCTGAAACCGCATGCCATCATCATGCACCCGTCGCCGGTCAACCGGGATGTCGAAATTGACAGTGAAGTGGTGGAACACCCGCAGTCGGTCATTTTTCAACAGGTGAAAAACGGTGTCGCCGTACGCATGGCGGTATTGGAAGAGCTTATTCAGCAACGGCGGCCCCATCGTGCCTCGGAGGCCGCATCGATTCGATAAATGCCAGTGGACGAAAGGCAAGTGGATGAGATTTGAGCAGCGGAGGAAGGATGGGACAGATGGAAGCCATACTGTACTTGGAAGATGGGACCCGGTTTGTCGGCAAGGCCTTGGGGGCCACCGGAACGGCGGTCGGAGAAGTGGTCGTACAGACGAGCATGTCCGGATTGCGGGAAATTTTGGTCGATCCGACGTATGCCGGGCATGTTGTACTGATGACGTACCCGCTGGCCGGCAACAGCGGTCTTCTTCCGCTTCGGGAACATGAACCGGAACCGGCGCTGCAGGCGTTGATTGTCAACGAGCCGGACGGCATCGCCACCGATGCGGAGCGGTTGTGTCTCGATGAGTGGTTGCGCCGTTACGGCATTGTCGGCTTGTACGGGATTGACACGCGCCAGTTGGCGCGGCACTTGCGCGACCATGGCGCCATGAGAGGCGTGCTGGTCAGCGGCTCGGAAACCGTGCCGCCGGAAACAGTGAAGACGTTGCTGCAAGCTGCTCCGGCCGCGCATCCCGTGGAACGGGTTTCCACTCGATGCGTGCAGCGATGGTCGCCCCAGGATGCCGCGCCGCGCCGGACAGTGGTCGTCCTCGATTTCGGCGTAAAACGGAGTTTTGTCGAGGCATTGTTGCAGGCTGGATGCCAAGTCATTCAGGCACCGTACAATACTGATCTCGACACCATCGCTTCCTGGTCACCGGATGGCGTGTTTCTTTCCAATGGACCGGGGGATCCGCGGGAGTTGTCGTCTTTGTTGCCGACGATTGCGGCCTTGGTTGAACGTTATCCGCTGTTCGGTGTCGGCTTGGGCCATCAGTTGTTGGCGTTGGCTTGCGGCGGCCAGGTGCAGAAAATGCATCTGGGCCATCACGGCACCAATTACCCTGTCCTTGATGTCGAGACCGGAAAAGGTTGGATTACCGCGCAACACCACAGTTATGAAGTCGTTGAAGCCTCCCTGGAGGATACCGGCTTGGTGGTGACGCACCGACTGTTGCACGACCGGTCGGTAGAAGGGTTGCGGCATAAAACGCGTCCGGCGTTCTCGGTGCAGTTTCACCCCGATGCGCATCCCGGTCCGACGGATACGTGCTTCTTGTTGCAAGAGTTTGTGCGGATGATGGATGACCAACGGGGAGGGATGGCATAATGCCCAAGATGCAAGATTTGAAAAAAGTCATGGTCATCGGTTCCGGTCCCATCGTCATCGGTCAAGCCGCCGAGTTTGACTATGCCGGCACACAAGCGTGCCGGGCGCTGAAAGAAGAAGGGTTGGAAGTCGTCCTCATCAACAGCAACCCGGCGACGATCATGACGGACCCGGGAATGGCCGATCACATTTACGTCGAACCGTTGACGCTGGATTTTGTGACGCGGATTATCCGCAAAGAACGGCCGGACGGTTTGCTGGCGACGCTTGGAGGACAGACGGCCCTGAATTTGGCCATGGAGCTGGAAGAAGAGGGCATCCTCCGGCAGTATGGCGTCCGCCTTTTGGGAACGAAACTCGATGCCATCCAAATGGCGGAAGACCGCGAGGCGTTCAGACAATTGATGCAGCAGCTGCAACAACCGATCCCGGACAGCGTCACCGTAAACCGGGTGGAAGATGCGGTGGCCTTTGCGGAGAAAGTCGGTTATCCGGTTGTGGTGCGCCCGGCGTTTACGCTCGGTGGTACCGGCGGCGGCATCGCCGAGGATCGGGAAGACTTAATCGATATCGTCACCAACGGTTTACAGCTCAGCCCGATTGGACAGTGCCTCATCGAGCAGAGTATCCGCGGCTGGAAAGAGATCGAGTTTGAGGTGATCCGGGACAGTGCCGACCATTGTATCGCCGTTTGCAGCATGGAAAACATCGACCCGGTGGGGGTCCACACCGGGGACAGCATCGTCGTGGCTCCTTGCCTGACGCTGTCGGATCGACAAGTCCAAATGCTGCGGGAAGTGGCCATCACCATTGTGCGGGCGCTGGGCATCGAAGGGGGCTGCAACGTCCAGCTGGCACTGGATCCGTCCAGCAACCGGTATTTTGTCATCGAGGTCAACCCCCGATTGAGCCGTTCCAGCGCGCTGGCGTCGAAAGCCAGCGGCTACCCCATCGCCAAAATGGCAACAAAAATCGCCATCGGCTACACGCTGGATGAACTGAAAAATCCGGTGACGGGACAGACGTACGCCTTTTTTGAGCCGACGTTGGATTATGTGGTGACGAAAATTCCCCGCTGGCCGTTTGATAAATTTTCCCACGCCAACCGTAAACTGGGAACTCAAATGAAAGCGACGGGCGAAGTGATGGCCATCGGCCGCACGTTCGAAGAGTCGCTGCAAAAAGCTGTCCGTTCGTTGGAAATCGGCGCCGACGGCCTGTTGTTGGCGGAGCATGAAACGTTGCCGGACGACGCGTTGCGTCAGCGGTTGCGTCAACCGGATGACCAGCGGCTGTTCTTGTTGGCGGAGGCGTTCCGGCGGGGATACAGCGTGGAGGAGATCCACCGTTTGACGGCCATTGATCGGTTTTTCCTGAACAAAATCGCCGGCTTGGTGCAGATGGAGCAGCAGTTGAAAAACATAGGGGAACAACCGGATCGGACCTTGTTGTGGCAGGCGAAACGGGCCGGTTTTTCCGATTCGCGCATTGCCGCCTTGTGCGGGACGAGTGAAGAAGCGATTCGGGAACTCCGGAAATCGTACGGCATCCGTCCGGTTTATAAGATGGTGGACACGTGTGCTGGCGAATTTCCTGCCCAGACGCCGTATTACTATTCGACGTACGCAGAAGAGGATGAATGGCGCCCAGGGACCAAACCGGTCGTGGTCGTATTGGGTTCCGGTCCGATCCGCATCGGTCAAGGCATTGAGTTTGACTATGCCACCGTCCACGCCGTGCAGGCCATCCGTGCCGCCGGTCTGGAAGCGGTCATGATCAACAACAACCCAGAGACCGTCTCCACCGATTTTGACATTTCGGATCGGCTTTATTTTGAACCGTTACACCGCGAAGATGTGCTGCACATTCTCGAAAAAGAACAGCCCATCGGGGTCATCGTGCAATTTGGCGGTCAGACGGCGTTGAATTTGGCGGCCGATGTGGAAGCAGCCGGTTACCGCGTGTTGGGAACCTCGCTGGACAGCATCGATACGGCGGAAGACCGCCGGCGGTTTGAACAACTGCTCCGTACCTTGAACATACCCCAACCGCCGGGCCGCACCGTTTACGCTGCGGAAGAGGCGCTGGAGGTGGCCCGCGAACTGGGCTTCCCCGTGTTGGTGCGCCCCTCGTATGTGCTGGGTGGACGAGCCATGGAGATCGTCGACAACGAAGACGAGTTGCGGGAATATATGGAAGAAGCGGTGCGGGCCAGCCACGAACATCCGGTGTTGATTGACCGGTACATGCAGGGCAAAGAAGTGGAAGTGGATGCCTTGTCCGATGGGGAGGACGTCCTCATTCCCGGGATGATGGAGCACATCGAACGGGCCGGGGTGCATTCCGGCGACTCCATCGCCGTCTACCCGCTGCAAAGCATTTCGGCGGCGGCGCAGGAAAAACTGGTGGATTATACCGTCCGCATCGCCCGAGCGCTGCAAGTGAAAGGCATGCTGAACATTCAATTCGTCGTCGTCCAGGACGATGTCTATGTCATTGAAGTGAACCCGCGGGCTTCCCGCACCGTGCCGTTTATGAGCAAAGTGACGGGCGTGCCCATGGCCCATCTGGCAACTCAATTGATACTGGGCAAACGTCTTCGGGAATTGGGCTATCCCGGCGGCGCCCTCCCGGTCCTGGACACGGTGGCGGTGAAAGTGCCGGTCTTTTCCTTCGCCAAGCTGCGGCGGGTCGAACCGACGCTCGGTCCGGAAATGAAATCGACGGGCGAAGTGATGGGCCGCGACACCGATTTGGCCAAAGCGCTGTACAAAGGATTGTTGGCGGCAGGCATCCGCGTGCCGGAAGAAGGGCGCATTTTGGCGACCATTGCCGACAAAGACAAACCGGAGGCGTTGCCGCTGTTGCGGCGCTTCGTCAACTTGGGCTTCCAGTTGGCGGCCACGCAAGGCACGGCGGACTTTTTGGAGGCCCACGGACTGAAAGTGACCCGCGTCAAAAAGTTGTCGGAAGGCTCGCCCAACATCATCGATGAGATTCGAAAAGGGAAAGTGCAGCTGGTGATCAACACGCTAACCCGCGGCAAAGAGCCGCGCAGGGACGGCTTCCGCATCCGCCGGGAAGCGGTGGAAAACGGCGTGCCGTGTTTGACATCGCTGGATACGGTCGAGGCGTTCCTCACCGTCATCGGGCGCCTGGCCATGCACGTGGAGCCGTTGGGCAAAACGGAAATGCCGGCCTGTTCGTTGAGCCGCGGGGAATAAGACCGCAGGGAATACGCGGGGAATAAAACAGAAATGAGGTGCCCCGATGATGACGGAACGACTCTTCATGTCCGAGCGTTTGCAACTGATGGAAGTCGTGCAACAAGAAGCGGTATGTCCGGGCGTTTATCACATGACGTTGCACGTACCGAAACGTTTTCCGGCCCAACCGGGGCAGTTTTTCCACCTGCGGTGCAGCGACACGGTGTTTCCGTTGCTGCGCCGTCCTATCAGCCTGTTCGATTACGATGAAACCAGTGGGTTGTTGCATTTGTTGTACCGGGTCGACGGGGAGGGCACGCAATGGCTGAGCCGGCGGGTGCCGGGAGATAAGGTGGACGTGCTCGGGCCGTTAGGCCAAGGGTTTCCGGAGCCGCCGGCCCCGTCTCTTTGCACCCTCATCGGCGGCGGCATCGGGATTCCGCCCTTGTATTATTTGGCCAAACGACTGGCAGCAGGCGGCCATCGGCTGCGCATCGTGCTCGGCTTCGCTTCCGCGCGGTTCAGCTTTTACGTGGAGGCGTTCCGCCGTCTGGGCGAAGTGATGGTAACGACCGAAGACGGCAGTTTGGGCATCCGGGGACGGGTGACCGACGGGCTGGCGCAATGGGCGGATACCTCACCGGCGACCGGCACGCTGGAAGTGTACTACGCCTGCGGCCCGTTGCCAATGCTCAAAGCGGTCAAAGCCCATTATCGGGAATGGGCCTCACGCCAACGGCAGAACGGGTTCCGTCCGTCTGTCCGCGGGTATCTGTCGTTGGAAGAGCGCATGGGGTGCGGCATCGGAGCTTGTTTGGCGTGCGTCGTGCCGGCGGCCGGTGCTTCCGACGGACGGAATTACCGGAAAATTTGCGTCGACGGTCCGGTCTTTGAGGCCGACGAGATCGAGCTGTGAGGAGGGTGCAGGATGGGGCAGCCGTTGGATGCATCTTGCCTTGAAGTCAATCTGGCCGGGATCACCTTGCGCAATCCGGTGATGCCCGCATCCGGTTGTTTCGGTTTCGGCCGAGAGTATGCCCGTTTTTACGACTTGTCGGTGTTGGGGGCCGTTGTCGTCAAGGCGACCACGGTAGAACCGCGATACGGCAATCCGACGCCCCGGGTGGCCGAAACCCCGGCTGGGATGCTGAATGCCATCGGGTTGCAAAATCCCGGTTTGGATAAAGTCGTTAATGAAGAACTGCCCTGGCTGGCCCAGTACGACGTTCCCGTCATCGCCAACATCGCCGGAAACACGGAAGAGGAGTACGTCCGACTGGCGGATGTGCTGTCTCGACAGCCCAACGTGAAGGCCATCGAAATGAACATTTCTTGTCCCAACGTGAAAGTGGGGGGCATCGCCTTCGGTACGGATCCGAAGATGGCAGCCCAGCTGACAAAAGCGGTGGTGGCGGTCAGCCAAGTGCCGGTGTTTGTCAAACTGTCGCCCAACGTGACCGACATTGTGGAAATAGCTCTGCGGGTGGAGGATGCGGGGGCTCACGGGCTGTCCATGATCAACACGTTGGTGGGCATGCGCATCGACATCCGCCGCCGAAAACCCGTGTTGGCCAACGTCACCGGAGGGCTGTCGGGACCGGCCATCAAACCCATCGCTTTGCGCATGATCTGGGAAGTGAGCCAGCGGGTGAACATTCCCATCATCGGCATGGGGGGCATTATGAACGCCGACGATGTCATCGAATTTTTTCTCGCCGGCGCATCCGCTGTGGCGGTAGGAACGGCCAATTTTGTCAATCCGAATGTGTGTCCGGAAATTATCCAACAACTGCCGGAGCGTCTGGCCGCGTTGGGCGTCCGCCGGATTGCCGATTTGACCGGGTTGGCGTGGAAAGAAAGGGGCGACGGAAGTTGAATCAGATGTCGATGGCAGAGCGTGTCATCATTGCGTTGGACTTTCCGACGGCGGGGGAAGCCTTGGCGTTTTTGGATCGGGTGCCGCAAGTCCGATACGTCAAAGTCGGCATGGAACTGTTTTACGCTGCCGGGACGACGCTGTTGGAGCAGTTGAAACGCCGGGGCTTGCGCATTTTTCTCGATTTGAAACTACACGACATCCCCAACACCGTCGGACGGGCCATGGCGGTGCTGGCCGGACTGGGGGTGGACATGTTGAACGTCCATGCCGCCGGCGGCCGGGAGATGATGCTGCGGGCCAAAGAAGGCGTTGAGAAGGGTGTCCCGGCGGGCCAGCCGGCGCCGCGGCTCATCGCGGTGACGCAACTGACCAGCACCGACCAGCAGGTGCTCAACGAAGAACTGGGAATTCCCGGCTCGGTGGAAGAAGCGGTGCTGCGGTATGCCCGGCTGGCGAAACAGTGCGGTTTGGACGGAGTTGTCGCCTCGCCTTGGGAAGTGGGGACCATCAAGGAAGCGTGCGGCCCGGCGTTTCTTTGTGTGACGCCGGGCGTGAGGCCTCAGGCGCAAGAAGACGGACAGCGCCGCGACGATCAGCGGCGCATTATGACGCCGCAGGAAGCGTGGCAGGCCGGCAGCGATTATTTGGTGGTCGGGCGGCCGGTGACCCGCGCTTCCGATCCGGCCCAGGCCTTTGCGGACATTGTTGCACAGTTGCATCGCCCATGAGAAAATGACAGGAAAGACGAATGGATCGAGACTTGGAGGGGTACGGGTGCAGAACGAACGACCCATCACGGCAGAAGAAGGCATGGCTATTTTGGAACAGACCGGCGTGCTCAAACGGGGACACTTTTTGTTGACCTCCGGTTTGCACAGCGACCAATATTTGCAGTGTGCCTTGTTGTTGCAATATCCTTGGCATGCAGAAAAAGTGTGTCGGGCCCTGGCCGCGCCGTTTTTTGGGCAGTCTATCGATGTCGTCATCGGCCCGGCCATCGGCGGCATCGTGGTGGCCTACGAAACGGCCCGAGCATTAGGCGCCCGTTATATGCACGCAGAACGGGAAGCGGGCGTCATGACGTTGCGCCGCGGATATCGACTGCAGCCGGGAGAACGGGTGCTGGTGGTGGAAGATGTGGTGACCACCGGCGGTTCGGTAAAGGAAGTCATTCGCCTCGTTCAAGAGGCCGGCAGCCAGCTGGTGGGCGTGGCGTCCATTGTGGATCGCAGCGGCGGGCAAGTCGATTTTGGCGTGCCTTTCCATCCGTTTATCCGGTTGAACGTGGCCACGTATGATCCGCATGATTGTCCGTTGTGCCGACAAGGGTTGCCGGTGGAAAAACCGGGAAGCCGGCAATTTGCGGAACAACCGAATCAAACGGGGGCCAGATCATGAAACGGTTGTTCAAAAACGGGTTGTTGCTGGATCCGGCGTCGGGAACCGAGGCCAAACGGGACATTTTGATCGTGGACGGCAAAGTGGCGCAGATTGCGCCCGAATTGGATGTGTCGGGGGCAGAAGTGGTGGACGTGGCCGGATGCCTCATCACGCCGGGTTTGATCGACATTCACGTCCATTTGCGGGATCCGGGCTTTCCGGAAAAAGAGACGATTGAAACGGGCACAAAGGCGGCAGCCGCCGGCGGCTTCACAGCGGTGGTGTGCATGCCCAACACGGCGCCAACGTTAGATTCACCGGAACAGATTCGCTACGTGCTGGAGACGAGTGAACGAACGGCAGCGGTTCGGGTCTATCCGTCGGCAAGCTTGACGTACGGCCAGAAAGGCGAACGGCTGACCGATTTACGGGCGTTGAAAGAAGCGGGCGCCGTGACGTTTACCGAAGACGGCAAAACGGTGATGGATCCCCGCATTTTGTACGAGGCGTTCCGTTGGGCCAAAGAATTGGACATTCCCATCAGCAGTCATTGCGAAGAGCACCATTTGGTCGACGGCAAAGGGGCCATTCATCGGGGAAAAGTGAGTGAAGCCCTGGGGGATCCCGGCATTCCGGCTCTGGCGGAAGAGTTGATCATCGCCCGCGACATCTTGTTTGCGGAAGATACGGGGGCGCGTGTGCACATTCAACATGTCAGCACCGCCCGGGGCGTTCAGCTCATTCGGGAAGCCAAACAGCGGGGGGTGCGGGTGACGGCCGAAGCGACGCCGCACCATTTTACGCTGACCGATGAGGCGGTGCTGGAGTGGGGGCCGTTGGCGAAAGTGAACCCGCCCCTTCGAACTGCTGCCGACGTGGAGGCCATCATCCAGGGGCTGGCCGATGGCACGTTGGATTGTATTGCCACGGACCACGCTCCCCATACGGAACAGGAAAAATCGCGGTCTTTGGCCGAAGCGCCTTTTGGGTTGTTGGGTTTGGAGACGGCGGTGGGACTCGTCTGGACGCGGCTGGTCCATCCCGGACGGTTGACGGCCATGGAAGCGGTGCGGAAAATGACAGTAGAACCGGCTAAGGTGATGGGGTTGCCGGGAGGACGGGTGGCTGTCGGGGAAGCCGCCGATTTGACGGTCATCGATCCTGATGAAGAATGGGTTGTCGACCCCGAGCAATTTTTGTCCAAAAGCCGCAATACCCCTTTTGCCGGCATGACGTTGAAAGGCCGCGTGAAAATGACGCTGGTGGCCGGCAAAACGGTGTATGTGGACCGAATTTTCGGTAGGAGGATGCCAGCTTGAACCATTCCCATTGGAATCCGCCTTGGATGCGATGGTTGTGGGGCGCGCTCTTGATCGTCGGCGGATATTTCATTTTTCCATACCTGTTGCCCTTTCTCATTGCCTTGCTGTTGGCGGTATTGATTGAACCGCTGGTTCAGGCAGTCCAAAAAACGGGCATCCGCAGCCGGATTGCCGCCACGTGGATCGTGCTGGGCGGGTTGGGGTTGTTTTTGGGACTGGTCATCTATTTTTCGTTCACGCGTATTTTTGTGGAATTGGTTGCCATTTACGAAAAGTCACCGTATTATTTGACGGAAGTGGAAAACTGGGTGTCCGATTGGCTGGCGTACATCCCGCCGGAGACACTCGAGACGCTGCAAAGGCAAGTGACCAGCAGCTTTTCCAACTGGCTCAGCAATTCCAGTGTGTTGTTGGGCCGATCGGCGTCGGCTTTTGTCAATTTTGCATCGGCCTTGCCGGGGATGATCATTCTCACCTTGTTAACTTTTTTGGCATTTGTGCTCATCAGCATGCACCTGCCCCAGTTAAAAGCCCAGTTTTACCAATGGTTCGCCCCGGAATCCCATGAAAAACTGGACATCATT
This sequence comes from Bacillota bacterium, assembly GCA_017577895.1. Taxonomy (GTDB): domain Bacteria; phylum Bacillota; class Bacilli; order ZCTH02-B2; family ZCTH02-B2; genus Bacillus_BB. The sequence goes on from PKQY01000001.1 coordinate 53,001, forward strand.
TTGCGAGAATTGAACCGGGGCATCATCGGTTATATTCGGGGGCAAGTGTTGATCGCCGTCGTCATTTTTGCGATGACGTTCGTCGGGCTTCTGTTGCTCCGGGTACCGTACGCGCTGGCCATTGCTGCAGTCATCGCCGTCGTCGATTTTTTGCCGTTTCTCGGTTCGGGGCTCGTTTTGCTCCCGTGGGCGGTTTGGGCGCTGTTTAAACACGAATTGTTTTTCGGCATCGGTTTAATCGTCGTCTATGTCGCCATTACGTTGCTCCGGCGCATCATTGAGCCGAAAGTGCTGGGGGACAGCCTCGGCATCAGCACGTTGGCCGTGTTGCTCAGCATGGTGCTCGGCTTTTCATTTATGGGCGTGTTGGGTTTGTTGGTGGGGCCCGCCGTGGCCGTCGTCTTGAAAGCGTTTCGGAAAGCGGGTTTTTTCCAATTTCAAATTCGCCTGTGATGGAAGTGGTGACGCTTGCAACGTTTACACATCGAGGTTGCCGCTGAGGAAGAAGGGATGATGATCCGCGATGTCATCCGGCGGCGCTGGCCGGTTTCCCGGGGCTTTATTAAAACGGTGAAACGGCAGCAGCAACTGTGGCGAAACGGCCGTCCCGCCCATATGACGGAACGGGTGGCGGCAGGTGATCGGTTGACCTTGGGCATTCCGGCCGCTTTTCCGCATTATTTGCTGCCGGAACCGATGCCGTTGGCGGTCGTTTTTGAAGACGATTGGTTGATGGTCGTCGACAAGCCGCCGGGCGTGGTGGTGCACCCGACGAAGGGGCATCCGTCGGGGACGCTGGCCAACGCCATCATCCACTATTGGTTGTCGCGGGGGGAACGCCCCGGCTTTCATCTCGTGCAGCGGCTCGATCGGGACACGTCCGGGCTGCTCATCGTGGCGAAAAACGCGTTTTCCCATCAACAATTGGCCAAACAAATGGAAGACGGACGATTGGAGAAACAATATTTGGCGGTCGTCCAAGGGACGATAAGCTCAACGGAAGGCGTCATCGAAGGGGCGATTTGGCGGGAGCCGGGGGATCCCCGGCGGCAGGTAGATGCGAGGGGGAAACCGGCGAAAACGGCCTATCAAGTCGTTGAACGGTTGCCCGATGCCACCTTGGTGCGTCTGCGGCTGTGGACGGGGCGGACGCATCAAATTCGGGTCCACTTGTCGCATATTGGCCATCCCATTTTCGGCGATGCCCTTTACGGCGGCGACACGACTCGGATTCAGCGGCAGGCGTTGCATGCCGCCGAATTGTCGTTCAACCATCCGGTTACCCGGGAATCCATGACGTTTCACAGTCCATTGCCGGAAGACATGCGGCAACTCATCGACGCGTTAAAGGCGGCGCCTCAACCTTGACGCCGCGTTTTGAGGAGCGGTTCCAACGCCTCTTCCGTCGGAGTGACATAGATGGTCTTCTGTTTTTCGTAAATGACGAAACCGGGCTTGGCGCCGTTCGGTTTGTGGACATGCCGCACCAACGTGTAATCCACGGGGACTTGCGACGAATGCTGGGCTTTGCTGAACCAGGCTGCCAACAGGGCCGCTTCCTTTAACGTCTGTTCGGAAAAGTGCTGACCGCGAATGACGACATGGGAACCGGGAATGTCTTTGACGTGGAGCCACGTGTCGTTGCGGTGGGCCAGTTTGGTTGTCAGGTAATCGTTTTGCCGGTTGTTTTTGCCGACGAGAATATCGATGCCTTCAGAAGACTTGAACTGCTCGATGCGGGGCGGTTCAAGTTTCTTTTTTTGGCTTCGGGAGCGGGGCCGTAAATACCCTTGCTCCACCAATTCGTCCCGAATTTCTTCCAATTCATGGATGTTCGCCATTGGCAATTGGGCCAGGATCGTTTCGAAGTATCGGTTTTCTTCCTCCGCCAATTGCCGCTGTTCCCGGGCCATTTTCAATCCGTTTTTTGCTTTGTTGTACTTTTTAAAATACATTTGGGCATTTTCGCTGGGGGACTTGGCCGGATCGAGCGGAATGACGATTTTCGGCAAGGACGCATCATAAAAATTTTCCGCTTCCAGTTCCTTCATGCCCGGTTTCATTCGGTGCAAATTGGCCGTAATGAGTTCGCCGTACAGCCGGTAGGTGTCGGCTTGTTCCGCTTCTTGGATAGTGGCGGTCAGTTTTTCGATCTTTTTTTTATTTTTTTTGATCTCGTTTTGCAGCCAGTTTTTCAGATCCAAGGCTTGTTGCCGGAGACGGTCCCGCTGCGCTTTTTCCCGGTAGTAGACGTGCAGGCAGCGGCTCACGGAGGAAAAGGTTTGTTTGGGACCCGCCCGATGGGTCAGTTCGATGACGTGAAAGTCGTCGGTGTCGCCATAGACGGCCGGTTCGTACCGGTGTTCTTTCAGTTGGCCGATGACCGTCGTAAATGCTTGCCACAGGTTTTCGCGGGTGGGCAAACCCGCGCGGTGGACGATCTCTTTGGCTAAAGACGGTCCGATACCGAAAAAGGTGTCCACCAACTGTTGGTCCAGCTTGCCGCGATTCCAGTCGATGTGGGCGAAAAACGAATCCCGTTCGCATTCCCACGGCACGGTTTTGTTTTGCGACGGGGGAGGGGTGTAAGGCAAGCCGGGCAACACTTGCCGCACTTGACTGACGGCGGCAGGCACGTGGTGCACGGCATCCAAAATTTTTCCGGTGGCCAAATCGGTCAGGATCAAGTTGCTGTGCTTGCCCATCACTTCTAACACGAGGCGTTTGATCTGAACATCTCCCAGCTCGTTGCGGCTGCGGATGTCCCACCAGCACACCCGATCCAGTCCCATTTGTTGCATGTCGACGATGGTGCCGCCTTCCAAATGTTTTCGCAACACCATACAAAACAGCGGCGGCTGCGCCGGGTTGGCCAGCGGCTCTTCCAGAAGGTAAAACCGGGGGATGGTGTGGCTGGCTGAGAGAAACAGCCGAACGTTTTCCCCTTGAGAACGAATATGCAAAACGACATCGGTGGGGCTCGGTTGATGAATTTTCATTACCCTCCCCCCGATGAGCGGTTCCATTTCATGCAGCAACGCCCGCATGACAAAGCCGTCGAAGGCCATAGTTTCCCTCCTGATGGTCCATCAAATGCACTTCAACAGTATAGCATGATTTTGGAGCCCGCTGAATACAGTAAAGCAGAACGAGCGTGGTCAAGCTGATAGGAGGGCAGGCAGGGGATGAAGAAAGAGACGTTCCCGTATCAACAATCGGTGGCGGAGGTGTTGCGTCAGTACAACACGAAGTTGGAAACCGGGCTCCAGTGGCGGGAGGCGGAACAACGCCGGACGCAATACGGCGCCAATGTCTTGACGGAAAAAAAGCGTTCCCATCCGTTTTTTTTATGGGTCGGACAGTTTCGCGACTTTATGGTGATCGTGTTGTTGGTCGCCACCGTGCTGTCGGCTTTGTTGGGCGAGTATACCGACGCGCTGACCATTGTGGCGATCATTTTGCTCAATGCCATCTTGGGATTCGTGCAAGAATACCGGGCGGAACATTCGCTGCAAGCGTTGCGGGAAATGACAGCGCCCGAATGCCGTGTTTTGCGGGAAGGTCAATGGCACAAAATTTTAGCCCGGGATTTGGTGCCGGGCGACATCGTCTTGTTGGAAAGCGGTGATCGCATTCCGGCCGACATCCGTTTGGCCAAGACCGAAGGCATGTACGTAGAAGAAGCGGCGTTGACCGGCGAGTCGCTGCCGGTGGCCAAATTTGCCGAACCGTTGCCGGAAGCCGATTTGCCGTTGGGAGACCGGCAGAACATGGCGTACATGGGCACCAGTGTCGTTCAAGGGAAAGGCATCGGCGTAGTGGTGGCCACGGGGATGGCGACAGAAATGGGTAAAATTGCCCATCTGATGCAAAGTGAAGAGGAAGAGGTGACGCCGCTACAGCAGCGGCTGGCCCATCTGGGAAAAGTGTTGGTCATGGCTTGCCTCTTTTTGACGGCGATGGTGGTCGTCTTGGGCATGGTCAACGGCCACGGCTTGTACGAGATGGTTTTGGCCGGCGTCAGCTTGGCGGTGGCCGCCATCCCTGAAGGGTTGCCCGCCATCGTGACCGTCGTGTTGGCCCTCGGTGTGCAGCGCATGATCAAACGGCAGGCCATCGTCCGCAAGTTGCCGGCCGTGGAAACGTTGGGCACGGCGACGGTCATCTGTTCCGACAAAACCGGGACGCTTACGCAAAATCGGATGACGGTGACCCACCTTTGGTGCGACGGCGAAGTCCGGGAGTTGAAGGAGATCGATGCGGTGCCGGCCGGGAGTTTAACGTGGTTAATGCAGATCGCGTGTCTGTGCAACAACGCCCGGCTCGTGGAGTCATCGCCGAACGGGGAGAGACGGAAAACCGCTGGACGCACTTCCAAGAGAGAGGATGCGGCCCGTTCGAACGGCAACTGGGCGGTGGAAGGGGATCCGACGGAAGGGGCGTTGCTCTTGGCGGCGCTGCAGGCCGGGTTTTTGCCCCAGGAATGGGTGAGGGGTTGGCGGCGCATCAAGGAATTTCCATTTGATCCGAAGCGCAAAATGATGTCGGTCGTCGTCGAAGATTCGTCCGGCGCCCGTTGGTTGATGTCGAAGGGCGCGCCCGATGTGTTGTTGGAACGGTGCACCCATTGGCTGGCCCAAGGCCGCAAACAGCGGTTCGATGGGAGGGAGAAAGGCCGGATTCTGGAGGCCAACGAAGCGCTGGCTCGGCTCGCGTTGCGCAATTTAGGCTTTGCTTTTCGGCAGCTTGCCCCGGGGGAAATGCCGGAGAATGAGACGGCCGCGGAGCAAGGGTTATGTTTTGTCGGGTTGATGGGGATGATGGATCCGCCCCGGCCGGAAGTCAAAGAAGCCATCGCCCGGTGTACGCAAGCGGGCATCAAAACGGTCATGATCACCGGGGATCACCAGGCGACCGCCGAAGCCATCGCCCGGCAACTGGGCATTTTACCTCCGGGCGGCGAAGTGATGACCGGTGCCCAGTTGTCCAACATGGGCCAATCGGAGCTAATGAAAAAAATTTCCAACATCTACGTGTACGCCCGGGTGGCACCGGAACATAAGTTGCGCATTGTCAAGGCGTTGCAAGCCCAAGGCGAGGTGGTGGCGATGACCGGTGATGGCGTCAACGACGCACCGGCGGTCAAAGCCGCCGATATCGGCATTGCCATGGGCAGGGGCGGTACGGACGTGACCAAAGAAGCGGCGTCCCTCATTCTCGCCGATGACAATTTTCGGACGATTGCGTCGGCAGTGGAAGAAGGGCGGGGCATTTACGAAAACATCCGCAAGTTTATCCGCTACATCCTCGCCAGCAACGTGGGGGAGATTATCACCATGTTCATCGCCATGTTGCTGGCCTTGCCGTTGCCCTTGTTGCCGATTCATATATTATGGATCAATCTCATCACCGACGGTTTGCCCGCCATGGCGTTAGGAGTGGACACCAGCGAGGAAAACGTCATGCGGCGTCCCCCGAGGGATGCTCGGGAAAGCGTCTTTGCCCGCGGGTTAGGATGGAAAATCGTCAGTCGCGGGCTGTTGATCGGGTGCGTGACGGTCGGGGCTTTTTGGCTGACCCTCTCGGAACATCCCCATGACTTGCAGCGGGCACAGACCGTATCCTTTGCTACCTTGGTCATGGCGCAGCTCATTCACGTCTTCGATTGCCGCTGCGAACGATCCGTGTTTGACCGCAATCCGCTGGAAAACCGGTGGCTTGTTTTGGCGGTGGCCGTCTCCACAGCGATGTTGTTGGCGGTCATGTACGTCGACTGGCTACAACCCATTTTCCATACAACCGCCCTGTCGTTGAGGGAATGGGCCCTCGTTCTCTTGGCTTCAGCCATCCCGACGTTCATTGCCGGCATTCCGGGGTTGCTTTCCCTCAGCCGGCCGGTCCGCACCAACGTCCTTCCCCGCTGAGAGGTCTTTCCCTCCGGTTCTGGCACCGGAGGGAAGGATTTTTCATGGAATGTGCTGTACTTGTTCATGGAAAACAAATTGATTACAATTAAAAAATGGAAGTGAAGCCGATGAAAAGCATGACGGGGTATGGGCGGGGAGAAGTAGTTGCCAATGGTCAGCGGCTCATTGTGGAAATCCGCTCAGTCAATCATCGCTATCGAGACATTTCCGTTCATTTGCCGAAACATTGGCTTGCCTATGAACAACCGGTGCGGAAAGAACTGCAGGCTTATTTTTTTCGCGGAAAAGTCGATGTGTACGTGCAGCGGGAACCGGTGGACGGACTGGTGTCCACGTTGAATTGGGAAAGGACGGAACAGTGGATTCACCTGCTGCGGACGTTAAAGGAACGTTATCAGTTGGCCGGCGACATTGATGTAAAGACCGTGCTGCTCTTGCCGGACTTGTGGCAAACGGACGTGCCCGAAGACGTCGATTGGAGCCGTCCGCTCCTGGAAGCCTTGACCGAGGCGTGTCGGCAATGGGATGAGATGCGCCGGCGGGAAGGGGCGCTCATTCAGAAGGAGCTGTGCGCGCGGAACGCGCGGGTAGTGGAGTACGTCCAGCAAATGCAGCAAGAGAGCGGCCGGTTGTTGGAACGGTATCGGCGGCGTTTGCAAGAGCGTTTGCATGCCCTCGGCGTGGACATACCGGAAGAGAAGCTCCATGCCGAATTGTTGTTGTTTGCCGAAAAAGCCAATGTGGATGAAGAACTGAGCCGATTGCAAAGCCATTGTTGGCAATTCGCCCGGATTGTGGAAGAGATGGGTGCGAACGGGAAAAAATTGGATTTTCTGCTGCAAGAAATGAGTCGGGAAATCCATACCATTTCGGCCAAAGTACCCGATCCTACCCTCAATCCGCTGATACTGGCGACCAAGGATGAGATTGACAAGATGCGCGAACAAATTCAAAATGTTGAATAAAATTCGCTTGGCATCGAGACATGACAGGCCATGGGAGGGTGGGCGTAACCATGTCAATCAAATTGATCAATATCGGTTTCGGCAATATCGTTTCGGCCAATCGCATCATTTCCATCGTCAGTCCCGAGTCGGCTCCGATTAAACGGATCATCACGGAAGCCCGAAACAACAGCCGTTTGATTGATGCGACGTACGGCCGTCGTACCCGGGCGGTTATCATTATGGACAGCGACCATGTCATTTTGTCGGCGGTGCAGCCGGAAACGGTCGCCAATCGTCTCAATGCGAAGGAAGATCAAAACGTCGATCCGGAGGACTGAAATGGAACAGCACGAACAAGGTTTGTTGATTGTCCTGTCGGGACCATCCGGCGTCGGCAAAGGGACGGTTTGTGCTGCGTTGCGGCAGCGGATGCCCGAGCTCGTTTATTCCGTGTCGGTGACGACGCGGGCGCCGCGGGCCGGGGAAAAGGACGGTGTCAATTACTTTTTCAAAACGCCGGAACAATTCCAGGCGATGATTGAAGCAGGACAACTGCTGGAATGGGCCAAGTACGCCGAACATTATTATGGGACGCCGCGGTTGTTTGTCGAAGAAATGCTGGCGAAAGGCAAAGACGTCATTTTGGAAATTGAGGTCCAAGGGGCCTTGCAAGTGAAAAAGAAATTTCCGAGCGGCGTGTTTATTTTTTTACTTCCGCCCAGTTTACACGCGTTGCGGGAACGGATTGAACAACGGGGCACGGAAGATGAACAGGCCATCTTGCGGCGTTTGGGTGTGGCCCAGGAAGAATTGCAAATGATCCATCATTATGATTATGCCGTGGTCAATGACGTGGTCGAAGATGCGGTCGAGAAAATTCGCGCCATTATTTTGGCGGAACATCATAAAACGCCGCGCGTTTCCAAGCGGTTATTCCATCCAACGGAAAGGGGTTGTGTCAGCGAATGCTGTTTCCGGAAATCGACAAATTAATTGAAAAAGTCGGCAGCAAATATTTGCTCGTCACCGCCGCGGCCAAGCGGGCACGGCAACTGAAGGATGGCGCGCCGGTGACCATTGACAATCCCACATCCCGCAAGGAAGTCGGAATCGCTTTGGAAGAAATTGCCCGCGGCACGATTCGTGTGGAGGATATTCTAAAGGAAGAAATGGAGAAGGAAACGGGTAAGTAAGATGGCGGCCCACCCTTGTCGGCGTAAGGGAGGAAGTTCATGGAAGGAAAACGGATTGTGCTTGGGGTGACCGGAGGGATCGCCGCTTACAAGGCGGCGGATTTGTGCAGCCGCCTCAGTAAGTTGGGGGCCCAAGTGCAAGTGATCATGACGGAAAGTGCGACCCGGTTCATCAGTCCCATGACATTTCAAACGTTGTCACGGAACGACGTGTTGGTCGACGTGTTCGATGAGCGCAACCCGAACGTGGTCGCCCACGTGGCCATCGCCGACAACGCCGACCTGCTGGTCGTGGCGCCGGCGACGGCCAACGTCATTGCCAAGATGGCCAGCGGGTTGGCGGACGACATGTTGACAACGGTGTTCTTGGCTACCCGAGCGCCGGTGTTGGTGGCGCCGGCCATGAACGTGCACATGTACCGGCATTGGACGGTGCAGGAAAACATCCGCCGCTTGAAAGCCCATGGGGTGGAATTTATCGATCCGGTGGAAGGGTTGCTGGCATGCGGGTACGAAGGGCAAGGAAAGCTGGCGGATCCGGCCGATATCGTTGCAAAAATTCAAACAATGCTGGCGAAAAAGCGGGACTGGTCCGGCCGGACCGTGCTCGTCACCGCAGGCCCGACGCGCGAACCGCTCGATCCGGTTCGTTTTTTTAGCAATCGCTCGTCCGGAAAAATGGGTTACGCCATCGCCGCCGCTGCCCAACGGCGGGGGGCGCGGGTGTTGTTGGTGACGGGACCGACTTCGATGCGTCCGCCGGCGGGCGTAGATGTGACGGCCGTCGAGACGGCCGAACAAATGTACGAAGCGGTCATGGCCCGTCTGCCGGAAGCCGACGTCGTCATCAAGGCGGCGGCAGTGGCTGACTACACGCCTGTGCAGGTGGCAGAGCAAAAAATTAAGAAAACGATGGACGAAATCAACGTCCGTTTGCGTCGTACGCCGGACATTTTGGCGGAAATTGGCCGCCGTCGCCGGCCGGAACAATGTATCGTCGGTTTTGCGGCGGAAACGGAGCAGATCGAGCAATATGCGCGAGAGAAGCTGCTCCGCAAAGGGGCCGATTTTATCGTGGCCAATGACGTATCCCAGAGCGACATCGGCTTTGATGTGGACAATAACCGGGTGGCGGTGTACGGAAAGGACGGGCTGGTGGCAGCATGGCCGACCATGAGCAAGCAGGAAGTGGCGGACAAATTGTTAGATCTGGTCATGCACCATTTGATGAAGAAGGGTCAAACATGAAAAAGGTCCACGTCGTGGTGGACGTTCCCGGTTCGGTCGGCGATCAGACCTACACGTATTTGGTGCCGCCGCAATGGGAGAATGAGGTGGGCGTCGGCGCCCGGGTGGTGGTGCCATTTGGCAACCGTCGGGTGGACGGCATCGTGGTCGAAGTGGCGACACCGCAAACCGAGGCTGATTTGCCGGAGGTCGCCTTGCGGGAAATTGAGGAAGTGGTGCCGCCGCCGTTGACGGAAGAGTTGGTTCAATTAGGGTATTGGCTCAGCCGCAAAACGCTCTGCCCGTGGATGACGGCGTTAAAGGCCATGATCCCGGCCGGCATCCGGGGAAAATATACGGTGGAAGTGGCGTTGGCCGGTGACGTAGAACTACAACGTGAAGAAGAACGGGAGATTTTCGAATATTTTCGACATCGGGGGTCGGTCTCTTGGAAAGCGTTGTTGCAGGCGTTTCCCCAGCATGAACGCCTGCTCCACCGTTGGCGGCGGGAGGGTCGTTTGCGGGTCCGTTCCGAAGTTCATCGGCCGGTGCGGGTAAAAAAGGCGGTCTATCTGCGCCGGATCATGGAGCGGGAGCAATTGGACCGTCTGTTGGAACAATGTTCTCCCCGGGCCGTCAAGCAACGGGAAGTGTTGCGCCGTCTGCGTGAAGAGCCGCAACGGGAATGGTTGCAAGCCGATTTGATGAAGCAATGGGGAGTCTCCACGACGACGTTGAATGCCCTCATTCGACAAGGCGTGTTGGAACGAGTGGAGAAAGATGTGTTTCGAGAACCTTCCGACGGGCTGCCGCTGGAAGAGGAGGCGCCTTATGCGCTCACCGAAGAACAGCAAGCAGCCCTCGTTCCGTTGATCGAGGCATTGTCCCAGCGGCAATATCACGCCTTTTTGTTGCACGGCGTGACGGGCAGCGGCAAAACCGAAGTGTACATGCAAGCCATACGCTACTGTTTGCAACAAGGGCGGTCGGCCATTGTCCTAGTGCCGGAAATTTCTTTGACCCCGCAGATGGTGGAGCGCTTCCGGCGCCGATTTGGCCCGCAAGTGGCGGTCTTTCACAGCCGGTTGTCTCCGGGAGAACGTTTCGACGAATGGCGGCGTATCCAGGAAGGTCAGGCGAAGGTCGTCATCGGTGCCCGTTCGGCTGTGTTTGCGCCGTTTGAGCGGCTCGGTCTCATCATTGTCGACGAAGAGCACGAAGGAACGTACAAACAGGAAGAGGCCCCCCGTTATCATACCCGGGACGTCGCCTTGCGGCGGGCCCGTTACCACCAAGCGGTGGTGGTGCTGGGCAGCGCCACTCCATCGTTGGAGGTGTATGCGGCGGCGCAGAAGGGCGGCTTCACCTTGTTGCAAATGAAGCGACGGGTGCACGATCGGCCCCTTCCTCAGGTGCATGTGGTGGACATGCGGCAAGAATTGCAAGCCGGCAACCGCAGCTTGTTCAGCCGCATGTTGGCAAAACGCATGGCGGAACGGTTTCGGCGAAACGAACAGGTCATACTTTTTCAACATCGCCGCGGCTTTGCCCATTTTGTCATGTGTCGGAGTTGCGGTTCGGTGATGAAGTGCCCGGCTTGCGACATTTCGTTGACGTATCACCGGGTCGGTCACCACTTGCGTTGCCATTATTGCGGCTATGCGACTGTGGAACCGGCCACTTGCCCGACATGCGGCAGTGGACCGATTCGCCATTTGGGGGCCGGGACGCAAAGGGTGGAAGAAGAGTTGCACCGCCTGTTTCCCGGTGTTCGCGTTTTGCGGATGGACGCCGATACGACGTCCCAAAAAGGGGCCCATCAACAGCTGTTGGCCCGCTTTTACCGGCAAGAAGCGGACGTGCTCATCGGAACCCAGATGATCGCCAAAGGCCTAGATTTTCCAAACGTGACGTTGGTCGGCGTCATTTTGGCCGACTCGTTATTGTATTTGCCCGATTTTCGAGCCGGCGAACGGACGTTCCAACTGCTGACACAAGTGAGCGGTCGGGCCGGTCGCCATCATCGTCCGGGAGAAGTGATCATTCAGAGTTTCAACCCGGAGCACGACATCATCCAGGCTGCCGCGGCCCAAGATTATGCCCGTTTTTTTGCCCGGGAAATGGCCCTGCGTCGACAAGCGGGATACCCGCCTTATCGTCGTTTGGTGCAACTCGTGTTTACGCACCCGGAGTCGGCGGTGGCCTTGACTTGGGCGGCGCAAATGACCCGATGGCTTGCCGACCGGCTGCATAAGGTGGCCCAAGTGCTGGGACCGGCGGCGGCAACGATTTCCCGCATGAAAAATAGATATCGGTACCAGAGCATGATAAAATATACCGATGAACCGACAGTTCGTGCCGTATTGCAAGAAGCCATCGCCGAGTGGGAACCGCGGTTGAAAAAGCAGCACGTGCAGTTGACCATCGACGTGGATCCGCGGATGTTGTCGTAACGGAAAGGAAGGGGTGAGCCGATGGCGGTACGGGTCATCGTGAAGGAACCGGATCCGATTTTGCGCAAAGTGAGCAAAGAAGTGCGGGAAATTACGCCGAATATTCATAAATTGTTGGACGATATGGCAGAGACGATGTACGATGCCGGCGGCGTCGGGTTGGCTGCGGTGCAAGTAGGTGTGCTGAAACGGGTCGTCGTCATCGATGTGGGCGACGGGTTGATCGAAATGATTAACCCGGTGATCACGTCGCGGGAAGGGGAACAAGTGGGGCCGGAAGGCTGTCTCAGCATTCCCGGACTTGTCGGTGAAGTCAAACGGGCTATGCGTTGCACGGTGGAAGCCCTCAATCGGCACGGGGAAAAATTTGTGTTGAACGCCGAAGGGTATTTGGCCCGTGCCATTCAGCACGAAGTCGATCATTTAAACGGCATTTTGTTCACCGATCTCACCACGGTCTTTTACGAACCCGAAAAGGAGCAGCGTGAATGAATCACCGCATCGTGTTCATGGGAACGCCGGATTTTGCCGTGACGATTTTGGAGGCGTTGGTCCGCTCGCCCTACGAAGTGGTCGGAGTGGTCACCCAGCCCGACAAACCGAAAGGGCGGAAAAAAGTGTTGACGCCGCCGCCGGTTAAGGAAGCAGCCCAACGATTTGGCATCCCGGTGTTGCAGCCGGAAAAAATTCGTCGTCCGGAAGCGGTGGAAGCGGTCCTCGCATGGCGACCGGACTTGATCGTGACGGCGGCGTACGGACAGCTGGTGCCGCCGGCCCTCTTGCAAGCGCCCCGATTCGGCTGCGTCAATGTGCACGCCTCCCTTTTGCCCAAATATCGCGGCGGTGCACCCATCCACTGGGCTATCATCCGTGGTGAAAAAGAGACGGGCATCACGCTCATGTACATGACGGAAGAACTGGATGCCGGAGACATCATCGCCCAGCGGGCGGTTCCCATCGCTTGGGAGGACACAGTGGGCACGTTGCACGATCGGCTGAAGGACGTGGGGGCCCAACTGCTGGTGGAGACGCTCCCCGCCTTGTTTGCCGGAACGGTCCGGGCGCGGCCGCAAGATGAACGCCTCGCGACGTATGCGCCAAACATCCGCCGGGATGATGAGCGCATCGACTGGAGCCGGTCAGCGGTAGACGTCTATAACCAGGTGCGGGGCCTCAATCCATGGCCGGTGGCGTACACGGTGTATCAGGACGATATCTGGAAAGTTTGGTGGGTAAAGCCGGTGGCCAAGGATCATGATCAGCCGCCGGGCACCGTTTTGGAAGTGTCATCGGAATCGGTGGTGGTGGCATGCGGCCAAGATGCCGTTGAACTGTTGGAAATTCAGCCGGCTGGTAAGAAGCGGATGGCGATGGCCGATTATCTTCGGGGACGGGCCATCCACCCTGGGGAGCGCTTTGCTAGCGGAGGTACCGACGGGTGAAACGACGACAAGGCAAGAAGTTCAAACCGCACATCGACAACGCCAGGGCAGCCGCCTTGGCGGTTTTAACATCGGTGGAGGCTGGGGCGTACAGCAATTTGAAATTAAACCACGTGTTGCAACAGTCCCGCCTTTCCCGGGCCGACGCCGCGTTGGCGACGGAAATTACGTACGGGACGTTGCAACGGCTTAATACCCTCGATTGGATGTTGTCTCCCTTCGTTCGGCGGGATTTGTCGGAATTGGACGGCTGGGTGCGGAATTTGTTGCGCCTGAGCGTCTATCAATTGGTGTATCTGGATCGCATTCCGGATCATGCGGTGGTCGACGAGGCGGTCAAATTGGCCAAGTCCTGGGGCCATGCCGGGATTGGCAGTTTTGTCAACGGCACATTGCGCAATTTTTTGCGACATCCGGAACGACGGGTCATTCCTGACGATTTGCCCCTCATCCAACGTTGGGCGTTGGAACATTCCCATCCCGAGTGGCTGGTCAAACGGTGGCTGAAGCAGTACGGCCCCGAACGGACGGAGGCCATGTTGCGGAAAAACAACTGCCCGCCGGTGCAGGCGATCCGGGTCAACCGACTGAAAATTTCCCGGGACGAACTGTTGGAGCAATTGCGCCAACAACTCCCGGGGGAGGTTCAACCGTCACCCATCGCTTCGCAAGGGATCCGTTATGTCGGCACGGTGCCGTTGGCCCAAAGCCGTTGGTATCAAGAAGGCTGGCTGACCGTGCAAGACGAAAGCGCGCAACTCGTCAGTGAAATCGTTGCCCCGGAGCCCGGCATGCGGGTGTTGGACGCTTGTGCGGCGCCGGGCGGGAAAACGACCCATCTGGCCGAATGGATGGGCGATCAGGGGACGGTGGTCGCCTGGGATATTTACGATCACAAAGTGCAGCTCGTCCAGCAAGCGGCGAGACGGTTAGGTTTATCATCTATCACAGTGAAGCGACAAGATGCCCGAACGGCGGCGCAGCAGGAGACGGAGCTCTTTGATGCGGTGTTGTTGGACGTGCCGTGCAGCGGCCTCGGCGTCATCCGCCGGCGGCCGGAGATCAAATGGCAGCGACAAGAAGACGATATCTCCCGATTGGTGCATTTGCAGCGGGAGCTGTTGGCCGGTGTGGCACCCATGGTTCGCCCAGGGGGTATTTTGGTGTACAGCACGTGTACGTTGGCACACGAGGAAAACGAAGAGAATATCGCCTGGTTTTTGGACCGGCATCGGGAGTTTCAGTTGGATCGGGAAACGCCCCATCCGTTGTGTGCCGAAGGGATGGTCCAAATTTTTCCGGATCAGTACGACAGTGACGGTTTTTTCATTGCCCGCTTGAAAAAACAGTCGTCCGGCTCTGCCGGTCGTGTCGGATGAGCGCCGGGAGCCAGAGGAGGGAACGGTTGTGAATGGTGTATGGCGCACCGATGCAGGAAAAGTGCGGTCGGTCAACGAGGATGCCGTATATTTTGCCGAGCCTGAAGAAGGGATTATCTTGGCCATGGTCGCCGATGGTATGGGCGGGCATCAGGCGGGCGAAGTAGCCAGCGGCACCGCCATCGATGTCATCCGCCAGGAATTGCAACATGTTTCTTCCCGGATGCGGCCGGAGGAGGCACGCAACGATTTGGAAGCGGCCATTCTCAAAGCCAACCGGGCCATTTATGAACGGGCGCAGGCGGATCCGCAGCTTTCCGGGATGGGGACGACCATCGTGGTGGCGTTGATTACCGGTGATTGGGGATGGATTGCCCACATAGGCGACAGTCGGGCGTATGCCTGGCAATCGTCCCGTCTGCAACCGATCACGGCCGACCACTCCTTGGTCAACGAATTGGTGAAAAGCGGGCAACTCCGGGCCGATGAAGCCAATCGTCATCCGCAACGGAACATTCTCGTCCGGGCTTTGGGAACCGATGAAACCGTCGAAGTCGAGTTCAATGCGTACCAGCCGCAAGCGGAAGATTTGTTGTTGCTGTGCAGCGATGGTTTGACCAGCATGCTCAGCGACGAACAGATCAGCCAAGTGTTGCAAAGCGAAGGAACGATTCAAGAAAAAGCGGACCGCCTCCTGGAACAAGCGTTGCGTCAAGGGGGCGAAGACAACATTTCCCTCATATTGTTTTCCCCGCCCGTCCGTTCATCACAAGACCGGCCGGCGGTGGACGATTAACCGGGGGTGGGGCGATGATCGGACATGTGCTCAACGGTCGGTATCAAGTGATCAAGCGGATCGGCAGCGGGGGCATGGCGACGGTCTACCAAGGGTTGGATTTACAGGAACTGCGGTTTGTATCGATTAAAATGTTGAAAGAACAATTCGTTCATGACGAAGCGTTTACCCGCCGTTTCCAAAGGGAGGCGGAAGCGGTTTCCCGCTTGTCCCATCCCAATATCGTCCAGTTTTACGATATCGGACAAGAAAACGGCGTGCCCTACATCGTCATGGAATATGTGGAAGGGGAGTCGCTGAAGGAGAAAATTTCGCGCCAAGCACCGTTACCCGTGGAAGAAGCGGTTCGGATTGCGATGCAGATCTGCGATGCGCTGGCCTATGCCCACCGTCAACAAATCGTTCACCGTGACATCAAGCCGCACAATGTGCTCATTACGGACGACGGGCAAGTGAAAGTGACCGACTTTGGCATCGCCCAGGCGTCGAGCGAGGCGACCATCACCCACGGCACGGTGTTGGGCAGCGTCCATTATTGTTCCCCGGAGCAGGCCAAGGGGGCGATCGTCACTGGGCAGTCGGACTTATATTCGTTAGGCGTGGTGCTGTATGAAATGGTGACCGGCGAATTGCCCTTCTCCGGCGACACGCCCGTGACGGTAGCCCTCAAACATTTGCAGGAACCGTATCCGCCGGCATATGAAAAAAACCGGCTTGTTCCCCGGAGTTTGGAAAACGTGTTGGCCCGGGCGCTGGCCAAAGACTTGCGCCAACGGTATCAGACAGCTGAACAAATGCGGGACGATTTGGCGTTGGTGCTCCAGCCTGGCGGGGAAGTGGCGCCGCCGCCGGCGTTTTCCGAAGATGAACAAGCGACCCGACTGATGCCTTCGTTGCCGAAATCCTATGTCGGTGCCCCGGAAGAACGGCCGTCGGACGAAGAAGGCACCGGTTCGGCGGAATCGTCGTCCCGGCGCCGGGTGAAAAGACGGATGACGGTTTTTTTGAGCGTGTTGGCGGTTCTCGTCCTTTTGGGCGGATGGGGATGGCATCAATTGCAAGCGAAATGGGTCGTCCCGGAAGTGGTGACGCCCGATGTGGTCGGTCTGCCGGCCGAAGAAGCCGTGCGCCTGTTGACCGAGGCCGGATTGAATGTAGAACGATTTGAAGTAGAAAATGAATTGGTCCCCGCGGGTCATGTGGTCCGACAAGATCCGCCGGGCCAATTGAAAGTGAAAAGCAACCGAACGGTGCGGATTTGGGTCAGCACGGGTCCGCCGTCTGTTGTGTTGCCGGCGCTTGAAGGAAGCAGCCGGCAAGAGGCGGCGGCGGAGTTGGAAAATCTTGGATTGGCTTATGAGATCATTGAAGAATACAGTCAAAGGGTGCCGAAGGGGTATGTCATTCGCCATGAGCCGGCGGCCCGCTCGACGGTCATTCCGGGCCAGACGACCGTTAAACTGGTCGTCAGTGCCGGGCCGGAAATGTTGACGATGATCAATTTGCGGGGCTTGTCGCTGAAAGAAGCCGAAGCCCGTTTGTTGGAGATGGAGCTGTCCTTGGGAAGGGTGTACACGCAGGCGAGCACGGCGGCGCAAGGAACCGTGTTGCGGCAATTTCCTTATGAACCGGGGGATCCGGTGCCGGTGGGGGCGAGCGTGGATCTATGGGTCAGCAGCGGCAAAGTGCCGGAGGACGAACAGTTCGACGGGCTACAGGATGAACTGCCGGAGTCGGGAGGGGACAATTCGCTTGATTGAGGAGTACACTGAACGGTCAGGGGAGGGATGTGATGGCGCTGGAAGGGCGGATTGTCAAAGCCATCAGCAATTTTTACGATGTGGATACCCCAAACGGGGTCATTACTTGTAAAGCCCGTGGCGTGTTCAAAAAACACGCCTTGTCTCCTTTGGTCGGCGATTGGGTGGAAGTGACGGTTGAGGCCGACGGGCTCGGAGTCATCCGGGCGATCAAGCCGCGAAAAAATCAATTGTTTCGGCCGCCGGTAGCCAACATGGATCAAGTGTGTCTCGTCTTTTCTGTCGCGGAGCCGGCCTTGAGCTTGATCCTGTTGGATCGTTTTCTCGTGCATGTCGAATCCCATCAATTATCGGCGGTCATATGTTTTTCGAAAATTGATCTGTTGCCCGACCAAGACCCGGAAACGGTGGAACAATTTTATCGGGCGCGCCAAATTTATATGGACATTGGTTATCCGGTCGTCTGCATCAGCGTACGGACCGGAGAAGGCTTGGCGGAGTTGGCCGAGCATTTGCGGGGAAAAACGACGGTGTTGGCCGGACAGTCCGGTGTCGGAAAGTCGACACTGATCAATGCCTTTGTGCCGGAACGTAAGATGGAGACCGGAGAAATTAGCAAAAAGTTGGGTAGAGGCCGACATACGACACGGCACGTGGAGTTGTTGCCGCTGCCCCAAGGGGGCTACTTGGTGGATACGCCGGGCTTTAGCCAGTTGGATTTTGCCCGTATCACCTCTGACAATTTGTCATCGACATTTCCGGAGTTCGCCCGGTTTTCGGACGCCTGTCGTTTTCGCGGATGCCGTCACTGGAAGGAACCGGACTGCCGTGTCCGAGAAGCGGTGGAGGAAGGAGCCATCGCGGCATCTCGTTACGAACATTATTTGGTATTTTTGCAAGATCGGCTGCAGGCGGAAAAAGAGCGTTGGTGAGTGGGGATAAAAGCGAATTTTTTGAAGCGAGGTCCGAAATGCCATGACGGGTCGACTTGTATTGGACGACCGCTTTGCAAATGCGAATGCCATTGCCGATCAAATGGCACGAATGCAGCCTTTTGTGTCGGCCATGCATCAGCGGCTGCACCGGGATGAAGACGACGGACTTGGTTGGGTCAAGGTTCCTCAGGACTCTCAAGTGCCGGTGGAGCGCATCAGCGAAACGGCAGCCGCTATACGCCAGCAGGCTGACGTTTTGTTGGTCGTCGGTATCGGCGGTTCTTATTTGGGTGCGCGGGCGGCCGTCGACTTGTTGGCGGGCGATGGTCCGGCGGTGCGGTTTGCGGGTTATCAGTTGAGCGCTGCCCATTTTGAACAGATGTGGCGCCAATTGGAAGATCAACGAATTGTGGTGAACGTCGTGTCCAAATCCGGTTCCACCTTGGAACCGGCCATCATTTTTCGCCTTTTGTGGCCGCGATTGGTGTCCCGTTACGGGCCGGAGGAAGCCCGCCGGCGGGTGGTGGTGACGACCGGCGCTGCTGGCGCCTTGCGACAATTGGCGGATGCGCATGGTTTTCGCACGTTGCCGGTTCCGGAAAACATCGGGGGGCGCTATTCGGTGTTGACGGCTGTCGGGCTGTTGCCCATGGCCGCAGCAGGCATCGACATTCATGCGGTCCTCAAAGGGGCGCAAGAGGCGGCCCAGCAGCTTTTGGACCCCGACTTGGCTGCGAATCCGGCTTATCGGTATGCGGTGTACCGCAACTGGTTCTACCGACAAGGCAAAATCGTCGAATTGTTGGTGACCGATGAACCGCGATGGCAGGCCTTCGGCGAATGGTGGAAGCAGTTGTTCAGCGAAAGTGAAGGAAAAAACGGCCAAGGTCTTTTTCCGGCTACGGCCCAGTTCACCACGGATTTGCACTCCCTCGGTCAATACATTCAACAAGGGCGGCGAATCTTGTTTGAAACGTTCATCGACGTGGAAGAAGAGAATGTTTCAGTTCCCATTCCAGAGGTGGCCGATTGGGCTGACGGGTTCGATTTTTTAGCGGGGAAATCGCTCCATTGGATCAACCGGCAGACGATGATCGCGACTCGTCTGGCCCATGCCGACGGCGGCGTGCCGAATTTGGCGGTGCGGTTGCCGAAGATGGATGCGTATTGGTTCGGTCAACTCGTTTATTTTTTTCTCAAGGCATGTGCCATGAGCGGTTATTTGGCCGGTGTCAATCCCTTTGATCAGCCGGGTGTTGAGGCGTATAAACGGTATGCGGCAGCGGTTTTGGGACAGCCTGGTACGGGCGAGTGGGGAGCCGAATTGAAGCGGCGTATCCTGGAAATGGAAAAACACCAGTAGGAGATGATGTTTATGGACGTGGCTGTGGGCGTCGATGTCGGGGCCAGTTTTGTCAAAGTCGGGTTGGTGGACGAAGAGGGCCGATTGATGGCCCGCCGTGTGTTTCCGATAGAGAAAGAAAAAGGGCTGTCCCACCTGGCAACGGTTTTAGAAGACGTGATGACCCAGTTAATCCGGGAAAACGGGGTGGCGGAGGGCCAACTCCGTGGAATCGGAGTCGGGTTGCCGGCCTTTTTGGACGCGCAAGGATTCTTGCACGAAGCGATCAATCTCGGTTGGCAACAGCTGCCCGTTCAAGACATGTTGGCGAACCGTTTTCCATGGCCGGTGAAAGTGGACAATGACGCCAACTTGGCAGCCCTGGCCGAATCGTGGCAAGGGCACGGCCGCGGGAAAAACCCGTTGCTCTGCCTCACGTTGGGCACAGGGGTCGGCGGCGGGGTCATCGTCGATGGCCGGCTGTTTCACGGCAGCAGTCACATGGCCGGGGAAATCGGCCATTTGCCGGTATCACCCCGGCGGTGGCCGTGTCGTTGCGGTCGGTTCGGTTGTCTGGAGACCGTCAGTTCCGCCACGGGCATGATCCGACTGGCCCAGGAAGCCTTGGCCCAAGGTACACCCAGCCGACTGGCCGATGAACAACCGTTGACCGTCGAAGCGATTTTTCGCCACGCCGGTCAAGGAGACGCCTTGGCCCGTTCTGTGCTCGATGAAGCGGCGGCCGGGTTGGCCGATGCCTTGGTCATGGTCAGCGTCATCCTCAATCCGGCCCGCATTTTGTTGGGCGGAGGCGTGATGCACGTGGCCCCCCCAAAATGGATTCAAGACATTGAAACGAAGATGCATATCAACGGATTGCCCCGGGCGGTGGCGCATGTGGACGTATTGCCTGCCCGCCTGTTGAACGACGCAGGTATCATCGGGGCAGCCGCCTTGTTTTTCCAATTGGAGGAGGAATGACATGAAAATTGCACCATCGATTTTGTCGGCGAATTTTGCCTATTTGGCCGACGAATTGCAGTCCGTTGCGGATGCCGACTGGATTCATATCGACGTCATGGACGGCCATTTCGTGCCGAACATCACCATGGGGCCGTTGGTCGTGAAAGCCTTGCGGCCGCTGACCGACAAGCCGTTGGACGTGCATTTGATGATCACGGATCCCGACAAATACATTCCCGTTTTTGCCGAAAGCGGCGCCGATTGGATCACGGTTCACGTGGAGGCGACGGTGCATTTGCAACGCACGTTGGCGTTGATTCGTGCCCATGGGAAAAAAGCCGGTGTGGCCCTCAATCCGGCCACGCCCATCCACGGACTGGAGTACGTGTTGGATGATGTGGATCTCATTTTGTTGATGACCGTCAACCCGGGTTTCGGCGGTCAAGCCTTCCTGCCGGCAGTTTTGGATAAGATACGGGCGGTAAGGGAGTTGTTGGATCGCAAAGGATATTCCCACATCGAGATCGAGGTGGACGGTGGCATCGACGATCAAACCGCCCCCTTGGTCCGGGAGGCGGGAGCGACCGTCGCCGTGTCCGGTTCCTACATTTTCCGCCAAGAAAATCGAGCGCAGGCGATTCAGGCGTTACGTGACAAAAAGTAGGCACATTGGCCAAGGCTCGTGAATATGCTGGTATGGAGGAGTTTATCGGTGCCTACACGGGAGGTGTTGGCACATGTCCGCCATCCGGCATCTGGCTTGGGCCATGCGCCGTCACGCCAGCTGGCTTTCTTGGTTGTTGATCGTGTTTGGCATCATTCTCGTTCTTTTGTCCATTCCGAAGTGGGTATGGATCACGCTGATCGGTTTTGGGTTGATTGTGCTCGGCATTTTGTTGAAGAGGAGGAGATTCTTTTTTTGAGAAGGAGGGGTGGGGATGCGGTTTTATGCCATCAAGTTGCCCAAGTTTCTCAGCGGTGTGGTGAAAGCCATTGCGCGGTTGTTTACGAAACAACGGACCATCGGCAAGTAAACTAGAACCAATAAAAAAAGCACCTTTAAGGGTGCTTTTTTTATACGCGTTTGACTTTTCCTGATTTCAACGCTTTCGCGCTGACGTAAACCCGTTTTGGTTTTCCGTCCACGAGAATGCGCACTTTTTGGACGTTCACGCCCCACGTCCGGCGGGTTTTCCGGTTGGAATGGCTCACTTTATTTCCCCGTCCCGGCGATTTACCGGTAATAAAACATTTCCGCGCCATGCTGCCCACCTCCTTGCTCGAGCTCACGATACCGACTTTTGCATTATACTATACCCTTTGGCAATAGACAAGAACGCTGTTCCCGCCGCGTCCGAAAAGCCGCTGGTTGCTTCCAACCGTTCGTTGCGGGGGGTGGAAAACGTGGTAAGATCAAGTGGGAAACGATGCCAACGGATGAGAGGTGGTCGACATGGGGCGAGCCGCGTGGACGCTGGATTCTCCGGTGACCGTCATCAAAGGCATGGGTGTTCAAAAGGCCAAAGCGTGTGAACGGCTGGGCATCCGCACGCTGGAAGATTTATTGTACCACTTTCCGTTTCGTTACAATTGGCGGCAAGTGTTGCCCCTTCACGAAGCGCGCCACGGGGAGACGGTGACGTTTCGGGGGCAAGTGTCCGGACAGCCGCTGAGCCGGTGGTACGGCCGCAAGCGAGCCCGGCATACGGTTTCATGCATCGTCGACGGGGTCCCCATCCAGTTGGTTTGGTTCAATCAAAACCATTGGGTGGACAAGCTGCGACCGGGCGTGGTCGTACAAGTGAGCGGCAAATGGGACGCCCATCGGCTGCAGTTGACGTGTGAAGAAATGGCTTTGGAACAGCAGTTGCGGGACGTGCAGGAGATGCCGTTGCAGCCGGTGTACGCCACCGTTTCGCCCTTGACCAGCAAGGTGTTGCAAAAAGCGATCTGGGAAGCGCTGGAAATGCTGAAAGGGGCCATTGACGAATTCATTCCCGCGGACATTTTGCAGAAATACCGCCTGTTGCCCCGGGAAGAAGCCATTCGGAACATCCATTTTCCGCCGGACAAGGAAGCATTGCGGCAAGCACGGCGAAGGCTGGCGTACGAAGAGGTGTTGGTGTATCAGTTCGGGTTGCAACTCCGCCGGAAACAGCTGAACGAAACGTACCAGCGGCCGCCCCGGTCGGTTCCTAGGGCCAGTGTCGAACAGTTCATGGAACGGCTGCCTTTTCAACTGACGGACGATCAGCGGAAGGCCGTGGCCGACATTTTGGCCGATTTGGAACGGCCGCAGCCGATGAACCGCTTGTTGTTGGGAGACGTCGGTTCCGGAAAAACGGTGGTGGCCGCCATCGCCATGTTGGCCATGGTGAAAGCGGGCTATCAATGCGCGCTGATGGTGCCGACGGAAATATTGGCGGAACAGCACGGCCAGACGCTGCAACATCTGTACCGGGATGAACCCATCAGCGTCGCCGTGTTGACCGGCAGCACGCCGGCCCGCCGCCGGCAAGAATTGTTGGCGCAATTGCGGATGGGACTGTTGGACGTCTTGGTCGGTACCCACACGTTGATTCAAGAAAATATTCAGTTTTTCCGCCTCGGGCTGGTGGTGACCGACGAGCAGCACCGTTTTGGCGTAAAACAGCGGGAAAGTCTGCGGACCAAAGGAGAATATCCCGATGCGCTGTTCATGACCGCCACCCCCATTCCCCGAACCTTGGCCATCACGATGTACGGGGATATGGATTTATCGGTCATCCGGCAAATGCCTTCCGGCCGGAAGCCGGTACGCACGATTTGGATTCGTCCCCGTCAATTTCCACAAGTCGTGGCCTGGATTCAGCGACAAGTGGACGCGGGTTACCAAGCCTACGTCATCTGTCCGCTCATTGAAGAATCGGCCAAAATGGATGTGCAAAACGCCGTGGACTTACATGCGCGCCTGTCCCAGCAGTTGAAGGCCCGGGTAGGGTTGTTGCACGGTCGGATGGCCTCCCGGGAAAAAGAACACGTCATGGAAGCTTTTCACCGCGGCGAGATTGACGTGTTGGTCTCCACATCGGTGGTGGAAGTGGGCGTCGACGTGCCAAGGGCGACGGTGATGGTCATCTACGACGCCGAACGATTTGGCTTGGCCCAACTGCATCAGCTTCGGGGGCGGGTGGGCCGCGGAGATGCCCAATCGTACTGTTTTCTCGTCGCCGATCCGAAAACGCCCATCGGCCGAGAGCGGATGAAGACGGTGGTCGAGATGCATGACGGATTTGCCATCGCCGAACAGGACTTACGTCTGCGGGGTCCGGGGGATGTGCTCGGCTTTCGGCAAAGTGGAGAAATCGACTTTCGGCTCGTCGATTTGGCGCACGATCACCGGATGGTCGAATGTGCCCGCCAAGATGCCCGGCAGATCGTGGAACATCCGGATTTCGCGGGCGCTGAGCACAACCCCTTGTATCGGCAATTGGTGCGGCGCGGGTACGGGGAAGTGGCGCCGTTTGATTGACGTCGTTTTTGGCGAAAAAAATTTTTGTTCGGCATGTATATTTTTCCGTCCTTGGGGCGAAGATGATAATAGCGACGCCGATAAGGCGTACGCGACAACCGCGGAGAAGGCTTACGTTTCCCCATAAGCTCTTCCTCCGGTTTCTCCTCTCCCATATCGCCACCTGTATCCCGATACAGGTGGCATTTTTTTCTTTTCCTTTCTATCTTTTTAAACCTATTTTTGCTAAAATAAAAAAAGATTTCCTATGCCCTCGCCGCAAACAGGCAGGTGAACCGATTGCGCATCATCGCCGGACAATTCCGTGGTCGGAAATTGCAATCATTGCCGGGGAATGACGTTCGTCCCACAGCCGACAAAGTGAAAGGTGCGCTGTTCAACATGATCGGGCCCTATTTTGAAGGAGGGAAGGGGCTCGATTTGTTCGCCGGGACCGGTTCCTTAGGCATTGAAGCGTTAAGCCGGGGAATGGAACAGGTCGTCTTTGTCGACCGCCATCGTCTGGCCATCCGCTTGATCCAGTCCAATTTACGCACGTTGGGATTGGAAAGGCAAGCGGAAGTGTACCATCTGGACGCCCAGTCGGCTTTGAGACGTTTTGTCCAAGAAGGGCGGCAATTTGACGTAGTTTTCCTCGACCCGCCATACCATTTGGAAGCTGCTCCCTTGGTTTGGCTGCAGGAAGCCGGTGAAGAGCAGTTGTTGGCGCCCGAAGCAGTGGTCGTATTGGAACACGATGCCCGCGTGGCCGTTCCGGAAGAGGTCGGGACGCTGAAACAGGTCAAGCAGCGCCGATACGGCCACACCATGCTGACGATTTATCGTCGTACATAATGCATGCACAATGGATGGGGAAATGGTGCACAAAGGAGGGAAAGGGATGAAAATTGCGGTTTACCCCGGCAGTTTCGATCCGGTGACATACGGGCATCTGGATATCATACAGCGGGGCGCCAAAGTGTTTGATCACGTGGTCGTGGCGGTGTTGAACAACGTCAACAAACGGCCGCTGTTTACAGTGGCCGAACGGGTCGAGCTGCTCAAAGCGGTGACCCGAGGCATTCCCAACATCGAAGTGGAGGCTTTCTCCGGTTTGTTGGTCGACTTTGTCCGCAAAAAGAACGCCACGGTCATCATCCGGGGCTTGCGGGCGGTGTCGGATTTTGAATTTGAATTGCAAAATGCCTCCATGAATCGGGAATTGGACAAAAATGTCGAGACGTTCTTCATGATGACCAACAACAAATATTCGTTCTTGAGTTCCAGTATCGTCAAAGAAATTGCTAAGTACGGCGCTTCCGTCGCCGACTTCGTCCCGCCGGAAGTGGAAGTGGCCTTGCGGGAAAAGTTTCGGCAGCAGGAAGCAGCGGAACGAAGCAAAACCGAAGGATAACAATTTCATACGTTTTTCATGTCAGGGCAAACCATGTGAAAACATGGGACGCAAAGCTACGGGTCTAAAAGGCATAGGCGAAACCTGTGCCTCATGATCGCCGGGCTGCACATGAAAGCGTGAAAGAGACCGCCTTGACATGGCGGTTTTTTCATTGTGACGAATGATGGGAGAAAGGGGTTTGCATCAAGTGAAAAACGTCATGAAAAAACTGCAAGCGATCTTTTCTTCAGTGTTTCGCTTTTTCTCTCGTTTTGGGAGGAATTTCAACTTGTTTTCCAATCTAAAAGTGCTGTACAAGCTGTATTTATCCTTCGGCGTCGTATTGGTGGTTCTGCTGGTGGTCGGTTTCACCGGCTTGATGGCGTTCCGACAATTGACGGATGTCACCCATGAAATTTATGAACATCGGTTGATGACGGTATCCACCATGACCAAATTGTCGGCCCAATTCGAGCAACTGAATTCGGCCGTGGCCGGGGCGTTGATGGCGAACACGAATGTGACCGCCACCCAAATTGAAAACATCAATCAACTGTTGGAAAACATCCAATCGACCGTCAACGACATCATCGGCAATTACGAGCAGTATCATATTTTGGAACAGGATGCCAAGACGTTTCAGATCATATGGAGCGGTTATGTGACGGAATTAGAAGGCATTATCGAATTGTTGTCGAAAGCCGGCGAGTCCATCGGCCGCACTACCGGCATCAATTTGGCCATCACGACGTACAATCAACAGATGACGACAAAAATTATGGGGTTGAACAAATTTTTGGACGAGTGGGTGTCCAATCAAGATGTGTTGGCGCAAGAGAGTTATGAGCGGGCCATGGCGGTGGAAAGAAACGTCTCCTTGTTGCAAATGGTCCTCATTGTGGTGGCCATTGTGATGGCCATTCTCGTCGGTTGGTTGGTGGCCCAATCCATTGTTCGGCCTTTGCGGGCTGTCGTCCACACCGCTGAAGCGCTGGCCCAAGGTCAACTGAACGAGCGGGTGAACCTGAAGCAAAAAGATGAAATGGGGATGTTGGCTGCCGCTTTCAACAAGATGGCGGAACAAATTTCCGGGTTGATTAACCGCCTGGAGCAGACCGTGGTCAAAGTGCGGGAACACACGGACCAATTGGAACAAAGCGCCTCGACGACACTTCAGGCCACGGAACTGATCGCGGCTACGGCCTCGGAAATTTCCCGTTCGTCCGATGAGCAAATGGCGCAAGCGAAAACCATGTCCCAGACGGTGGACGAAATGGCGCGGGGGCTGGAGCATATTGTCGAAAACGTCGAGGAAGTGTTGCGTTACTCCAATGAAACGACGATGGACGTCCAAAAAGGACAGGCCAGCGTCGAGGAAGCGGTCCGGCAGATGGAGTCCATTGGAAACAGTTCGAAAGAAACGGTCCAGCTGATGAAAAATTTGGAGTCGTATTCCCAGCATATCTCGAAAATCACGGAAATGATTCAAAATGTGGCCAGTCAGACGAACTTGCTGTCCCTCAATGCGGCCATCGAGGCAGCCCGGGTCGGGGAAGCAGGCCGGGGATTTGCCGTCGTCGCCCAAGAAATTCGCAAGCTATCGGACGAAGCCAGTGCTGCGGCCAAAGAAATCGATCAGCAGCTGCAACAAATTCAGCATGAAATCGTTCGTGCTGCGGCACAGATTCAAAACAATGAGAAGCAAGTGCTGGCCGGCGTGGAAACCATCAACCAGGTGCAACGGGTTTTCCACAACATTCAGCAGGCCATGTCCAACTTGTCCGGCCGCATTGAAGAAGTGTCCGGCACCATCGAGGAGATGGCTGCGGGCAGTGAAGAAATCAGCAGCGGCATGAATCAACTGACGGAAAACATTGAAACCCACATGCGGGCGGTCAAAGAAACAGCCAGCAGCGTGGAAACGCAAACGGCTTCCATGCAACAGGTCGGAGCCGTCACCCATTCCTTGCTGACGTTGGCCAAAGAATTGGACGAGCAACTGAAAGCTTTTAAGACAGGTCAGTAACACCGATGGCGGGACGCATTCCCGCCATTGGGCATTTATGGACTTGTTTACGGACGATTCCCCCGCACACGGTGGATCGCCCAGGCACAGCCGCCTAAGAAAAGGAGTAGGGTGAGCAGAATGCCGGTCGTAGCGGCCCAAAACATCCACCATTGCACCCAAGGGGATGCGTGGGTGATGGGGAAAAACACCGGCATGCTCAGCCATCCGAGTACATGTTGTTCCAAAATATCCCACAACAGCAGTGTTAAGACAAAACTGAGGGCGGCATGGAGGATGCGGGCCATCATATAAGGGAGATAGCGGATGTCGGTTTGGCTCAACAAACTGGCCACTTGGGCGTGAATCGACAGACCGCTCCAAGCGATGACAGCGTTTAAGACAGCCAACTGAAAGATGAGGGACGGATGGCCCCCTGCTTCGGCGATGGTTTTTGCGCCCAGCGTGATTTCCAACAGGCCGTGGACCACGCCTTCGCCGAGCGAAGCAGGCCAGCCGATATGCGCCAGCAGCCGTCCCAAACCAGCGGCCAGCGGTTCGGTGACGTGCACGATGGACAACACCCGGAGGGTGACGGAAAAAAAGACGAGAAAGCCACCGATCATCAGACACGTCTGGATCGATGAGATGACGGCATCAGACAACAATTGACCCAAGGCCCGACCGTCCCGGAGGCGGGCACGGTGCATAGCCCGCAACGCCCGGGTTAAAAGAAAACCTTGGCCCGATTCGATGCTCGGCGAAGAAGGCGAATGGGGTTCATGAAAACGCATCAAAATGCCGACCATGAAGTTGGATGCGTAATGAATGGCCGCCAGGATGATGCCGACGGCGGCGTTGTGAAAAAACCCGACGGCGACGGTGCCGAACATAAACAGCGGGCCGGCGGTACTGGAAAACGAGACGAGCCGTTCCCCTTCGGTTCGGCTGATGAGCCCTTGTTCCCTTAAGCGGGAAGTGAGCTTGGCGCCCATCGGATTGCCGGAAGTCAGTCCGACGGCCAAGACAAAGGAGCCGCTGCCCGGAACCCGAAATAGGGGACGCATGAGCGGTTCAAACAACACGCCGAGAAAATGAACGACACCAAGTCCCAACAACAGTTCCGACAAAACAAAAAAAGGCAGTTGGGCCGGAAGCAGCACTTCCCACCAGATGGCCAACCCCTGTAACGAAGCTTCAAACGCCGCTTCCGGAAAAACGATGACGGTGGCGGCGAGAAAACAAGCGCAACTGCTCAAAAGGAGCGTCACAGTATGGCTGCGATGAATCCGTAGGTGCACACGTTTTCGGCGCATAAGGCACGTTCACTCCGGGTTCGATATAATGAATCGTAAAAGGAATGGTTGGCTAAGCCTTTGCATAACCCATATGTACGTGCCTATGGCCGTGTTTATGCCTGATGTAGTGTGAGGGTTGAGACAGGGGTGGGGAGTCGCTGATGGCACCGAAAGTCGGTTTGGCGTTAGGTTCAGGCGGGGCGAGGGGGTTCGCCCATATTGGCGTGCTCAAGGTGCTGAAAGAAGCCGGTATTCCCATTCATTGCATCGCCGGCAGCAGCATGGGTTCGCTCATCGGGTGCATTTATGCGGTGCACGAAAACCCCCATATGATGGAGAAATTGGCGATTCATTTGAAGCCGAAGCATTGGATCGACTTTACGGTTCCGCGCATGGGACTGGTGGCCGGGGAAAAAGTGAGCGAGTTGATCCGTATTTTGACCCACGGGAAACGGTTGGAGCAGTTGCGTATGCCGGTAGCGGTGGTGGCCACCGATCTGGAGACGGGTCAAGAAATCGTTTTCACCGAAGGTCCTATTGACAAGGCCGTTCGTGCCAGCATTGCCATCCCTGGCATTTTCAATCCGGTGTTGGATGAGGGCCGCGTGTTGGTGGACGGCGGCGTGGTCAACCGGGTCCCGATCAAAGTCGTAAAGGACTTGGGCGCCGACGTCGTCATTGCGGTGGACGTGGTGGCCGAGGTGCCGAAAATCGAAATCCAGTCGCTGTTTGACGTCATCTCCCAGACCATCGACGTAATGGAACGGCACATTTACCAAGGGCAGGCGGCCTTGGCGGACTTGCTCATTCAGCCCAAAGTGGGACATGTCAGCTCCACCGATTTCGGTCAGGCAGCCCATTGCATCCTCGCCGGAGAAGCGGCAGCGCGGGAAAAAATTGATGAAATTCGGCGATTGGTGCAGATGTGACTCACATTGACAATCCATCCTTCGATGGTATAATGAACCTGTTGAACAAAGGTGGGTGAAGCCATGCGCATTTCGTTACACGACGTGCTCCACGCGCCGCAGCAAAAATTGACGGTCGACACGGCGGTGGACTTGACGCATTTGTGCGGAGAAGTCCCTCAGTTGCAGCACTTGGAACCGGTGCAGGTGGCGGTGGAGTTGTGGCGGGCCGGCGATGTGTATCAGCTGCAAGGGGAAGGCTGCACCGACGTGCAGTTGCGCTGTTCCCGCTGCTTGACGACCTTTCGGCAGAAAGTTCAATTTCCGATCCAGGAGACGTTGGTGGAACGGGAGTTGACCGAAGAAGAACAAGAAGCCGACGTCATCCGCATCGTCGATCGGCAGGTGGACTTGTTGCCGTTGGTCGAGTCGGCATTGATCCTCGCGTTGCCGTATGCCCCGGTCTGTCGTGACGAGTGCCGAGGTCTTTGCCCCAAGTGCGGAACAGACCGGAACGAACGGCCATGTTCCTGTGACACGTCGACCATCGATCTGCGATGGAGCAAATTGCAAGACTTATTGAACAACATGAACCATTAGGAGCGTACAAAGGAGGAACCGACATGGCAGTACCTTTTCGAAAAACCTCAAAGATGAGAAAAAACAAACGCCGCACCCATTATAAGCTGGAAGTGCCGGGCTTGAACGAATGTCCGCAATGCGGCGAGTACAAGTTGCCGCACCACGTGTGCAAAAACTGCGGTTATTACAAAGGACGGGAAGTCATCTCCAAATGACCGAACAAAATTACCCCATGCCCATTGCAGTGGGGTAATTGTTTTTATATACTACTTTTAGCACCACGTGATAAATGTTTCTAATATTGTTAATAATGACACTTGTAATAATTCCGCTTGAATGAAGGTGGTGGGAACCATCACCCGACGTGCCAAAGCGCAGCGTCAGCGTCAATTGGCGAAATTGATTGAGCAAAATCCGTTTTTGACCGACAAAATGTTAGCGCAAATCCTCGGCGTCAGTGTGCAGACTATCCGCCTGGATCGGGCCGCGTTAAAAATTCCCGAATTGCGGGAACGGATGAAACAGTTGGCCCGTGGTGATGACCAGGTCAAGAGCTTGACCACACAGGAAGTCATCGGGCAGATTGTCGATTTGCAACTGGATAAAGGAGGGATTTCCCTCCTGGACATTGAAGAACGGCACGTGTTCGTCAAAACGAAAATTGCCCGCGGCCACCATGTGTTTGCCCAGGCCAATTCGTTGGCCGTTGCGGTCATCGATGCCGAATTGGCGTTGACGGCTTCGGCCCGCTTGCGCTTTATCCGTCCGGTGCGCATGGGGGAACGGTTGGTGGCCAAGGCGCGGGTATTGCAATCGGATCGCTCGCGCAGCAAAGTGCGTGTGGAAACATTTTCTGGCGAAGATTTGGTTTTTGTCGGCGATTTTTGGGTTTACCGAGGAACCCGTTTGCCGTGAGATGAAAGGAGACTCAAGATGCGGTTGGCAGTGGATGCCATGGGAGGGGATCATGCTCCGGAAGAAATTGTACGCGGGGTTTTGCTTGCCTTAGAAGATGGATTGGATGTCGAATTCGTGTTGGTGGGTGATGAACGGCAAATCAAAAAGTATTTGCCGAAATCCGACAGACGGCTGCACATTTACCATACCGAGGCGGTGATTACGGCGGAAGAAGAACCAGTGCGGGCCATTCGCCGCAAAAAGGACGCTTCCTTGGTGGTAGCTTGTCAACTGGTCAAAGACAAGGAAGTGGACGCCATGATCACCGCCGGCAATACCGGCGCATTCATGGCAGCGGGACTGCTCATCGTCGGGCGCATTCCCGGGGTAGATCGACCGGCCTTGGCCCCGGTGCTTCCGACCGTCGACCGCCGGGGTGTTTTGTTGCTCGATGCCGGTGCCAATATGGATGCCAAGCCGGAACATTTGGTGCAATACGCCCAAATGGGGGAAGTGTACGTCCGGGGGACGACCGGTCAAGAAGATGTCCGGGTCGGCCTGTTGAATGTCGGCACCGAAGCCGGGAAAGGCAATGAACTGACCAAAGCGGTGTTTGTGGAATTGCAAAAACAAAATCTCCATTTTGTCGGCAATGTGGAAGCGCGGGATGTGCCCTTCGGCGTGTGCGATGTCGTGGTCTGTGACGGCTTTGCGGGAAACATCTTGCTCAAGACGATGGAAGGCACCGGGATGATGTTTGCCCGCATGTTGCGGGAAGTGTATGGCATGGGGCTGCTCGGCAAAATCAGCGCCTTGCTGATTTGGAAACAAGTACAAGCCCTGAAGAAAAAATTGGACTATGCCGAATACGGCGGGGCGCCTTTGTTGGGCGTGGACGGTTTGTTGATAAAAAGCCATGGTTCGTCGCAAGCCCGGGCCATTCAACAGACGATCCGACAAACAGCCAAAGCCGTGCAGTATGGTGTCGTTCAACGGATTGCGGAGAACATTGGCAAAGGAGAGTCGATGGGATGAACAATCACGTAGGGATTCTCGGGACCGGTTCATACGTGCCGGAAAAGGTGCTGACCAATGCCGATCTGGAAAAAATGGTCGACACCAGTGATGAATGGATCGTCACCCGCACCGGCATCCGGGAACGACGCATCGCGGCACCGGATCAAGCCGCATCGGATCTGGCCTATGAAGCGGCGCAAAAGGCACTGTGTTCCGCCGGTCTGCGGGGCGAGGATTTGGACTTGATCATCGTCGCCACGGTCACGCCGGATTCGTTTTTCCCTTCCACGGCCAACATTTTGCAGGATCGGCTCGGCGCCAGCCGGGCAGCGGCTTTTGACTTGGCGGCGGCCTGTTCCGGTTTTTTGTATGGCGTTGTGACGGCCAGCCAGTTTGTGCGGACCGGAGCCTATCGGTACATTCTGGTTGTCGGTGTGGACACGTTGTCGAAAATTACGAATTACGAAGACCGCAACACGTGCGTGTTGTTCGGCGACGGTGCCGGAGCGGTCATCATCGGTCCGGTGCCGGAAGGGTACGGATTGCTGTCTTTTGAACTCGGTTCCGACGGCTCCGGCGCGCCGTTGCTCAACATGCCGGCGGGCGGTTCCCGGATGCCGGCCAGCATAGAAACGGTGCAGAAAAAGCTGCATACCATCCACATGAGCGGCCAGGACGTGTTCAAGTTTGCCGTGCGCATCATGCAGACCGCTTCCATGAATGTCATCGAAAAAGCGGGACTTGCACCGTCGGACATCGACTTTTTGATCCCCCACCAGGCCAATTACCGGATTATCGAAGCGGCCATGCGGCGCCTGCAGCTGGATGAAAGCCGGGTGGTGATCAATTTGGACCGGTACGGCAACATGTCCTCCGCGTCCATTCCCGTCGCCCTCGATGAGGCGCTGCAACAAGGACGGATCAAGGACGGCGATCGGCTCGTGTTGGTCGGCTTCGGCGGCGGTTTGACCTGGGGAGCGGCGGTCGTCCGTTGGTATGGGAGGTAAAAACATGGACAAAGGCAAAGTGGCGTGGGTATTTCCCGGACAAGGCGCCCAATACGTCGGCATGGGCCGGGAAATGGCCGATGCCTATGAAGAAGCGCGAACGGTGTTTGAGCAGGCCGATGACGTGTTAGGCTTTTCACTGTCACGTCTGTGCATGGAAGGCGATGAAGCGGAATTGCGGCGGACTGAAAACACCCAGCCGGCCATCTTGACCACCAGCATTGCCATGTTGCGGACGTTGCTACGGAATCCGGTGCCGGTGGACTATGTGGCCGGGCACAGCCTCGGGGAATTTTCCGCGTTGGTGGCGGCCGAGTCGCTTTCATTTGAGTCGGCGGTCCAACTGGTGCGCATTCGCGGCCGGCTGATGGAAGAAGCGGTGCCGGCCGGCCAAGGTGCGATGGCGGCGGTTCTGGGCCTGGAAGAGGCAGCGCTGTCGGAAATTTGCTCGGCGGTGACGGCCGAGGGCCAGCCGGTCGATATGGCCAATTTGAACTGTCCGGGACAAATCGTCATCTCCGGTATCCGCGAAGGCGTCGAAGAAGCGTGCCGCCGGGCCAAGGAGGCCGGTGCCCGGAGAACGATGATGTTGGAGGTCAGCGGCCCTTTTCACTCCCGACTCATGCAACCGGCGGCCGAGAAGTTCCGGGCCTATCTGAATGAGGCCGTCATCGCCGACGCACGAGTGCCGGTGGTGGCTAATGTGACGGCCCGTCCGGTGCAGGAGGCCGACACCATCCGGGAGTTGTTGTACCGACAAGTGGCTTCTCCGGTGCGCTGGGAAGAGTCGGTACGGTGGTTGCTGGAGCAAGGCGTGCGGACGTTTGTGGAAATCGGGCCCGGTTCGGTGCTCAGCGGCCTCATTCGGAAAGTGGACCGCAGCGTGCAGACGATGCAAGTGGAGAAGCCCGCCGATTTGGAAAAAGTATGGGCATTTTTTGCGGGATAAGGAGGAGCGATATGTCCGAAAAAGTGGCGTTGGTGACCGGTGCGTCGCGGGGCATCGGAAAAGCCATTGCTTTGGAATTGGCCCGCGCCGGCATGCACGTCGCCGTCAATTTTGCGGGGAACCGGGAAAGCGCTGAAGCGGTGGCGGCCCAAATCCGGGACATGGGCCGCAAGAGTATCACGGTCCAGGCCGATGTGGCGGACGCAGCGGCAGTGGAAGCCATGTTTCAAGAAGTGGAACAGCAATTGGGCCCGGTCCTCATTCTCGTCAACAATGCGGGCATCACACGCGACAACTTGTTGTTGCGGATGAAGGAAGCGGAATGGGACCAAGTGCTGGACACCAACCTGAAAGGGGTTTTCCTCTGCACGAAGCAGGCCTTGCGGCCGATGATGAAAGCCCGTTGGGGGCGGATCATCAACATCACTTCCGTATCCGGGGTGATGGGTAATCCCGGGCAGGCCAATTATTCCGCGGCGAAAGCCGGCGTCATCGGCTTGACGAAAACGACGGCCCGGGAAGTGGCCAGCCGCGGCATCACGGTGAACGCGGTGGCGCCGGGATTCATCGAGACGGACATGACGGCGGCCTTGGGCGAGGAGATGCACCGGCAGCTTGTTCAGCAAATTCCGTTGGGCCGCTTTGGACAAGCTTCCGAAGTGGCGAGCCTGGTGCGTTTTTTGGCCTCCGAAGAAAGTTCGTACATCACCGGGCAAGTGATTCACGTGGACGGAGGCATGGCCATGTGAATGGCGCCTGGCTTTTCGGTCGAGCATCCCGTATAATACCCAAGGAGGGAGGTGAAGAAAATGTCAGATCAGGAGATTTTTGAACGGGTGAAAAAAATCATCGTGGATCGGCTGGGTGTGGACGAATCGGAAGTGACCTTGGATGCGTCTTTCAAAGACGACTTGGGTGCCGATTCACTGGATGTCGTGGAATTGGTGATGGAACTGGAAGATGAATTCGAACTGGAAATTTCCGACGAAGAAGCAGAAAAGATCAACACCGTCGGTGAAGTCGTGGAATACATCAAAGCGCATCAGTAATGGGATTGTGATGCGTGGTTTGAGAACATAAAGTTTTTGAGTTTCCTATGTGAAGGAGGTCCCGGCTTTTCGGGGCTTTCTTCTCCTGTATCTCCACACCCCATCACCTCCGTTTGACGGAAACATTTCACCCATGATATCGATGACAGGAAGGCCGGCGATGGACCGGCCCTTTTCGATAGAGTGACCCTTTGGAGGGCGAGGTGAAAGGATGGAAAAACGACGTGTCGTCATTACCGGTCTCGGCGTCATCAGCCCGCTGGGCAACACGGTAGAGGAGTTTTGGTCGGGGCTTGTGGCTGGCCGTTCCGGTATTGATACGATTCAATCGTTTGATGCCAGCGGTTTTGCCACGACCATCGCCGCGGAAGTGCGCGATTTTGATCCGCTGGCGTACATGGATCGCAAGGAAGCCCGCCACATGGATCGGTTTACGCAATTTGCCGTGGCGGCGGCCCAGCAGGCGGTGGACGACGCGGGGCTGAAGTTCGACGAGATCAACCCGGAAGAAGTCGGCGTGTACATCGGTTCCGGTATTGGTGGCATCAAAACGTTCGAGGAGCAACACCGGGTGTTGTTGGAACGGGGACCGCGCCGCGTCAGCCCCCATTTTATTCCCATGATGATCGCCAACATGGCGTCGGGCCAAGTGTCCATCCGTTTTGGTGTGCGCGGACCGAACAGCGCTCCCGTCACGGCTTGTGCCAGCAGTTCCCATGCCATCGGCGACGCCATGCGCTTCATTCAACGGGGAGAAGCCGAAGTGATGATTGCCGGCGGCACGGAAGCCACCATCACGCCTCTGGCATTGGCTTCTTTTTGCAGCGCCAAGGCCATGAGCACCCGCAACGATGAGCCGGCCCGGGCCAGCCGTCCGTTTGACAAAGAGCGGGACGGCTTTGTCATGGGTGAAGGAGCGGGCATCCTCATTCTCGAATCGTTGGAACACGCCCAACGGCGAGGGGCCAAAATTTATGCCGAACTCATCGGCTATGGCATGTCCGGCGACGCCTACCACGTGACGGCGCCCCATCCGGAAGCCGAAGGAGCCCGGCTGTCCATGCAGCGGGCGCTGAAAGACGCGGGACTGAAGCCGGAGCAGATCGACTACATCAACGCCCACGGCACTTCGACGCCCCTCAACGATTTGACCGAGACGATGGCCGTGAAAAAAGTGTTCGGTGAACACGCGTACCGATTGGCTATCAGCTCGACGAAATCCATGACCGGCCACTTGCTCGGCGCTGCCGGCGCGGTGGAAGCCATTGCCACGGTCATGGCCTTGCGGGAGCAGATCATCCCGCCGACCATCAACTATGAAGTGCCGGATCCGGATTGCGATCTGGATTATGTGCCCAATCAGGCGCGGCCTGCGAAAATCAATACGGCCATGTCCAATTCCTTCGGCTTTGGCGGTCACAATGCGACGATTATTTTAAAACGCTGGGCCGAATGACGAAGGCGGTGGTCATCCTGAATGCGTGGGAGTCATTGGAAGAACTGTTGGGCGTTCGGTTTTGCAATCGGGACTTGCTGGCGCAAGCTATGACTCACAAGTCCTACGTCAACGAAATGCGCGCCCGCGGGCAGGAGATGCCCGACAACGAGCGTTTGGAATTTTTGGGCGATGCCGTACTGGAGTTGGCGGTGTCAGAGTTTTTGTTCCGCGCTTTTCCCGAGATGAGTGAAGGCGAAATGACCAAGATGCGGGCAGCCATCGTCTGCGAACCGACGTTGGTGACGCTGGCGGAAGCGTTGCGGTTTGGCGAATTCATCCGGCTGGGCAGAGGCGAAGAGATGACCGGGGGGCGCGCCCGGCCGTCGTTGCTGGCCGATGCGTTTGAAGCGGTGGTCGGAGCTCTCTATTTGGATCAAGGTTATGATGCGGTAGTGGCCCTCTTGGAACGCCTCATCTTCCCGCGGGTGCGGAACGGAGAATTTTTGCAGAACAACGACTTCAAAAGCCAGCTGCAAGAAGAAGTGCAGCGGCGCAATTTAGGCCCGTTGCAATACAACATCGCCGAGGAACGGGGGCCGGCCCATCACCGGGAATTCGTGGCGGAAGTGTTTTTAGGGAAGCGGTTGCTCGGTGTCGGGCAGGGTCGTTCCAAGAAAGAGGCCGAACAACAGGCAGCCGCGCAAGCGTTGCAAAAACTGTCACAGATCGCCCAAGACGGCTCGGTGAAATGGCCTGGGGACGGAACGTAAGGGTTCCTTCCTCATTTTTTTCGTTGCAGCGCATGACAGGCAACGACCTCAAGACGGAGGGAAGCCAGTGCATCTGAAGCGGATCGAGATTACCGGCTTTAAGTCGTTTGCACATCCAACGGAACTGGAGATTTCACCGGGCATTACGGCGGTGGTTGGTCCCAACGGCAGCGGAAAAAGCAACATCGTCGATGCCATCCGCTGGGTGCTGGGTGAACAGAGCAGCAAGTCGTTGCGCGGTACCAAAATGGAAGACGTCATTTTTGTCGGCAGCCAAACCCGAAAACCGCTCAATTACAGTGAAGTGTCCTTGACGCTGAGCAATGAGGATGGCAGCCTGCCGTTGGAGTTTGCCGAAGTGACTCTCACCCGACGGCTGGATCGTTCGGGCGAGAGCCAATATTTCATCAACCGGCAACCTTGCCGCCTGAAAGACATCACCGATTTGCTGTTGGACACCGGTTTGGGAAAGGACGCCTATTCCATTATCGGCCAAGGGCGGATTGAAGAAATTTTGAGCCACCGCCCGGAAGATCGGCGGGGGATTTTTGAAGAGGCGGCCGGCATTGTGCGCTATCGCATCCGGCGGCGGGAAGCGGAAAAACATCTGGCGGAGACAGAACAAAACATCGCCCGCATCAACGACGTGTTGCATGAGCTGAAGCAGCAGCTGGAGCCGTTGGAGCGGCAGGCGGAAGTGGCCCGGCAGTATAAGCAGTACCGGCAACAATTGGAAAAAGTCGAAGTGTCCCTCTATTTGTTCCGCAT
Source organism: Bacillota bacterium (assembly GCA_017577895.1). Classification (GTDB taxonomy): domain Bacteria; phylum Bacillota; class Bacilli; order ZCTH02-B2; family ZCTH02-B2; genus Bacillus_BB. Next base: position 90,939 of record PKQY01000001.1, read on the forward strand.
TCAACAAGTCCACCAGGACTGGCAAGCGGCCAAACAAAAGCTGGAAGAGCTGGAACAAAAATTGGGGACGCACCGCTCGACGTTGGCTCAAGAAGAAGCGCTATTGGCCGACTTGCGCCAACGGCTGCAACGGGTAGAGGAGGAAATGGAGCAGTTGCATCAAGAGCAGCTGCACGCCGCCAGTGACATGCAGCGGTTGGACGGCCTGCGGGACATGTTGCGGGAGCGGCGGCGCCAATTGGCCGTGCAAAAACAGCAGGCGGAAGAATCGCATCAAAAAGCGGTCCGACAATTGGCGGAACTGGAACGGCGCATGACCCAGTTTCGCTTGACGGTGGAGGAAAAAGAACGGGCCTACGAAGAAGTGGCGCTCCAACTGCATGAGGCAGAAACACAACTTCAAACTTCCAATGCCACGGCCGCGGCCCAGAAAGAACAGGCGGAACAGTTGAAAAACGAGTATTTTGAACTGTCGCACCGTTTGGCCCAATGGCGCAACGAAGAACGGTTCCAACAGCAGGCGCTCCAGACGTGCCAGGAGCGGCAAGCGCGGTTGGCGCGGGAGTTGGAAGCGCTGAACGAAGAAGAAGAGACGTTGGCCGAAGCCCTTCGCCGGCTGACGGATGAAAAGCGGGCGCTGGCGCAGCGGATGGCGGAAACAAAGCGGTCCGAAGACGACCTCCGCCACAAGGAGACGCAACAGCGGGCGGCCATGGAGGCGTGTCAGCAGCAGCTGGAACAATTGCAACAACGCATGTCTCAGTTGCGTTCCCGGCATGAAGTGCTGCGGGAAATGGCCCAGGAATTTTCCGGTTATTCCCAAGGGGCCAAGACCATCCTGCAGGCGCGAAACAAAAAACGGATTTCCGGCGTGCACGGTGCCGTGGCGGAACTCATTCGCGTGCCGCAAGAATTGGAAGCCGCGGTGGAGGCCGCTTTGGGCGGCGCCTTGCAACATATTGTGGTCGACGATGAAGCCACCGGCCGGCAATGCATTCTGTACTTAAAGGAACGGCGGGCCGGCCGCGCCACGTTTTTGCCGCTGGATGTCGTCGGCAAGCTGCGCCCATACAAAGAGCCGGAGCTGCCGCTCAACTTGCCGGGTCTCGTCGGATTGGCCCACCGGCTGGTTCAGACTGATGAGCGTTACCAGCCGGTGCTGGAGTCTTTGTTGGGGCAAGTGGTGGTGGCGGAACATCTGGAGGCGGCCAACCGCATTGCCCGGGAAACCGGTTACCGGCTCCGGGTCGTCACGTTGGACGGCGACCTGGTGCATGTGGGCGGGTCCATGACCGGCGGCAGTCCCGTCGCCCGCAAGACGTCCTTGTTGGGGCGCCAACGGGAATTGGCTGAACTGGAAGCGGCATTACAGGCGCTGACGGCGCAAGAACAGCCGTTGCGACAGCAGCTGGAGGAACACCGGACTCGCTGCCAACAGTTGCGGGAATCGATGGCATTGTTGCAAGAGGAACAGGCGGCGTTGGCGAATCACATGCAACAGTTGGACTTGGAGGCAGCCCGCTTGCAAGGCGAAAGCCAACGGCACGATCAACGGAGGGCCGTGTTGGAGGCGGAACAACGCCAGCTGACCGAAGAGATGCAGGAAATCCAACAGCGCCTCCAGGAAGTGGCCGCGAACATCCAGCAGACGAACCGGAAGGCGGAAGAGATTCGCGGACTCATTGAGCGGTTGCAGAGTGCCGAACAGCAGTGGGCCCGGCAAATGGATGAACTGCATGAAACCATCGGCCGTCTGCGCACGGAAGCGGCCCGGCTGGATCAACAGCGGAAACATCTGGCGGAACAGCTTCAAGAACGGCTCGCATCCCACCAGGCGCAACAGGAAGAAGCCGAAGTGTGGCGCCGGCGCATCGAGCGGTTGGAACAACAGGTGGCAAAGACGAAACAAGACGAAGCCGAAGCGGAAAAGGAACGGCAAGTGTGCGAGCAACGCATGCTTGCGGTAGAACAAGCGTTCGTTCAACGCCGGGATGAAAAACGGCAACTCGATCAGCGGCTAGAAGAAGCCCAAGAGCGGCTGCGGCACGTCCAGCGTCAGTTGCAACAGGCGGAAGCCGAGGCCCAACGATGGACGGTGATCGCCAACCGGCGGGAAGTGGAATTGGATCATCTGCTGTCGGCGCTGGCACGGGATTACGGCATCAGCTATGAATGGGCCCAGGCCCACTATCCATTGCCTGACGATCCGACGGCAGCAGAAAGGGAAGTGGCCCAATTAAAAAGCCGCATCGAACGGTTGGGGGATGTGAACTTGGGCGCCATCGAAGAGTACGAACGTCTGGCGCAGCGGTATGCGTTTCTTTCCGGCCAACAAGCGGACCTATTGTCGGCCAAGGCCACGTTGCGCGATGCCATTCGGGAATTGGACGAAAAAATGGCCGTCCGTTTTCAAACGACGTTTGAGACCATTCGGCGGCATTTTCAAGATTTGTTTGCTTCCATGTTCGGCGGCGGACAGGCGGATCTCGTCCTGACCGATCCGGACGATTTGTTGCACACGGGCATCGACATTCTCGTCCAACCGCCCGGGAAGCGCATGCAACCGTTGAATTTGCTCTCTGGCGGCGAACGGGCCATGACGGCCATCGTCCTTTTGTTTGCCATGTTGCGGACGCGGCCCGTCCCCTTCTGTGTGCTCGATGAAGTGGATGCGGCGTTGGATGACGCCAATGTGAGCCGCTTTGCCCGACAACTGCGGCGGTTTTCCCAGGATTCGCAGTTTCTCGTCATCACCCACCGTCAAGGTACGATGGAAGAAGCCGACGTGTTGTACGGCGTGGCGATGCAAGAAGGGGGCGTGTCGGAGGTGTTTTCCCTCTCCTTGTCGGAAGCCGCCGACCATGTCAAGGGCAAAAAACGGATGAAAACCGGCAGTTGAGGAGGTGCAGCATGGGTTTTTTCAAAAAAATTGCCGCCAAGTTTAAAGAAGGATTGGCCAAATCCCGGGAAAACGTCATGGCCAAAATGGGCCAATTGTTCCAGCGGGGGAAAATCGACGAGGCGTTTTATGAAGAACTGGAAGAGATTCTCATCATGTCGGACATGGGGGTCCCGACGACGCTGGAGTTGATGGACGAGCTTCGGGAAGAGGTGAAACAGCGCAAACTGACGGACGCGGCCCAATTGGCCCCACTTTTGGCGGAAAAGCTGATCGCCATGATGAGCGACCGGGAAGAAGAGACGGCCCTTCGTTTGAAACCCGACGGGTTGAGCGTGTTGTTGTTTGTCGGGGTCAACGGGGTCGGGAAGACGACAACCATCGGCAAGCTGGCTTACCAATTGAAAGAACAAGGGAAAAAAGTGATCTTGGCCGCCGGGGACACGTTCCGGGCCGGGGCCATCGAACAGTTGCAAACGTGGGGACAACGGCTGGGGGTGGACGTCATTCATCATCAAGCCGGTTCCGATCCGGCGGCCGTCATCTTCGATGCCATCGCGGCGTCCCGTTCCCGCAAGGCGGACGTCTTGTTGTGCGACACGGCCGGGCGCCTCCACAACAACGTCAACTTGATGCAAGAATTGAGCAAAATTCAGCGGGTCATCCGGCGGGAAATTCCCGACGCGCCCCACGAAGTGTTGTTGGTGTTGGATGCCACGACCGGTCAAAACGCGTTGAACCAGGCCAAGTTGTTCCGCCAGGCGGTGGACGTCTCGGGCATCGTTTTGACGAAATTGGACGGCACGGCCAAAGGCGGCATTGTCGTGGCCATCCGCCGGGAATTGGACATTCCGGTCAAATTTGTCGGCCTCGGAGAAAAACCGGAAGATTTGCAGCCCTTTGATGCCAGAGCGTTTGTCGAAGGGATGTTTGCGCCGTTGTACAACAAAAACGGCGATGTGCCCCAGGAATCCGGGCAGAATAAGTGACAAGGGGAAAACCTTGACACCGGTTGGAAAGTCGGATACACTGTTTCCGTGCGAAAAACGGCGAAGCACGTTGCCCCTTGAGCGGGCCGAAACATGTCCATGGGATGAAAGAGGCGTCAGCATGGACCTCGTGCCGATGGAAAAACGGGAACAATGGAACCGGCTGTACGATCTGTACGGTCGGCTGTTGACGGAAAAACAGCGGGAGATCTTTGAATTGTACTATCACGAGGACTATTCCCTCGGCGAAATTTCCCAATTGACCGGGATCAGCCGCCAGGGGGTACACGAGCATTTGCGGCGGGCCGAAGCGGGGTTGTTGGCGTTGGAACGGGAACTGTCGCTGTTGCAGTTGCAGACCGAACGGCGGCAACTGCTGCAGGAGGCGTTCCGCCATTTCCAACAAGAGGACTGGAAGGCCCTCCATGACGTGCTCTGCCGCTTGTGGGACATGGAACACGCGTGAACATGCGCGTCAAAAAGGAGGCGGCACTTCGTGGCGTTCGAAGGTTTGGCCGAACGATTGCAGGCGGCGTTCAAAAAATTGCGCGGCAAAGGCGTCGTTACCGAAAGTGATGTCAATGAAGCGATGCGGGAAGTGCGGCTCGCATTGCTGGAAGCGGACGTCAACTTCAAAGTCGTCAAAGATTTCGTCGCCAAGGTGAAAGAACGGGCTTTGGGCCAGGAAGTGCTGAAAAGCCTCACCCCTGGTCAACAGGTCATTAAAGTTGTCCACGACGAACTGACGGCGTTGATGGGCAGTCAGGTCGCCAAAATTCAGCTGGCCGAACGGGGACCTACCGTCATCATGATGGTCGGTCTGCAAGGGGCCGGTAAGACGACGACGGCGGGGAAGCTGGCCAAATATTTGGCCAAACAAAACCGTCGGCCGCTTTTGGTGGCCGCCGACATCTACCGTCCCGCAGCCATTCGCCAGCTGCAAGTGTTGGGCGAACAATTGGGGTTGCCGGTGTACACGCTGGGACAGCAGGCCGATCCGGTCCACATCGCCAAAGGGGCGTTGGCCCACGCCAAAGATACGGATCGGGATGTCGTCATCATCGACACGGCGGGCCGCTTGCATGTGGACGAGGCGTTGATGGCCGAGCTGGCGGCCATGAAGGAAGCGGTCCAGCCTCACGAAATTTTGTTGGTCGTCGATGCCATGACCGGACAAGATGCGGTCAATGTGGCGGAAACGTTCCACCGGCAACTGTCGCTGACCGGCGTCATTTTGACCAAATTGGACGGCGACACCCGGGGCGGGGCCGCCTTGTCGGTCAAGGCGGTGACCGGCTGTCCCATCAAGTTTGTCGGAATGGGCGAGCGGTTGGATGCCTTGGAGCCGTTCCACCCGGATCGGATGGCTTCCCGCATTTTGGGCATGGGCGACGTGCTGACGCTGATCGAAAAAGCCCAACAGGCGGTGGATGCGGAAAAGGCAGCGGAACTGGAGAAAAAGCTGCGCAAGGCCGAATTTACGTTGGAAGATTTTTTGGAGCAGTTGCAGCAGATTAAATCCATGGGTCCGCTGGACGAATTGTTGCGCATGCTGCCTGGATTCGACCGAATCAAAGGGGCACAATCGCTGACCATCGACGAGAAACAGCTGAAACGGGTGGAAGCCATCATCCAGTCCATGACGCCGGAAGAACGGCGCAACCCGCAAATTTTGAATGCCAGCCGGCGGCGGCGCATTGCCGCTGGATCAGGCAACAGCATTCAAGACGTCAACCGGCTGTTGAAACAGTTTGAAGACATGAAAAAAATGATGAAACACATGGGCCAGCTCGGCAAAAAACGAAAGAAAAAAGGGCTGTTCAAAGGATTTCCCTTTTGACGGTCATCAAGCGGCCGTCAACAAACCTTGGTAAGGAGGTGAAAAGGATGGCAGTGCGCATTCGGCTCAAACGGATGGGGGCCAAAAAACGGCCGTTTTATCGGGTCGTCGTTGCCGATTCCCGTTCGCCGCGGGATGGCCGTTTTATTGAAGAAATCGGTTATTATGATCCGTTGCGCGAACCGGCAGAAATCAAAATCGACGTCGAAAAAGCGTTGAAATGGCTGCAAAACGGCGCCCAGCCGTCGGATACGGCCCGCAGCCTGTTGAGCAAAGCCGGCGTCATGCAAAAGTTCCACGAAGCCAAGTACAAAAAAGCGTAAGTCCTCGTCGGTGAGGAGGAATCGTCGTGACTCCGACGAAGGTGGAAAACGCCGTTGAATTGACGAAAGTGTTGGTGAAAGCGCTGGTGGCACACCCGGAAGAGGTGCACGTGCAACCTCAAGCGCAAGAGAAGGAGATCCGCTTTCGCCTCCAGGTCCATCCGGATGACGTCCGACATGTGATTGGCCGGCAAGGTCGGACCATTCAAGCCATCCGCACAGTGGTGGCTGCGGCGGCCCCGCCAGGTCAGCGCCTCTTTTTCGAGATCGGCAACATGGACCCGCGTGGGGTCGAGTAGGTGAGCAAGGCATGGAACATATCCGTGTTGCACAAATCGTCAATACCCACGGCGTGCGGGGCGAGGTACGGGTGCGGCCGTTGACCGACTTTCCCGATGTCCGTTTTGCGCCGGGAAAGCAGTTGTTGCTCAAACCCACGACCAAACCGGGCGGTCAAGTTCGGACGGTGGTCGTGGAGCGTTCCCGTCCGCACAAACAGTGGTGGCTGTTGAAGTTTGCCGATTTCGATTCGCTGAACGCCGTGGAGCCGTTCAAAGGGTCCGAGTTGTGGGCGCCGGCCGATGAGGCATTGCCGTTGGCGGAAGGGGAATATTTGTTTCGGGACATTATCGGCTGCCGGGTGTGGACCACTGATGGACGCGACATCGGTGTCGTACAGAACATTCTCCGGCCGGGCGCCAACGACGTCTGGGTGGTCCGTGACGGACAAAAAGAATATCTTATCCCTTACATCGACGATGTCGTTCGACGGATTGACGTCACGGCCCGACGCATCGTCATTTACCCCATGCCTGGATTGCTGGAGGATGAAGAATGAGAATCGACGTGCTGACCTTGTTCCCGGAGATGTTTACGGGGTTTTTGCAGGCCAGCATTTTGGGCAAAGCAATCCAGCGGGGCTTGGTGGATATCCGTCTCGTCAATTTCCGGGAGTTTTCCCAAAACAAGCACGGCACCGTCGACGACACGCCGTACGGCGGCGGGCAAGGCATGGTGTTAAAGGTCGAACCGATTTATTATGCCTTGTCTCATCTGTTGGGGTTTCCGCCCGATCGGCGTTCGGTCCGGCAGTTGTTGCCGTCCACCCGGGTGATTTTGTTGTGCCCGCAAGGGGAAACGTATACGCAAGCGAAAGCGGAAGAACTGGCCGCCGCTGACCGTTTGATCCTCATTTGCGGCCATTACGAAGGGTATGATGAGCGCATTCGCCAACACTTGATCACCGACGAGATTTCTTTGGGCGATTTTATTCTCACCGGCGGCGAAATTCCGGCCATGGCGCTGATTGACAGCGTCGTGCGGCTTTGCCCCGGCGTCGTCGGCAACCCGGCGTCCTTGAAGGAAGAGTCGTACGTGTCCGGTTTGCTGGAATATCCCCATTACACGCGACCGGCCGAGTTTCAGGGATGGCGGGTACCGGAGGTGCTCCTTTCCGGACATCATGCCGAAATCGAACGATGGCGCCGAAAGGAGGCTTTGCGCCGCACGCTCCAGCGGCGACCGGACTTATTAGCCCGAGTGGAGCTGTCGCCGACGGATCGGGTCTTGCTCGATGAAATCCGCCGGGAAGAACAGGAACGGCCTTCCACGGAAGGGGAATGAAAGGAGGGAAACCGATGGATATCATTCGCGAAGTCACGAAAGATCAGCTGCGCACCGATCACCCCGATTTCCGTCCCGGAGACACGCTGCGGGTGCACGTGAAAGTGCTGGAAGGACAGCGGGAACGGATTCAGGTGTTTGAAGGTGTCGTCATTAAAAAGCGGGGCAGCGGCATCAGTCAGACGTTTACGGTGCGGAAAGTGTCCAACGGCGTCGGCGTTGAACGGACATTCCCGCTGCATTCTCCGAAGATTGACAAGATCGAAGTGGTGCGCCGAGGGAAGGTGCGCCGGGCCAAACTGTACTATTTGCGAAACTTGCGCGGGAAAGCGGCCCGTATCAAAGATGTTCACAAATAATCGACAGCAAGAGTTACCCGAGGGCTTGCCAGGCAAGCCCTTTTTTTGTCCGGATGTACACTTTCTGTCCCGCCAAAAATTTGCCGTCCATTCCTTTTTCTTGTATGATTGAATGGAATCGAATGGGGAGGAACATGCATGGACGAACGGAAAGTGGGCGAGGGTCATGACAACCGTCCGGTGGAAATGGCGGGAGAACCGGCTTTGGTCACCGAACGACATCGCCTTTGGCGGGAGTCAAAGGAATGGCTTCAAGCGTTTTTGTTGGCCATTGTCTTGTTTTTTCTCATCCGCACCTTTTTGTTCGCGCCGCTCATTGTCGACGGGGAGTCCATGGCCCCGACGTTGCACAGCGGTGAACGGCTGATTGTCACAAAATTTGTATATTTGTGGGGCGAACCGCAACGGGGAGATATTGTCGTTTTTCACGCCACCCAAAATCGGGACTATATCAAGCGCGTCATCGGATTGCCGGGTGAAACCGTGGAAGTGCGGGACGACCGTCTGTATATTGATGGAAAGGAAGTTCCGGAACCGTATTTGGACGAATATCGGCGCAAAACCCAGGAAGCGGGCCTGAAGTTGACCGAAGATTTCGGGCCGACAAAAGTGCCGGAAGGGGCGTATTTCGTGTTGGGAGACAACCGTCGCAACAGTCTCGACAGCCGGATGATCGGGGTGATTCCAAAAGAACAAATTGTAGGCCGGGCCGATCTGGTGTTTTGGCCGTTGTCTTCCTTTCGCTGGTTGAACTAAGGAATGACGGACCGTTCAAACTTAGGAGTGGTGCCAATGGTGCAGTGGTATCCCGGCCACATGGCCAAGGCCACGCGGCTCATTCGGGAACGGCTAAAACAAGTGGATGTGGTGTTTGAACTGTTGGATGCCCGGATACCGTCATCGAGCCGCAATCCGCAGATCGACGCCATCATCGGCCCAAAGCCCCGGCTCGTCATATTCAATAAAGCCGACTTGGCGGATCCGGAAGCAACAAAAGCGTGGATGGCATGGTTTGCCCAGGCTAAACAGCCGGTGTTGCCATTGGATGCCGTCAGTGGAGCCGGCGTGGCCAAAATTGTCCCCCAATGCGAAGTGCTGTTGAGGGAGAAGCGGCAGGCTTGGCAAAAAAAGGGCGTCAAGCCACCTCCGATTCGCGCCATGATTTTGGGCATTCCCAATGTGGGCAAGTCGACGCTCATCAACCGTCTGTTGTCCCGCAAGGCGGCCAAGACGGGCAATCGGCCGGGAGTGACCCAGCAACAGCAATGGTTTTCCGTACAAGGCAAACTGCAGTTATTGGATACGCCAGGCGTCTTGTGGCCGAAGTTTGAAGATGCCGATGTCGGCTACCGGTTGGCGGTAACAGGCGCCATCAAGGACGAGATTTTAGATGTCACCGAGGTCGCCCTGTATGCCCTCCGTTTGCTTCGGGAACGGTATGCATCCCTGCTTTTCCAACGGTACCGCTTGCCGGAGGAGGATGCCGAACCGTTGGCGTGGCTGGAAGCCATTGGACGGCAACGGGGATGTTTGATGAGTGGGGGAGCCGTCGATTTCGAGAAGGCGGCCGCCGTATTTTTGCACGATTTGCGCACCGGGAAAATTGGCCGCATCACGTTGGAGTGGCCCCCGGCGCATGGGGATGTTCACGAGGGAGAGGAAAAAGTTCATGGGGTGGTTTGAAGAACAATTGTGGGCACAAGGCATCGATTGGATTGCCGGTGTTGATGAAGCCGGCCGTGGAGCGCTGTACGGCGATGTCGTGGCGGCATGCGTCGTATTACCGCCCCGGGTGACCATTCCCGGCATCGACGATTCCAAAAAGTTGTCGCCCAAGCGGCGGGAAGCGATGTTTGAGGAAATTTGTGCCAAGGCGGTGGCCATTGGCATCAGTTGTGTCGATGAACGGTTAATCGACCGCATCAACATCCGACAGGCGACGCGGATGGCCATGCGCCAAGCGGTGGAACAGCTTTCGGTGCGCCCGCAGTATGTGCTCGTCGATGCCGAACAGATCGATGGGCCATGGCCGCAGCAGTCCATCATCCACGGTGACCAACTCAGTCAGGCCATCGCCGCCGCTTCCATCGTCGCCAAAGTGACCCGGGATCGGCTTTGTCAGCAGTGGGAGGAGCGGGATCCGGGGTACGGGATCGCTCAACATAAAGGGTACGCAACAGCGTATCACCGGCAGCAAATCTTGCTGCGGGGACCCAGTCCCCATCACCGCCGCAGTTTTCTCAAAAAAATTTTGCCGGAAATCAGGGAAGTACATCATGCTTGACGAATTGTTGACCTGGTTGCTCCATCCAACGCGGCGGTGGCCGGAGTCTGATCGCAGCGTGTCCAAAGGGACGAAGGTGGAGCCAGGGCCGGCAGAACGGATGGCTTCTTCTACCTTGCGGCTCTTTCCCGGACAAGTGGTCCGGGCGACGATTTTGGAATCGTCCGCCGATTGGGCGCGGGTTCAGGTGGAGGATCACGTCCTATGGGCGGCCTTGAAAACTTCTTTGCCCGCCGGCCGCAGCGTCTGGCTCGAGGTCGAGCGGCTTTCGCCGCCCGTACATTTTCGTCTGTTGTCGGAAGCGACGCTTCAGGACGAAGACGGGGCCAGGCTACTACGGGCGCTGAAATTGCCGGTCACCGAAGGGCTTTTGCGGGCGGTCCGGTATATGTTGGAACAACGACTGCCTTTTGACGCCCGAATGTTGCGACAACTGCATCATTGGCAACGGGGCCAATATTTGAACGAACAGGGCTTGCAGGCGGCGGTCCAGTTACAACTGCGCGGATTTCCGCTTCGTTTTCCGCTGTTTTACGCCGTTTACCGGGCGCTTTCCGACCCGCGGCAACAGCGGGCGCTGTTGACGAACGCGCCGGCATTGTCGCCTTTGTTCAAGGCTGAGGCGGCGGATACGTCGGCCTTTCGGCTGGACTGGTGGCGGAAAATCGTGTTGCAGGCCCTTCGTACCGGCGAAAGGGCAGGAGCGTCCGCGGAAAACCTGACCCCAAACCGGGAAGCCAGTGCCGTCCTATTGGGGCATGCGCTGTTGCAATTTCCCGTGACGCACGGTGACGCGTGGGCGTTTTATTCGTTTCCGTTGCCGCCTTGGTTGCCCGTGTACGGTTGGCTGCAATTGGCGGTGCCGAAGGAACGCCGCCACGGCCAGCCGCCGGCCGGTCACCTGTTGATGCAGCTGCAAATGCCCCGTTTAAAGGAAACCCAGATCCGGCTATATTGGCAAGAGACGCGCTTGTTTTTGACCATTTTTACCACGCAGCCGGTTCCGGCAGCGCTTCGTCAGCGGGAGGAGGAACGGTTGCACCAGGCTTTGGAAAAATTAGGGTATTCCGTGCAACAAGTGACCTGGCAACGGCTGGATGCGGCATCCACCGCCGTTTCCCGCTGGTTTTCGGAAGGGATGGATGTGCGATGTTAAAACCGCCGAAGAAAGCCGTCGCTCTTCGTTACGAGCGGGGAAAAGACAGGGCTCCCCGGGTTACGGCCAAAGGTCAAGGCTGGCTGGCCGAACAAATTTTAAAACGGGCGGGCGACAATACGCCTGTCGTGGAAGATGCCGCGCTGGTGGAAGTGTTGTATCAGCTGGAGTTGCAACAAGAAATCCCGCCTTATTTGTATCAGGCCGTGGCGGAAATTCTCGCTTTTGTATACCGGTTGGACAAGGGTGAGGCTGTTGACGACGAATGATGACCGGCAGCGGGCGGGTAAGGCCGGGGAAGCGTTGGCCCGGCGGTATTTGGAAGAAAACGGATACGCCATACGGTCGGTCAATTGGCGGGGGCAGCGCGGCGAGCTGGACGTGGTGGCCGAAAAGGGCGGATGGTTGGTGTTCGTCGAAGTCCGGACCAAACGAAGCCGCTATTACGGTTTTGCCAAGGAAGCGGTGGACGAGCGCAAACGGCGGCAAATGCGGCGGGTGGCAGAAGAGTACATCGTCCGCCAACGGCTGCATGCGATGCCGGTGCGCTTCGACTGCATTTTCATCGATTGGCAAGGGGACCGGCCGTCACTGGAACATGTGATCGGCGTGTCCGTATAGCGGCTAACGGGCGAAAAAGGATAGGTCGGGTGCCGGTGACGCATGTTAAGGTAAAAAGGAATAAGGAGGCTGTTGGCCCATGAAACGGTCACCGCGTCAACCGCAGCCCGAAGAGCATGATCCCCGTCCGGGTGTATCGGAAGATCCGCTGCGCCATTGGACTGTGGATACCGATCCGGCGGTCATGGCCGACGATCGGTGGGTAGATGAAGACAATGACTTCGGGCATACGGCGGTGGAAAATAAAGAACTGGAAAAAGGCATTATGCCGGGGGCCCGCTTTATGCATCCGATGCACGACACCAGCTACCGCAAGGACTGAACGGATGACGCCCGTCGTTGTCCAACGACAACGGCGGGTTTTTATTGAATTTGCTTGGCTCTTTCTATCGATTGATCTAAAATAAGGGATAGTTTCCAACAGGTTCTTACCGGGTCGACGTGCCGAGATGTCTGGAAAGAGGAGGATGTCGATGAATATCCACGAATATCAGGCCAAAGAAATTCTCCGGTCATACGGTGTGGCCGTTCCGGAAGGCATTGTCGCTTTCTCTGTGGAAGAAGCGGTGGAAGCGGCCAAACGTTTGGGGACCGACGTGTGTGTCGTAAAAGCTCAAATTCATGCCGGTGGCCGGGGGAAAGCCGGCGGCGTGAAAGTGGCAAAAAGTTTGGATGAAGTGCGCCAATATGCCTCCGATTTGCTGGGCAAAGTGTTGGTCACCCATCAAACGGGCCCCCAGGGCAAAGAAGTCAAGCGGCTGTTGATTGAACAAGGATGCGACATTCAAAAAGAATATTACCTCGGCCTGGTGTTGAATCGGGAAACAGGACGGGTCGTCATGATGGCCTCGGAAGAAGGAGGCACGGAAATTGAGGAAGTGGCGGCCAAAACGCCGGAGAAAATTTTCCGTGAAGAAATTGACCCAGCCGTTGGTTTGATGCCGTATCAGGCGCGAAAATTGGCCTTTGCCATCAACATTCCGAATCACTTGGTCAACAAAGCGGTTCAGTTCATGATGGGTTTGTACCGCGTTTTTGTGGAAAAAGACTGCTCCATTGCCGAAATCAACCCGTTGGTCGTGACCGGCGACGGGCAAGTGTTGGCATTGGACGCCAAGCTCAATTTTGATGACAACGCCTTGTTCCGCCATCCCGAACTGTTGGAATTGAGAGATTTGGATGAGGAAGATCCGCGGGAAATCGAGGCTTCCAAGCACGGCTTAAGCTACATCGCCCTGGATGGCAACATCGGTTGTATGGTCAACGGGGCTGGCTTGGCCATGGCAACCATGGATATCATCAAATATTACGGCGGAGAACCGGCGAACTTTTTGGATGTGGGTGGAGGCGCTTCCAAGGAGAAAGTGACGGAAGCGTTTAAAATCATCCTGAAAGACAAAAACGTCAAAGGGATTTTTGTCAACATTTTCGGCGGCATCATGCGTTGTGACGTCATCGCCGAAGGGGTCGTGGCGGCGGCGAAAGAATTGGGACTGGATCGGCCGTTGGTCGTTCGCCTGGAAGGGACCAACGTGGAACAGGGCAAGCGGATTCTGGAACAGTCGGGATTAAACATCATCTCTGCTGATTCGATGGCAGACGGGGCGCAAAAAATCGTTTCTTTGGTCAAGCAATAAAGCGGAACGCGTTCGAGAAACGTGATTGAATGAAAAAGGCAGGTGCAGTAGAAAATGAGCATTTTGGTCAATCGCGATACGCGGGTCATTGTACAAGGCATTACCGGGGCGACGGGCCTTTTTCATACGAAAAAATCGTTGGAGTACGGCACGAAAATCGTCGGGGGTGTGACGCCCGGCAAAGGCGGCACGACCGTTGAAGGCATCCCCGTCTTCAACACGGTCCAGGAAGCGGTGGACAAAACCGGTGCCAACGCGTCGGTCATTTTCGTGCCGCCGGCGTTTGCCGCCGATGCCATCATGGAAGCGGCCGATGCGGGCGTCGAACTGGTGGTCTGCATTACCGAAGGCATCCCCGTTTTGGACATGGTGAAAGTGAAACGGTTTTTGGAAGGGAAGAAGACGCGGCTCATCGGTCCCAACTGCCCGGGAGTCATCACGCCGGGAGAATGCCGCATTGGGATCATGCCCGGTTACATCCACATGCCGGGGAAAGTCGGCGTCGTTTCCCGCAGCGGCACGCTCACCTATGAGGCGGTGCACCAGTTGACCAGCCGGGGCATCGGTCAGTCGACGGCGGTGGGGATCGGCGGCGACCCGGTCAACGGCACCAACTTCATCGACGTGTTGAAACTGTTTAATGAAGACCCGGATACGGAAGCGGTCATCCTGATTGGGGAAATCGGCGGCAATGCGGAAGAAAAGGCGGCGGAATGGATCAAAGAAAACATGAAAAAGCCGGTCGTCGCCTTTATCGGCGGTCAGACGGCACCTCCCGGCAAGCGGATGGGACATGCCGGTGCCATTATTTCCGGTGGGCAAGGCACCGCGAAAGAAAAAATTGCCCGACTGGAGGCAGCCGGTGTCCGGGTGGCGCCGACGCCCGCGGAAATGGGGGCAACGTTGGTGGCGGTGCTGGAAGAAAAAGGTCTTTTGGATCGCGTGAAAGTCAAATAAAGGAATCAAAAGGCATGCCGGAAGGCATGCCAACTGAAGTTTTTAGAATATTAAATCACGTTTAATATTTTAAGCGATTAGGGTTTGAGCGTCGTGCGGGAAGGGGGATCGGGGTGCCGCTGGACGAACGGGACTGGCTCATCGCCTTGGATGCAGTTCAGGGGGTCGGTTGGCGCACGATTCAACGCCTCGTGCAAGCGACTTCCTCGTTAAAGGAGTTGGCCGACTGGCCTGTGGAACAATTTCGGGCCCTTGGCATTCGTTCGAATATCGCCATGGCAATTCAGGAAAAGATGCGCCCGGATTGTGTAAGAGCGTGGAAAGAGCGGCGGCAGGAGTGGCCTTACTTCGTCATCACTGTGTTGGATGCGGACTATCCCCGGCTGTTGCGGGACATTCACCAGCCGCCGTGGGTGTTGTACGGATTGGGACATCGCCAGCTGTTGCAGTCACCGGCCATCGGCATGGTGGGAACCCGCAACCCGACGTCCTATGGACGGATGGCAGCCTTCAAGCTGGCCCGCCAGTTGTCGGAACACGGTTTAACGGTCGTCAGCGGTTTGGCCCGGGGGATTGACACTGAAGCCCATAAAGGGGCCTTGCAGGGGTCCGGCGGGACGATTGCCGTCTTAGGCTGCGGCATCGATACGATTTATCCGCCGGAGAACAAAACGTTGTACGGCCTCATTGCCGAAAAAGGGCTGTTGTTATCGGAATACCCGCCGGGCACGCCCGTGCATGCGGGGCTGTTTCCCCAACGGAACCGCCTGATCAGCGGTTTGTCCCACGGAGTGGTGGTCGTGGAAGCGGGACAGCACAGCGGCGCTTTGATCACGGCGGATTTTGCGCTGGAACAATCCCGGGATGTCTTTGCTGTGCCGGGACCGATTTTTCAGGCGCAAAGTGTCGGGACCAACCGGTTAATCCGGGAGGGGGCGAAGATCGTCACCGGTGTGGAAGACATTTTGGAAGAATATCCATGGGCCGTCCAAGCACCGGCAGGTCAACCGCTGATCGAGTTAACCCCCGAGGAATCCCAAGTGTTAGATCATATCGATGCGGTCGGCACCCATATCGACGTTTTGAAAAAGATGACCGGTAAGGCGTGGAACGAGTTGTATCCGATTCTGATGCAATTGCAACTCAAGAAGGTCGTCCGTCAGTTGCCGGGGGCGTATTTTGTCCGCTGCCGCTGATGGTCCACAGCTGGTCTTCACCGTTGTCGCGGATGAAGCATAGTTTGACAAAGGAAGGTTTATGATTTAATAATAGAAAAAGTTTTGTGTTCATTCCTTGGGTAGCGTGGACAGGAGGAGCATGGCATGTCGCAGCCAGAAGCGTTAGTGATTGTGGAATCACCGGCAAAAGCAAAAACGATTAGCAAATATTTGGGCAAAAAATATATGGTCAAAGCGTCCATGGGCCACGTGCGGGATCTCCCCAAAAGCCAGATGGGCGTCGATGTGGACAATCAATTCCAGCCGAAATACATCACCATCCGGGGCAAAGGAAACATCTTGAAAGATCTGAAAGACAGTTCCAAAAAGGTGAAACGGGTGTTTTTGGCGGCCGACCCGGATCGGGAAGGCGAGGCCATTGCCTGGCATTTGGCCCATGTGCTCGAATTGCCGGAAGAAGAGCCGTGCCGGGTCGTGTTTCACGAAATTACGAAAGAGGCCGTCAAAGAGGCGTTCAAACGTCCGCGGCCGATTGACATGAACTTGGTCAATGCCCAGCAAACCCGGCGCATTTTGGATCGGCTTGTCGGTTACAACATCAGCCCTCTGTTGTGGAAAAAAGTGCGCAAAGGGTTGAGTGCGGGCCGCGTCCAGTCGGTGGCGGTCAAATTGATCGTCGACCGGGAACGGGAGATTCGCCAATTTGTGCCGGAAGAATATTGGACGGTCACGGCCCATTTGAAAAAGGACGGCCAGGCTTTTCAGGCCCGTTTTTACGGCCGCAGCGGCAAGAAGGAAGAGTTGCGGCAAGAAGCGGATGTCCAGGCGCTGTTAAACGAAATTGCCGACCAACCGCTGGTCGTCCATTCGGTCAAAGCGTCGGAACGCCGCCGCCATCCCGCTCCTCCATTTACGACGAGTTCGTTGCAACAGGAAGCGGCCCGCAAACTGAATTTCCGTGCCAGCAAAACGATGTCCGTCGCCCAACAGCTGTATGAAGGCATCGAACTAGGCAAAGAAGGATCCGTCGGTCTCATTACGTACATGCGGACCGACTCCACGCGCATTTCTGAGACCGCCCGCCAAGAGGCGGCGTCTTTCATTGCGGAGCAGTACGGCGAAGCGTATTTGCCGGACCGGCCGCGCCAATATGCGAAAAAAGAAGGGGCGCAAGATGCCCACGAAGCCATCCGGCCGACGTCGGTCTATCGAACGCCGGAAGCGGTCAAACCGTATCTCAGCCGGGATCAGTACCGCCTGTATAAACTCATCTGGGAGCGTTTTGTCGCCAGTCAAATGGCATCGGCGGTGCTGGATACGGTGACGGTGGAATTGAAGGCTGGGGACGCCGTGTTTCGTGCCAACGGTTCGAAGTTGAAATTTCCCGGGTTCATGAAAGTGTACATCGAGGGGACCGACGATCAGGTGGAAGAAGAAGGGTTTTTACCGCCGCTGGAAGAAGGCGACCGGCCGGAATTGGAAAAAATTTCTCCGGAACAACATTTTACCCAGCCGCCCCCTCGCTACAGCGAAGCGCGGTTGGTCAAGACGTTGGAAGAACTGGGCATCGGCCGGCCGAGCACGTACGCGCCCATCTTGGAGACGATTCAAAAGCGCGGATATGTTCGGCTGGAGGACAAACGGTTCGTTCCGACCGAATTGGGAGAACTGGTCATTGAACAGATGGAGCAGTTTTTTCCGGATATCTTGAATGTGGAGTTTACGGCCCAGATGGAGTCCAACTTGGACTTAATTGAAGAAGGCCGGATGCCATGGATTCAGTTGCTGGATGAGTTTTACGAGGATTTCCAAAAGAAACTGAAACGGGCCCATGAAGAGATGC